>NZ_JBJHAQ010000040.1:0-34777 GCF_054051115.1 Modestobacter sp. SYSU DS0904 | reverse complement strand
TGGATGTTCTTCTTGGCGTCGTCGTTGAGGCCACCGTCGTTGGAGGCCTGCACCGACAGGTCGCGCATGCGCTGCAGGATCTTGTGCGTCTCGGTGAGCGCACCTTCAGCGGTCTGCACGACCGAGACGCCGTCCTGGGTGTTGCGGACGGCGACCTTGAAGCCACCGATCTGCGAGCGGAGGCCCTCGGAGATGGCCAGGCCCGCGGCGTCGTCGGCGGCGCGGTTGATCCGGAAGCCGGAGGAGAGCTTCTCCAGCGACTTGGCCATCTGGTTGTCGGTGGCCGACAGGTTGCGGTACGAGTTCATCGCCGCGATGTTGTTGTTGACGCTCAGACCCACGGTGTTCCTCCTTGGACGGTGCCGCACCGCGTCCGTGCGGTGGGCTCTGGCCCCTTCAACGGCCGGGTCCGGGAGGTCCTTGAGCGTCCGGTGCGGGGATACCCCCACGGGGGTGGGTCAGCTGAGCAGCTGCAGCACCCGGGGGGCGGACTGGTTCGCCTGGGCGAGCATCGCGGTGCCGGCCTGGGTCAGGATCCGGGTGCGGCTGAGGTCGGTCATCTCCTGTGCCATGTCGGTGTCCCGGATCCGGCTCTCCGACGCCGCCGTGTTGTCCAGCCCCGCGCCGAGCTTGGCGATGTTGTGCTCGAACCGGTTCTGCAGGGCGCCGAGGTCGCCCCGGACGACGGAGAGCCGTTCGACGGCGGCGTCGATGGCGGCGATCGCGGCCGTCGCGCCGGAGGGATCGGCGTCCGGGGCCGACCGCACGTCGACGGCGGACAGACCCAGCCCGGCGGCGTCGACGGGCGGCCCGAGGTCGACCGCGATCGTGTGCCCGGTGTCGGCGCCGACCTGGAAGACAGTCCGGTACGTGCCGTCGAGCAGTGCGCGGCCGTTGAACGAGGTGGTGGCGGCGATCCGGTCCAGCTCCGCGCGCAGCCCGGTGACCTCGGACTGGACCGCGGACCGGGCGTCGTCGTCCAGCGCGCCGCCGTTGGCGGCCTGGACCGCGAGGTCCCGCATCCGGTGCAGGATGCCCTGCCCCTCGGCGAGGGCGCCCTCGGCGATCTGCAGCACCGAGATGCCGTCCTGGCTGTTGCGCAGGGCGACCCGCAGCCCGCCGATCTGGGCCCGCATGTTCTCCGAGATCGCCAGGTTCGCCGCGTCGTCCGCGGCACGGTTGATCCGGCTGCCGGAGGTGAGCCGCTCCAGGGACGTGCTGAGCCGCTGGTCGGCGACCGCCAGGGCGCGGTGGGAGTTCAGGGCGGGGATGTTGCTGCTGACGACGAGGCTCAAGGGGCCCTCCGTGGACCGAGCGCGGCGAGGAGGCCCACCGCGGCCGTGCGGTGGGCCTCCTCTCCTACGGTCCGCGACGTCCGGTGTTGACCCGAACGAGTGAGGTCCTTGGTGCAGCTGTGACTCGGTCGCCCCGGTCAGGCGGGCTGGGCGGTGACCTCGCGCTCGGGGGCCGGCCAGCCGTACCGCTGGCGAACGCGCGCCGCGGGCGTCGGCACCGGCACCGGCACCGGCGCGGGCGCTCGGGTCGGGGCGGGTGCTGCGGGGCCGGTGGTCCGGGGAGCGGGGACCGACGGGCGCGCCGGGTTCCGGCCGGCGGCCTGGGCGGCGGCGACCCGGTCGACGTAGGCGCGCTGCTGGTTGCGGGCCCGCACCCCGCCGTCGGCCCGGACCGGGGCGCCGTCCCAGACCTCGCTCATCGCCGCGTGCAGCAGGGTCAGCGCGCGGGCGCGCATCTGCGAGACCCGGGAGAGCGTGACACCGAGGGAGTCGGCGATGTCGGTCAGCGACTCGTCGCCGAAGAAGTTGCGCTCGACGACCTCGTCGAGGCGGTCGGGCAGCGCGCGGATCGCCTCGTGCAGGTGCCGGGCCCGCTCGGCGCGCAGCAGCGCGCGTTCGGGGGAGTCGCCGGTGTCCGGGAGGTCCAGGGAGGTGCCCTCGGCGCCGGTCTCGGCGTCGATGCTGACCATCACGGCGCGGTGGACGTCGACCTGCAGGGTGTCCAGCTCGGCCCGGCCGACACCCAGGCTCGCCGCGAGCTCCTCCCGCGTGGGCGGCCGGCCGAGGCTCATGGTGAGCGCGTCGGCAGCGGCGTCGGTGCGCCGGGCCGCGGCCCGTACCGAACGGCTGGCCCAGTCACCGGACCGCAGCTCGTCGAGGACCGCGCCCTGCAGCCGGGGCAGCGCGTAGGTCGCGAAGGTGGCCCCGGCCGCCGGGTCGAACCGGCGGGCCACCTCGACCAGCGCCACCCGGGCGCAGGCCTGCAGGTCCTCGCGGCTGACGTGGCTGGGCAGGGAGATGCGCGAGGCCACCGCGTTCACCGCGAAGTGCGTCAGCGGGAGATGGGTGGTCACCAGTGCGTCGACGTCGGGGTGTCGGCGTTCGCCCCCGGCGAGGGGGGTGGGGCTGGCTGCGGTCACGTGCTCTCTCTCGGCGGACCGGAGCCGGTCCGGGACCGGGTGGGCAGGATTTCTCCCCAGCCGCGCTGCTCGGCTTGACCGGGCACCGGGCGGTGCCGATGGGAGGGGGTCGGCACGGCCCGCTCGGGCACGTGGCGCAGACGGACACGACGACACGGACACACGACGACGAGGAAGGCGGCCGGCATGGACCACCAGCACCTGTCGACGTTGCTGTGGCGGGAGCAGGAGCTCCTGGACCTGCTGCTGTTCAAGGCCGAGGAGAAGCAGTACCTGATCCTCACCGGGAAGAGCCGCTGGCTGCCCCGCATCGCGCACGAGATCGAGGTGGTCCTGGAGCAGCTGCGCACCCTCGAGGTGGAGCGCGCCGCGGCGACCGAGCAGATCGCCGGGCGGCTGGGCCTGGAGGCGAACCCCTCCCTCCGGCAGCTCGCCGACTCCGCGCCCGCGCCCTGGAACGACCTCTACACCAAGCACCACGAGGCGCTGCTGACGCTCGTCACCGAGCTGCGCAGTCTCTCCGACGCGAACAAGGAGCTGATCGAGAGTGGGTTGTCGGTGATCGGCGACGCGCTGCTGTCCTCCCGGACCGGGACGCAATCCGGGACCTACACCCAGAACGGCCGCACCGCGGGCAGCGCCTACCGCTCGGTGACCCTGGACGGTGCGATGTGAGTACCTTCTCGGGGCTCAACACCGCGACCAGCGCCCTGTGGGCGCAGCAGCGCGGACTGGACGTCACCGGCCAGAACATCGCCAACGTCAACACCGACGGCTACTCCCGCCAGCGTGCGGAGCTGCAGTCGGTCGGCGGCAACCCGGTCCCGGCGATCTGGTCGGTCAGCAAGGACGTTGGCCAGGGGGTTACCGCGGACACGGTGATCCGCATCCGGGACGCCTTCCTGGAGGCCCGGGCCCAGGCCGAGAGCGGCAGGACGGCTGCGATGGCCGTGCAGGACACCACCCTGGCGCAGATCGAGCAGGCCTTCCGGGAGCCGGGGGAGACCGGCATCCAGGCCAAGCTCACCGACGTCTTCAAGTCCTGGGGCGACCTGGCCAACAACCCGACCGAGGACGGTGCCCGCACCGCGGTGCTGCAGAAGACCGCCACCCTGGTCGCCGAGTTCCGCACCACCGACGCTGCGCTGGACAAGGCGTGGGTGCAGACCCGCAGTGCCCTGGACGTGCTGGCCGACGACGTCAACACCACGATCTCGCAGGTGGCCGAGCTCAACGGCGCGATCAAGAAGGCCACCCAGTCCGGCCTGCCGAGCAACGAGCTGGCCGACAAGCGCGACGCCCTGGTGCTCAAGCTCTCCCAGTCCATCGGAGCCACCTCGACCATGGGTGACTACGGCGCGGTCGACGTCGCGGTGGGCGGGTCCACCCTGATCTCCGGTGGCTCCTCGATCGGCGTGCGGGTGGTGGGCACCACGGACCCGCTGACCGCGACGGCCACCGACCCGCGCCTGGTCACCGACCCCGGCGCCACGACGCTGGCCCCCGGCGGGACGGCCGGCGGGCAGCTCACCGCGCTGCGCCAGACGATCCCCGGCTACCGGGAGCGGTTGGACGGGGTCGCCCAGAAGCTGGCCGACGAGTTCAACACGGCGCACACCGCTGGGGTCGACAAGACCGGCGCCCTCGGCGGTGCTCTCTTCGACGACGGCGCGGGGGGCCTGACCGGCATCACCGCGAAGACGCTCAGTCTCGCGATCAGCAGCACCGATCGGCTCGCCGCCGCGGACGGCAGCACGGAGAACACCGCCAGCACGGACAACCGGAACGCCATCGCCATCGCCAAGCTGCAGAGCTCGGCGGACGGCACGGCGGTCGGCTACCGGCAGCTGATCGTGCAGCTGGGGGTCGAGGCCTCGGTCGCCACCGGCAACCTCAAGACGCAGACGGTGATCGCCAGCCAGGTGGACGCCTCCCGGGAGTCGGTCTCCGGGGTGAACCTCGACGAGGAGATGACCAACATGCTCCGGTTCCAGCACGCCTACTCGGCGGCGGCCCGCATGATCACCGCGATCGACGAGACGCTCGACGTGCTGATCAACCGCACCGGCCGCGTGGGGCTGTGACCTGATGCGCATCACGCACAAGGCCGTCGTCCAGACCAGCCTGCAGGGGCTGAACCGGAACATGGAGGCCATCCAGAAGCTGCAGCAGCAGCTGACCTCCGGCAAGACGATCAGCAAGCCCTCGGACGACCCCGCCGGCACCAACGCGGCGATCATCGCGCGGGAGGAACTGGCCACCGCCACCCAGCACGCCCGCAACATCAGCGACGGCATGGGCTACCTGAACTCCACCGACTCGGCGCTGCAGAACATGCTCACCCAGGTGCAGCGGGTCCGGGACCTCACCGTCAGGGGCCTGAACGACGGCGCGAACTCGGAGAGCTCCCGCGTGGCCATCGCCACCGAGGTCGCCGGCCTCCGGGAGAGCCTGCTCGGCCTGGCCAACACCACGGTGCAGAACCGGCCGGTCTTCGGCGGCGTGACCGCCGGGCAGACCGCCTACACCCCCGATGGCACGTACGCGGGCCTCGGCGGCACGGACCCGGCGACCGACCCGGCCATCGCGGTGATGCGCCAGGTGTCCGAGGCCGACGTCATCCGCATCGACATCACCGGCCCCGAGGCCTTCGGCGTCACGCGTGTCGCCGCCGACGGCACCGTCACATCGCGCGACCTGTTCACCGTCGTCGGCGACATCGCCGCCAACGTGGTGGGCGATCCGGCCGCCCTCGCGCAGGACCTGGCCGATCTCGATGCGGCGATCAACCGCATGCTCAACGCCGCCGCGGACATCGGTACCCGCACCTCGCGGCTGGAGACGGCCAAGCAGGTGAACACCGACCTGCAGCTGTCGCTCACCAGCCGCTCGGCCGACATCGAGAACGTCGACCTGGCCAAGACCATCATGAACCTGCAGATGCAGCAGACCGGGTACGAGGCGGCGCTGTCGGCCACCGCGAAGGCGATCCAGCCGAGCCTGCTGGACTTCCTGCGCTGACAGGGGCAGGTCAGGTGCCGGAGAGGCGCCTGACCTGCCGAGAAGGGAAGTGCAGGGCGCCGCGCGGCGGCGTCCGGCCCCGCACCGGCGGGGCGTGCCACGGATGGCCACACACACCCATGGAGGGGTCCACATGCTCACTCTCACCCGCAGCGTCGGCGAGAGCATCCGCATCGGCGAGGACATCGAGGTCTACGTCGTCGAGGTCCGCGGCGGCACCGTGCGGCTGGGCTTCAAGGCCCCCCGCGAGGTGGCGATCCACCGCGAGGAGGTCTACCGGCAGATCGCCGAGGCGAACGCCCTCGCTGCCGAGGTCGCTGCCGATGCGCTGGGTGCCCTGGCAGCATTTGCGCCAGAGTCGGCGCCGCCGTCCAGCAAGAAGTAACAACGAGTTGGTCATTCCGGACCAATAAGCGCTCGACTCGTCCGCCCCAGTAGTCACAGGGCGGCGAGTCTTGCCGTCGGGCACTCGGATCGTGCGCAAGCCTTCCCCTACCGCGCCAGTTACAGGGGGAGACCACGATGGCACTCAGCGCACGCACCATGAGCACGGTCGAGGCGGTCGACCTGCTCGCCGACAGCACCGTCGCCGAGCAGCACCGCACGGCCGGCGACGAGCACCTCGAGCCCGGCTTCCCGGACTCAGCCTGGGCCGACACCGTCGTGGTGCACGTGCAGCTGCGTCCGCGGCGCTCGGCCACCCGTCGCTGCCTCGCCGCGCTCGCCGCGCTGGCCACCCGGCACGAGTCGGTCGCCTTCGCCCTCACCGGCCTCTCCGGTGACGCCCGCGCCGTCCGGGTGACCGTCGGCGTCGAGCTGGGCCCGCGCGACCAGATCGCCCGGTTCTCCACCGAGGCCCAGGCCGCCTACGCCTTCGTGGACGCGCTCTTCACCGACCTCTACGACTTCATGCCGGTCTACGTCGGCGAGCCGAGCGACGCCGAGCGGGCCGCCGCGGCGGGCGTGCTCGACGCCGTGGGTGGGTCGCGCACCCCCGCCCCGCGCACCCCCGCGCCTCGCATCCCGACCCCGCGCACCCCCTCCTCGGTCGCGGGCGCGGCAGTCGCCGGCCTCCGCGGCATCCCCGTCCCGGCCTGACCCCGGGACGTCGGGCTCCGCCCGACGTCACCGCGGCTGAGGTCAGCCGTCCCACCCGTCACCCCGCCCACCTGCACTTCCCCTCAGGAGGACCCGGTGCCCCACACCACCACCACCGACAGCGCCCCGACGACCGACGACGAGCGGAGCCGCATCCGCGAACCGCTGGTCTTCGGCGGGCTGACCGAAGCCGAGGGCTGGGCCATCGCGCCCATCACCCCCCGCGACCGGGTGCACTTCCGCACCGACCGGGAGCTGTCGCTGACCCACTTCCGGGCCGCACTCCCCGCCGAGGTCGAGGTGAGCTACGACGAGGGCGAGGGCCTCTACCGGGTCGACGGCCGCCCGGGCACGGGCGAGGCGCTCGCCGGCCTGGTCCGCGTCTGGTGCGCCGGGGAGGGGATCGCCACCGTCGGGTTGCGCCCGGAGGCCGGCGTCCGCCGCCGCGCCCCCCGTGACCTGCCGCCGGCCTTCCTCGCCGACCTGTGCCGGCACTACTGCCGGGTCAGCCTCAAGCGCCTGCAGCGGAACATGAGCACCATCCGGCTGCACCTGCCGGACAACGACGACATCGACCAGCAGGTGGCCGAGTGGGTGCTCAAGGCGGTGTCCACCTACGACGAGACCAAGTCCGTGCCGTTCGGCGCCTACCTGGCCACCCAGCTGTCCAAGTGGGTGCACGACCTGGGCCGCAACGCCTACGGGCGCACCGCCGCGGACACCGAGAACAAGCAGCAGAAGGCGGTCGCCGCCTTCACCGCCGAGCACCAGCGCCGGCCCAGCGAGCGGGAGCTCGCCGCCTACATGGGGCAGAGCGTCGCCACCCTGCGCCGCAACTCCCAGACCGTCGCCACCCTCACCGGGCTGCGCAACCTCCAGTCGCTGGACGGCGGTGCCGACGCCGTGGAGTTCGTGCTGCCCGACAGTTCGGAGGTGCCCGACGAGATCATGGGCGAGGCGGAGCAGACGCTGCTCTCGCACGCGCTCACCGCGGCCTGCGCCCCCGACCCCACCGCGCGGCGCGACCAGCGCGCCGCGCAGCCGAACGTGCTGGGCTGGGCCACCTGGTACCTCACGACCTGGGGTGGCCAGACCAAGACCCAGCTCTCGGCGGACCTGGGCACCTCGGTGCGCAACATGAACGTGCACGCCGACCGTGCCGAGAAGGCGCTCAAGTCCCGGCTCGCCGAGCTCGGCGGCTGAGCGCACCACCCTGACCGCACCACCGTGCCCGGCGACCGCCCGGCCACCCGACCGGGTGGCCGGGCGGTCGCCGTCCCAGGCCCGGTGCGGGCGGCAACAATTGCCCCGCGACGGGTCCACCTCGCCGCCGACCTGCCGATATCCCTGTCGTGACCGCCCCGGACAGTTCCCGCCGACCCGAGCGGGAGCTCCGGGGGTGTGGCGCATGAGCGTCCCGCCGGCCGAGGACACCATGCGGGAGGACACCATGCAGCCCGTCCTCGTGCCCCACTGGCTGGACGCCGCCGACCGCGGCGAGGTCGAGCGGGCCGTGCAGGCCGCCCTCGACGGTGGCCCGGTGCACCCCGTGGCGGCCGTCCACCTCGGCGACGTGCTCACCGAGCTGCACGTGGCCGCCGCCCGCGAACTGGTCTGGCCGGCCTCCGTGGCTAGGGTCCGCAGCGCGACCGGCTGGGGCGACGACGTCGTCCCGGTCCGGCTCTCCGCCGTGGAGCTGGCCAGCGTGCTGTCGTTGACCGGCCTCGCCCCCGTGGCCCGGGCGGCGCTGACCGGGGGGCGGAGCCGGTGACGGAGTCGCTGTTCGGCTCCCCGGCCGGGCTGCTGCGCCGGCTGGTGCGCACCGAGGTGGACGTCGACGACGTCCGCGACGCCGTGGACCACCTCACCGGGACCCACGACCTGCCGGAGCTCCGGCTCTCGGTGGCCGACGGGCCTCGGGGCGCGCTGCTGGTCGTCGAGGAGGCCGGCCGGGTCAGCCGGGTGCTGATCGCCGAGCTCGCCGCGCAGATGAGCCGGGCGCACGTCGGCGGTACACCGGACGCCGTGCTGACCGCGCTGCGCTCCTGGCTGGACCACCGGCCGGTGCCCGACCCGGTGGCCGCGGTGGCCGGGGTCGCCGTGCTCGACTGGGCCGAGGGCCGCACCGAGACGCTGGGCTGGCGGGTGGTGGTCCGGCGGGCCGGGCTGCTGGTGCCCTGGCGGCCGTCCCGCACCGCGACGCTGACCGCCGTCCACCGGACGCGGTCGGCCGCCTGGGGCCGGTCGGTCGCGGTGGAGGCGGCGCTGCGGATCGAGGGTCCGGTGGGCCTGTGGACCACCACGAGCGTCCCCGGCGCCGACTCCGCCGTCCTCGTGGAGCCCGAGCGGCTGCTGGGCGAGATGGCCGAGCGTGGCCTCCCGATGCGCGACATGCACGTGGTCGTGACGCCGCAGCGCCCGGTCGCCTGCGCGGAGGCCGGCGTCGCCCGCCGGCTGGTGGCCGAGGCGGTCGACCAGAGCGTCACGCTGCCCTGGCGGCGCGTCGCCGACCTCGGCTGGAGCTGACCGCGCCCACTCCCGCCGGGTGCCGGTGCTCGGCTGCGGGGCTCAGGTGAGGCTGCCGTACTCCCAGTGCCAGGGCTCGGGGTTGCTGCCGCCGGCCTGCGCCCAGTCGGGGTGCACCCAGCCCCAGCGGCCGGCGTTCGCCTGCATCCACGCGGTCTGCACGGTGCCGAAGACGTTGATCCCGCCGCAGAGGTCGACCGCCAGGGCCCAGCCGTGGTTGGAGGTGCCCGGGATCGCGGTGATCCGCGGCTTGCGGTGGTGGGCGTCGACCTGCGCGCCCAGCGACCGGTAGGAGTCGGTGATGCACAGCGGGGCGCCGAAGGTGGCCTGGTACGCCGCGGACATGGCCGAGTAGGCGGCCGCCGCGTCGCAGCGCAGCCGGTGCGGGTACCCGATCGAGCAGAGCTGGTCGCGGGGGATCTCGCCGTTGGCGAAGCCGCCCCAGGCTCCGCTCACCGGGGTCTGGTCGGTGCCCGGCGCGGGCACCGGCGCGCTGCAGGTGGCCGGCGTGGGCGCCGCGGCCGGCAGCGGCGTCGGGGTGACGGCCGGCACGGTGACGCGGACGGCGGCGCGCAGGTCGGGCACCTCGCGCACCGCGACCTGCCAGCGGTCGGCGGAGGCGGACAGCACGCTGCTGCCGCCGACGTAGATGCCGACGTCGTCCAGCGTGGTGCCGCCGACGGTGCTGAACACCAGGTCGCCGACCTGCAGCTGGCCCTCGGGCACGGGAGTGCCCTGCGCCCACTGGCCGGCGAGGCCGACGGGCAGGCCGAAGCCGCCGTGCGCCCAGACCGCGGAGGTGAAGCCGCCGCAGTCGAACCCCTCCGGACCGCTGCGGCCGGGCAGCCAGGGCCGGCCCAGCAGGGCGAAGCCGGCGCTGACCGCGGCCACGGTCTCGGCGGGCAGCACGGTGATCGTCGAGCCGGCGGCGTAGGTCAGGGCGACGCCGGGCACGGGCGCGCCGGCGGCGTCCCGGACGGCGGCCAGGCCGTTCGGCAGCGTCTCGGGGGAGGCGAGCTCCGCCGCCGCGGGCGGCGTGATGCCGCCGACGGCGAGCCGGGTGAGGTAGTCCTGCCAGCCGGCCAGCGCGGCGGCGTTGCTGCGGGCCTGGGCGGGGCCGACCGGCGTGCCGGCGGAACCGGCCCAGGACGCGGCGGCGAGCGGGTCGAGGTCGGCGACCAGGTCCCGCACCTCGGTGAGCACCTCGGCGGCCTCTTGCCGGGCGACGGCGGCGCGCGCCTCGGCGGTCGCGGCGGCATCGGTGAACTCGGCGGCGTGCACCGCGGCCCGGGCGGCGCGGGCCACCCGGGCGTCCTGCGCGTCGGCGAGCTGCTCGGCCAGGCCCTGGGCGTGCAGCACGTCGCCGGTGGTGTCGGGGGAGTGCAGCGAGAGCTGGGCCAGCGGCCAGCGCTCGTCGGCGCTGCGCCGGTAGGCGGTCGCGGCGATCTCGCCGACCGCGATCCGGTCGGCGGCGACCTCGGCCAGCGCGGCGGCGCCGGCGTCGCGGGCCTGCTGCGCCTGGGCACCGTGCCGCGCGGCGGTGTCCGCGGCAGCCCGGTAGCGGGCGGCGGCGTCGGCCAGTGCGGTGGCGGTGCCCCCCGCCTGGGCCGGGTCGGTGACCTGGCCGGCCTCGGTCGGCGGCTGGGCGACCGACCCCATGAGCGCGACGATCGCGACGGTGGCCCCGGTGACGACGCCCAGCCGGCGCCACCACAGGCGCCACGCGATGGGCGCGTGCCGGGTCGGGCGGCCGGCGCGCGACCGGCGGGTGGACGACGGACGGCCCGAGCTGCGGGGCCGTCCGGTGCCGGCCGTGCGTCGCTGGGTCGTGCTGCGCGGAGCGCCGGTGCGGGGCGAGCTGGACCGGGACGTGGTGCGGCCGGCCGCGGCGCGGGCGCCGGCGGCCGGGCGCTGACGGGGAGCCTGGGCGCGGGGCCGTGGCGCAGCTGTCTGCTGCACGCGCGGTGCGGGCACCGGGGTCCCCCTCGGGTCGTCGGCCGGATCGGTCCGGCCGCCGGGTGGCAGCCGTGTCCCGATCCCATCGACGTCCCTCGCGCGGGGGTGAAGGAGCCTCACGCGTTCGGGGGGTGCGGCTCACCCCTCCGGGGGGGGGTGCCCGGACAGGCGTGGCCTCCCGGACACGACGAGGCCCCCGCCGTCCGGGGGGGACGACGGGGGCCTCGTGAGGTGATGGAACGGCCCCGCTGCAGGGGTCCACCGCGAGCTCGGGAGCGGTGGGGGGCAGCGGGGTCCTTCTCAGCGCTGGGCGATCTCCAGGAAGGAGCGCTCGGCGGGGCCGGTGTAGACCTGCCGGGGGCGGCCGATCTTCGTGGCCGGGTCCTCGATCATCTCGCGCCACTGGGCGATCCAGCCGGGTACCCGGCCGAGCGCGAACAGCACGGTGAACATCCGGACCGGGAAGCCCATCGCCCGGTAGATCAGCCCGGTGTAGAAGTCGACGTTCGGGTAGAGCTTGCGCTCGACGAAGTAGTCGTCGGAGAGGGCGATCTCCTCGAGCTGGCGGGCCAGGTCGAGCAGCTCGTTGTTGCCGCCGAGCTTGCTCAGCACCGTGTCCGCGGTCTGCTTCACGATCGCCGCGCGCGGGTCGTAGTTCTTGTAGACCCGGTGCCCGAAGCCCATCAGCTTGACGCCGGGCTCCTTGTTCTTGACCCGCTCGACGAAGCGCGGGATGTCGCCGCCGTCGCGCTTGATCGCCTCCAGCATCTCCAGCACCGACTGGTTGGCGCCGCCGTGCAGCGGGCCGAACAGCGCGTTGATGCCGGCGGAGACCGAGGCGAACAGGTTGGCCTGCGAGGAGCCGACCAGCCGCACGGTGGAGGTGGAGCAGTTCTGCTCGTGGTCGGCGTGCAGGACGAAGAGCATGTCCAGCGCCTTGACCAGCTCCGGGTCGGCCTCGTACGGCTCGGCCGGGAAGCCGAACGTCATCCGGAGGAAGTTCTCCACCAGGCCCAGCGAGTTGTCCGGATACAGCATCGGCTGGCCCACGGACTTCTTGTAGGCGTAGGCCGCGATCGTCGGCAGCTTGGCCAGCAGCCGGACGGTGGAGAGCTCCACCTGCTCGGGGTTGAACGGGTCGAGCGAGTCCTGGTAGAAGGTCGACAGCGCGCTGACCGCGGAGGACAGCACCGGCATCGGGTGCGCGTCACGCGGGAAGCCGTTGAAGAACTGCTTCAGGTCCTCGTGCAGCAGGGTGTGCCGGCGGATCCGCTGGTCGAACGCCTCCAGCTGGTCGGCGGTGGGCAGCTCGCCGTAGATCAGCAGGTACGACACCTCGAGGAAGCTGGCCTGCCCGGCCAGCTGGTCGATCGGGTAACCGCGGTACCGCAGGATCCCGGCGTCACCGTCGATGTAGGTGATCTCCGAGGTGCAGGAGGCGGTGTTCACGAAGCCGATGTCCAACGCGACCCTGCCGGTCGTGGACAGCAGCTTGCTGGTGTCGATGCCAGGGGCGCCCTCCGTCGCGGGGATCTCCCGCAGGGGGAGTTCGCCGCCGGGGAAGCGCAGGGCCACGTCGTCGGTGCTCGCTGTCTCGCTCATCAGCTCAGGACGCTACTGCCCCGCGTCCCCGGATGGCGTGCCAGGGGGCAGGATTCCTGCTCTCGGCACGCCATCCCGGCCCCTTTGCAGGGGCCCGCCGCGAGGTCGTGAGCGGTGGGGGACAGAGGGGGCCTTCCTCAGGGGTGGGTCATGGACAGCACGTCGAGGGCGGCGTCCAGCTGCTCCTCGGTGAGCTTCCCCTGCTCCACGTAGCCGCGCTCCACCACGACCTGGCGGATCGTCTTCTGCTCGGCCAGCGACTGCTTGGCGACCTTGGCCGCCTCCTCGTAGCCGATGTACTTGTTCAGCGGGGTGACGATCGACGGTGAGGACTCCGCGTACTCCCGGCACTGCTCGACGTTGGCCACGATGCCGTCGACGCAGCGGTCGGCCAGCAGTCGGCTGACGTTGGCCAGCAGCCGGATCGACTCCAGCACGTTGCGGGCCATCAGCGGCAGGGTCACGTTGAGCTCGAAGACGCCGGTGGTGCCGGCGTAGGTGACCGCGGCGTCGTTGCCGATCACCTGGGCGCCCACCTGGATGACCGCCTCGGGGATGACCGGGTTGACCTTGCCCGGCATGATCGAGCTGCCCGGCTGCAGGTCCGGCAGGGCGATCTCGCCCAGGCCGGTGCGCGGGCCCGAGCCCATCCACCGCAGGTCGTTGGCGATCTTGATCAGGCCGACGGCGATCGTCTTGAGCTGGCCGGAGCCCTCGACCAGGGCGTCGCGGGAGCTCTGCGCCTCGAAGTGGTCGCGCGCCTCGGACAGCGGCAGGCCCAGGTCGGCGGCGAGCTTGTCGATGATCGCGGCGGCGAAGCCGGGCGGGGTGTTGATCCCGGTGCCGACGGCGGTGCCGCCCAGGGGCAGCTCGCCGATCCGGGGCAGGGAGGCCTGCAGCCGCTCGATGCCGTAGCGGACGGCGGCGGCGTACCCGCCGAACTCCTGGCCCAGGGTGACCGGGGTGGCGTCCATCAGGTGGGTGCGGCCGCTCTTGACCACCTCGGCGTACTCGGTCGCCTTGCGCTCCAGCGAGGCCGCGAGGTGCTCCAGCGCCGGCACCAGGTCGACCACGATCGCCCGGGTGGCGGCCACGTGGATCGCCGAGGGGAAGACGTCGTTGGACGACTGCGAGGCGTTGACGTGGTCGTTGGGGTGCACCGGCGAGCCCAGCGCCTCCGACGCGAGGGTGGCGATCACCTCGTTGGTGTTCATGTTGCTCGACGTCCCCGAGCCGGTCTGGAAGACGTCGATCGGGAAGTGCTCGTCCCACTTCCCGGTGGCCACCTCGGCCGCCGCGGCGGAGACGGCCTCGGCGACGTCGGCCGGCAGCACGCCGAGCGAGGCGTTCACGGTGGCCGCGGCGCCCTTGATCGACGCCAGGGCGCCGATGAGCTCGCGCTCGATCGGGGTGCCGGAGATGGGGAAGTTCTCGACGGCGCGCTGGGTCTGGGCCCGCCACTTGGCCCAGGCGGGGACACGGACCTCCCCCATGGAGTCGTGCTCGACGCGGTAGTCCGTCTCGGTGGCCACGGTGCGCTCCCGGTGTGGTGTGGATGGTGCCCGGTCTCGAGGAGATGGGCTCTGTGCCTCGCCCGCGACCCTAGACACCCGCCCCGACGGCGCCGCCGGGGAGCCTGTGGACAACGGCTCCGCGGCGCACCGCCGGCGCCCTACGCTCCGCCGGACCCCGGACCGGTCCCGTTCCGGGCCCCGAGCTCAGGAGCCGCAGATGTCCCAGCCGCACCCCGCCCGCACGCCCGTGCCGGCGCCTCCGGACCAGCAGCCCGGCTGGCCGGTCGCCGGCGGGTGGGCCGGCTCCCCGGGCCCCGGCAGCGGGTGGCCGGGCCCGCCGCCCGCTGCACCCGCCGACCGGCGCGCCGGGCCGTCGCTGGCATCGGCCGGCGTGCTCGCGCTCGGCATCGTGCTGGCGGCGGTGCTGGGCGCGCTCGTCGTCCGGTCGGGCGCCGAGGACCTGGGGCGGGGCATCGGGGAGGGGCTGGTCGAGGCCTCGGCCGCGGCGATGGACGACGCGCTGTCCAGCTACCGGGACGACCACGGCACGGACGGCTACGGCCTGGACGTCCTCGGCTCGGACGACTACGGCCTGGACGCCACCCAGGTGGAGCAGAGCGACCCGGAAGCACCCGACGGCCTGGGGGAGGACCCGGTGCTGGACGGCTACGCCCAGGAGTGCTTCGGCGGTGACCTCCCGGCCTGCGACGTCCTCTACCAGGAGGCGCCGCTGGAGCCGGGGTACGGGGAGTACGGGCTCACCTGCGGCGGCCGGGTCGAGGAGTACGCCGTCCACAGCTGCTCCCAGCTGGACTGAGGTCCGCCCCGCTAGGGTCCGATCATGGTCGAGGAACCCGCTGCCGAGCGTCCCGTCGTCCGTGCCTCGGACGCCGACCGCGAGGCGGTGGTCACCCGGCTGCAGACCGCTCTCGGGGAGGGGCGGCTGGCGGTGGACGAGTTCACCCAGCGGGTCGACGTCGCCTACGCCGCGACGACGACGGCGGAGCTCGACGGCCTGCTGGACGACCTCCCCGCGCCGGCGTCGGAGTTCCCGGCGGTCGGGGAGATCGTCGGGGAGCGGACCAACGGCGCCGTCGCCACCGTCTTCGGCGACGTCCACATCGCCCCGGTGACCGGCGTGCCGGAGCGGGCCAGCACCGTGTTCGGCGACGTCCGGATCGACCTGCGCGGGCTGCGCACCGGCGCGGAGGTCGTGCACCTGCAGCTGGGCACCGTCTTCGGCGACGTCGACGTGATCGTCAGCGAGGGCGTCGCGGCGGAGATCGAGGGCTGGACGGTGTTCGGCGACCGGAAGACCCAGCTGGCCCCGGTGCCGCGGCTGGCGGGCACCCCGCGGGTCGTCGTCCGCGGCTGGACGGTCTTCGGTGACCTGAAGCTGCGCAGCCTGGCGCCGGGGGAGTCGCCGAGCCGCTGGCGCGCCGTGATGGACCGGCTGGCCGCCCGGCGCGAGCCCCCGGCGCCACCGGCCCAGGCATAGGAGGCTCTGCACCCGGTCCCGGCGCTGGAACCGGGTGCAGAGCCTCCTATGCCTCCTCGTCCCCGTCGCCGAAGGGCACCGCCGAGTACTCGTTGAGCTTGGCCAGCGAGTGCAGGCTGTCGATCGAGCGGATCGTGCCCGACCGCGACCGCATGACCAGCGACTGCGTGGTGGCCCCGCCGGAGCGGTACTGCACGCCGCGCAGCAGCTCCCCGTCGGTGATGCCGGTGGCCACGAAGAAGACGTCGCCCTGCACCAGGTCGTCGATGGTCAGCACCCGGTCCAGGTCGTGCCCGGCGTCGAGCGCCCGCTGCCGTTCCGCGTCGTCGCGGGGCCACAGCCGGCCCTGCAGCGCGCCGCCCATGCACTTGAGGGCGCAGGCGGTGATGATCCCCTCCGGGGTGCCGCCGATGCCCATCAGCAGGTCGACGCCGGTGCCCTCGCGGGCGGCGGCGATCGCGCCGGCGACGTCGCCGTCGGTGATGAACTTGATCCGGGCACCGGCCTCGCGGACCTCGCTCACCAGCTGCTCGTGGCGCGGGCGGTCGAGGATGCACACCGTGACGTCACCGACCGAGCTGTGCTTGGCCTTCGCGACCCGGCGGACGTTCTCGGCCACCGGTGCGGTGATGTCCACGACGTCAGCGGCGGCCGGCCCGGTGGCGATCTTGTCCATGTAGAAGACCGCCGACGGGTCGTACATCGCCCCCCGGTCGGCGACGGCCATCACCGCGATCGCGTTGGGCATGCCCTTGGCCATCAGCGTGGTGCCGTCGATCGGGTCGACGGCGACGTCGTAGTCGTTGCCCCAGCCGTCGCCCACGTGCTCGCCGTTGTAGAGCATCGGCGCCTCGTCCTTCTCGCCCTCGCCGATGACGACCACGCCGCGCATGTGGACCGTGCCGATCAGCGCGCGCATCGCGTCGACCGCCGCGCCGTCACCGCCGTTCTTGTCCCCACGTCCGACCCACCGGCCGGCCGCCAGCGCGGCGGCCTCGGTGACCCGCACCAGCTCCAGGGCGAGGTTGCGGTCGGGGGCGGGCCGGTCGGCGCGCAGCGTCGACGGGGGGCGGACCGGCAGCGGGCCATCGGGCAGGGGCAGGGACACGGGACCTCCTGACGTCCGCACGGCGCTGTGCGGCGGGGTGGTGGAAAGGTGCTGCGATCCTAGGGGCATGCCCGAGACCGGCCAGGACGCCGACCGAGATGACGCCCAGCGCCCCGGCGAGCACCGCTCCCCGTCCACCGACGACCCCGCCACGACCGCCGCGGCGTCCGCGCCCGACGGCGCCGCGCCACCCGCGGCCGGGGCGAGCGCGCCGCCGGTCGACCGCATGCAGCGGTTCACCCCGGCGAACATGGTCCGGTCGCTGCTGCCCCTGGTGGTGATCTGCCTGGTGATCGTCGGGGTGACCGCGCTGCGGCAGAACCCGGAGGACCCGATCCGGGAGGTCCCCATCGCCGGCACGGTGGAGCGCACCGCGGCCGCCGCCGGTCATCCGCTGCCGGTGCCGCAGGGGCTGCCCGACTCGTGGCGGCCGACCAGCGTGCGCAGCAACGTGCAGGCGCCGGTCACGCTGGAGATCGGCTGGTACACCCCCGGGGAGGAGTACGCCGGGTTCGTGGTCAGCGACGTCCCCGACGCCGACCCGCTCACCGACGTGCTCGCCGACGCGACCGGCGGCAGCACCACCGAGCTGGACGGGGAGACCTGGCAGCGGCTGACCAGCGCACGGGGGGAGACGGTGCTGACCCGCACCGAGGGCCCCTCGACCCTGCTGGTCACCGGGTCGGCGACCGACGCCGAGCTCGAGCAGCTGGCCGCCGCCGTGGAGCCCTACGCCCCCTGATCGGCCCCCTGCAGGGCACCGCCCCGAGCGTGCGAGGGGTGGGGAGCAGGGGGTCCTTCCTCAGGCGTCGGTTGTCGGGGTGGCGGCGGCGAGGCGCTCGCGCGCCCGGTCCAGCCAGTGCTGGCACAGCTCGGCCAGCTGCTCGCCGCGCTCCCACAGCGCCAGCGACTCCTCCAAGGTGAGGCCACCCGCCTCGAGCCGGCGGACGACGTCGGCGAGCTCCTCCCGGGCCTGCTCGTAGGTCTGGGTGGGCTCGGTGTTCTCCGGTGCGGTGTTCTCCAGTGCGGCGTTCTCCGGTGCGGGGGTCTCGGGTGCAGGGGTCTCGCTCACGGTCGCCCATCCTGCCGGTCGACGCGCACCGGCAGGCGGCCGCCCGCGACGCGCACCTGCAGCCGCTCGTCGTCGCCCACCTCCGCCGGGTCGCGCACCAGCGCGCCGTCGGCCCGCTGCACGACCGCGTAGCCGCGCTGCAGCGTGGCCGCGGGGGACAGGGCGGTGACCCGGGCGCGGGCGTGCACGAGGTCCCGCTCGGCGACCTCCACCCGGTGGGTGAGCGTGCGGGTGGCGCGGCTGCGCAGCCCGGTGACGTCGTCGGCGCGACCGGCCAGCAGCCGCCCCGGGTCGGCCAGCACCGGGCGGCTGCGGACCGACTCCAGCCAGCGCTCCTGCTGCTCCAGTCGGGCGCCGATCAGGTGCCGGGCGCGCGCCCGCAGCCCCTCGACCAGCCGCCGCTGCTCCCCGATCTCGGGCACCACCCGGTGGGCGGCGTCGGTCGGGGTGGCGGCCCGGACGTCGGCGACGTGGTCGACCAGCGTGGTGTCGGTCTCGTGCCCGACGGCGGTGACCACCGGGGTGCGGCAGGCGGCGATGGCCCGCACCAGGCCCTCGTCGGAGAACGGCAGCAGGTCCTCCACCGACCCGCCGCCGCGGGCGATCACGATGACCTCGACGGCCGGGTCGGCGTCCAGCCGCTGCAGCCCGGCGATCACCGACTCCGCGGCGGTCGGCCCCTGCACCGCGCAGTTGTGCACCGCGAAGCGGATGGCCGGCCAGCGACGGCGGGCGGTGACCAGGACGTCGCGCTCGGCGGCGCTGTCCCGGCCGGTGATCACGCCGACGACGGCGGGCGCGAAGGGCAGCGGCCGCTTGCGGTGGACCTCGAAGAGCCCCTCGGCGGCCAGCAGCCGGCGGATCCGCTCGATCCGGGCCAGCAGCTCGCCGAGGCCGACCGCGCGGATCTCGGTGGCGCGCAGCGAGAAGGAGCCGCGGGCCACGTAGTAGTCCGGCCGGGCCCGGACGATCACCCGGGCGCCCTCGGTCAGCTCCAGCCCGGGCCCGTCGGCCACGTCGCGGTGGCAGGTGACCGGCACCGACAGGTCGGCCGCCGGGTCGCGCAGGGTCAGGAAGACCGTCGCCGCCGCGCCCCGGCGGGACAGCTGCGCGACCTGGCCCTCGACCCACACCTCACCGAGCCGGCCGATCCACTCGGCGACCTTGCGGGCGACGGTGCGCACCGGCCACGGCTGCTCGGGGGACGACGGGGAGGTCACCCGCCCGAGCGTGCCATGTGAGTTGGCCCGTGCGCGTCAGCCGGGGTAGCCGGGGGCGGCGGGGAGACCGAAGAACTCCTCCAGGGTGGGCACCCCGGTGCGCTGCAGCTCGGTGGCCAGCGCGGTGCCCACGTAGCGCAGGTGCCAGGGCTCGTACTTGAACCCGGTCACGCCCTGCGCGCCGTCCGGGTACCGCACGACGTAGCCGAACTCCGGGCCGTGGGCGGCCACCCACCGGCCCTCGGCCGTGGTCGCGAAGCAGGTCTCGATGTCGCAGCCACCCCCGCCGACGTCGGCCGCCAGTCCGGTCTGGTGCTCGCTGTGGCCGGGGCGGGCCACCTGGATCTCGGCCCGCTCCTCGCCGAACCGGCGGACCTGGGCGGCGAAGAGGCCCACCTGGTAGTCGTAGGGGCGGTAGGCGCTCTGCACGCTGAGGGACAGGCCCTGCTCCGCCGCCGCGGACAGCATCGCGTCCATCGCCTGCGCCGCCTCCGCGCGCAGCTGGTATCCGCCACCGATCGGGACCAGGTCGCTGGGCGCGTGGTCGATCGGGACGAGCGGGCGGGCCTTGTTCACCACCACCCAGGTGCTGGCCGGGTCGTCGAGGGACAGCTGGGCCCGGTCGAGGGTCGGTTCGGCCGGCGTGCTCGGCGCGGGGGTGGTGGCTGGAGGAGCAGAGGGCGGGGGCGTGGACGCCTCCGCGGCGGGGGCGGCGGTGGGCGCGGGGGAGCTGATCTCCCGGACCACCAGGACGGCGCCGGCGGCCAGGACGACCAGCACGAGCCCGATCACCAGGCGGAGCAGCGCGGCCCGCCGCCCCCGCGTCGCGGCGTCGCCGTGCCTGCTGCTGTCGGTCACCGGCTTCTCCCGCACGGTGCACCATCCTGGCACCGCATCCGGCTGGGGCAGGGCACGCCGGTGTGGTGGTCGGGCGGGGCGGTTCAGCCGCGGTCGGCGCTGAGCTTCTCCAGCCGGTTCTGCAGCAGCGTCACGTAGGGCGCCCGTGCCCGGGTGGCCCGCTCGTAGTCGAGCAGGTCGGCGACCGTCTCAGCCGGGTAGGACCGCAGGTGGCCGCGCAGCGCCGGGATGCTGAAGGTGTCGTAGCCCTCGACCGGGGTGGTCACCGCGGACTGCTCGCCGGCCACCGGCTCGGCCGGCACCAGCGGGTCGCTCGCCGCGCTGTCGGTCACCGGGCTGCCCGGCGTGACGCTCTCCGCCGCCTCGGGGCCACCGAGGTCGACGAGCTCCTCGGCCGCCTCGTCGATCGCGTCGGCCGTGTCCGCGGGCGGGGTGCCCCCGGCCTCCCCATCGGTGAGCACGGCGTCGGCGATGACCTCGTCGGTGACGGCCTCCTCGATCGCCTGCTCGTCCTCGGCGACGTCGGCGACGGTGTCGGCGGTCAGGTCGGCCAGCACCTCGTCGGGCACGACGTCGGGGATCTCCTCGGCGATCTCGTCGGCCACGTCGTCGGCCAGCTCGTCGACGACCGCGGTGATCGCGTCAGCGGCCGGGTCGTCGGGGAGCGCGGCGACCTCGGCCGGGGTGATCTCGTCCGTGGTGCTCTGCTCCGGGGCGGCCCCGGCCTGGGCCAGCACGGCGACGGCGACGTCGTCGGTGAGCTCGTCGGCGTCGATGATCGGCAGCGCGTCGACCGCGAGGTCGTCGGCCAGCACGTCGGCGAGCTCGTCGGCGTCGGCCTCCTCGGGGAGGTCGGCGACCCGGTCGAAGGCCGAGCTGCGCGGGGCCGGCGTGCCGGCCGGCGGGGGCGGTGCCGGCAGGTCGTCGTCGAAGGTGGCCATCCCCGGTTCGGCGTCGCCGCGGAGCCCCGTGAACAGCTCGTCACCGCGGGCGACCAGGCCGGAGTACTGCTGCTGCAGCCGCAGCGAGGTCTGCAGGGCCTGCCCGATCAGCCGCACCGGCAGGCCGGGCAGCGTCTCGGGCAGCTTGCGGGCCTCGTCCAGCACGGTGGCGGCCAGTCCGGCGGCCGCGCGGACCACCTCGGGGATCTCTCGAGCCATGGCGCCAGCCTGCCGTACCGGAGGGCGCACGGCAGCCCCAGCGGGCGCGCTGCCGCCCGGTCGGGGGGTGGTCCTGGTCTCGACGCGGCTCGCGGACGGCGCTGCCGACCTACCATGGGTGACATGGTTGAACCGCGCGGACGTGTCCTGCTGGCCGACCCCCGGGGCTACTGCGCCGGCGTGGACCGGGCGGTGGTCGCGGTCGAGCGGGCCCTGGAGATCCACGGGGCGCCGGTCTACGTCCGCAAGCAGATCGTCCACAACAAGCACGTGGTGGCCACGCTCGAGCGGCGTGGCGCGATCTTCGTGGAGGAGACCGACGAGGTGCCCGAGGGCTCGGTCCTCGTCTTCAGCGCGCACGGCGTCTCCCCGGCGGTGAAGGCCGAGGCGGCCGAGCGGTCGCTGCGGACGATCGACGCGACCTGCCCGCTGGTGACCAAGGTCCACATGGAGGCCAAGCGGTTCGCCAAGGACGACTACGACATCCTGCTCATCGGCCACCGCGGGCACGAGGAGGTCGAGGGGACGATGGGCGAGGCCCCGTCGCACACCCAGCTCGTCGACGGCGCCGAGGACATCGCCAACGTCCAGGTGCGCGACCCGGAGAAGGTCGTCTGGCTCTCCCAGACCACGCTGTCGGTCGACGAGACGCTGACCACCGTCGACTCGCTGAAGAACCGGTTCCCCGGGCTGCAGAGCCCGCCCAGCGACGACATCTGCTACGCCACGCAGAACCGCCAGCAGGCGGTCAAGCAGATGGCCGCCGAGTGCGACCTGGTGCTGGTCGTCGGCTCGACGAACTCGTCGAACTCCGTCCGGCTGGTGGAGGTGGCGCTGGAGGCCGGCGCCCGCGACTCGCACCTGGTCGACTTCGCCGCCGAGATCGACGAGGCGTGGCTGGCCGGCGTCGGCACCGTCGGGGTGACCAGTGGCGCCTCGGTGCCGGAGATCCTGGTCAGCGAGGTGCTCGACTGGCTGGCGGCCCGCGGCTACCCGGACGTCGAGACGGTGAAGGCGGCCGAGGAGCGGCTGGTGTTCGCGCTGCCGCACGAGCTCAAGCCGCGCCGCCAGGCGCTGGCGGTCGACACCGAGTGAGCGCTCCCTCCCGGTCGGGAGGGCGGACGCACGACGGCCCGGCACCCTGAGGGGTGCCGGGCCGTCGTGCGTGCGTCCGCGGTGGGCGGTCAGCGGCGGGTGACCAGCCGGAACGACGCGACGGCGAGGGCGGCGCCGGTGGCGATCGCCATCGCCGGGAAGCCGCGCACCAGCAGCGTGGCCAGCGTCGGCAGGGTGAACGTCGCGGAGGGGGCCAGGGCGATGTTCAGCAGGGCCACGCCGATGAAGACCAGCGGCGGGGAGACCAGCACGGTCATCAGGTCCCGGCGGCGGACGACGAGAGCGGCGAAGCCACTGCTCAGCGTCAGCACCACGAGGGTGAGGGTGCCCAGGCCGATGCCGATGTAGGAGTCCGCGGCCGCCGCGACGAGCGTGACGAGGAAGGCGCCGAACACCGCGACCAGCCCGGGTACCCGCGGGCCGTTGGTGGGTGTCGGACGGTCGGTCGCCGACGAACCGCCACGGCGGCCTGCGTCGACCGGCGCGCTGCGGCGCTGGTCGGGCAGCGGGCGGGAGTTCCGGGACGGCCGCGGGCCGAGGTCGGCGGGCCGACGGGCGCCGGGCGCCTCGCGCGGGTCGGGCCGGCGACGTTCGGGAGCGCGACTGCGTTCCGGTGCCCGGCCGCGCGCGTCCCGCGGGTGCGCGTCGCGACCGCGTGCTGCGCCGCCACTGGATGCCCGCGGCGAGGGGTACGAGCGGCCTGCGGCTGCGCCGGTGTCGCTGCGTTCTGCCCGCACGGCGTCCTCCCGCCTGTCCTGGAGCCTGGCATCGACACTGACCGGAGTGATCGCGCACCTCCTCGTCGTCGGGAGGAGGTGCGCCCCTCACCGGTCGGGCCACGGTAGCGGCCCTTCCTGAGTGAACGCTGGACCCGGCCGGGAGTGGCGGCCAGAACTCGCCGGAGTCGCACCCGGCGGAGTGGCGGATTCTGGGCACGGACGCGTCACCCGCCCCACCCATCCCGCCCGCCGCCCGCCCGGCGGGCCGAGGGTGCCGTGTGGCGGTTCGGTGACGACATGGACCGGCGAGCATGACCGGGCGCCCGGCGGGGGAACGAGGGCAGGCCCGGTCGACCGCGCCCGGGATCGCCGGCTGTGTGGGCGCCGCGTCCGTCGACGAACCGGTCCAGGAGGGCGTACCTGCATGAGCTCGGTGAGCCAGGTCCCGGAGGTGGCGGCCCGAGACGGTGAGCGGCTGACCGCCCGCGACGCGTGGGTGACCCTGCGCAGCTGCCGGCTCCCGGCGCTGTGGCGTGCGTCGTGGCACCGGTTCCGCTACGGGGACGGCTTCTCCCACGCCCGGGCGCTCGGACTGCAGCTGTCGCTGGCCGCGGTGCCCCTGCTGATCGCCGCGATCGGCCTGAGCAACCTGCTCAGGACGCCGTCGCTGCGGGTGCTGGTCGACCGGACGGTGCTGCAGCTCTCGCCCACCGCGTCCGACGCGATGGTCCGGCGGGTGCTGTCGCCGTGGAGCGACGAACCGGACGGGATACCGCTCGCCACCGCCCTGGGGTTGGCTGCTGCGACGTTCGCGCTGGCGACCGCCATGGGCCAGCTCGAACGCGGGGCCAACCGGATCTACGGCATCCAGCGCGACCGTCCCACCGTCGACAAGTACCGCCGCGCACTGCTGCTGGCCGGGCTGGCCGGGGTGCCGCTGCTCGTGGGCTCGCTGCTGGTGACCACGCTCTTCGCCGCGGCCCGGGCGGTGGAGGAGGTGTACGACGTCGACGAGGAGGTCGTCGTGCTGGTGGTCGGCCCGGTCGCCGCCGGCCTCCTGCTCACCGCGATCACGTTGATGCTGCGCCGTGCCCCGTACCGTCGCCAGCCCGGCTGGTCGTTGCTGGTGCTGGGGAGCGCCCTGGCCCTGGGGCTGTGGACCGGGCTCACCCTGCTGCTGGCGGGAGCGCTCGACCTGATCGGCTACCTGGGCTCGGCCTACGGGCCGCTGACCGGGGTCATCGCCCTCCTCTTCTGGGCCCAGCTGACCTCCGGGGCGATCTTCCTGAGCTTCGCGGTCTCCGCCGAGCTGGAGCTGGCCGCGATCCGGGTGGCCGAGGGGCGCCTGGCGCGGCCGGGTGCACCGGCCACCGACGGCTCCCGGCCGGGTGGATCGTCGGCCGCCGGCGTGCCCGGCTGACCTGACCCCGAGCAGCTCAGCCCGTGGTGCCGTCGCGCTCGCCGAACCCGGGCAGCTCCTGCGCCGGCGGGCGGAGTGCGCGCACCGTGCCCTCCACCGGCGCGGGGGTGGGCACCGGCGCCTCGGCGACGCCGAGGTCGTCGAACCGGCGGGTGGCCACCAGCACCGACCGCTCGTAGGAGCCGACCGTCTCGTTGTACCGGGTCAGCGCCGAGCCCAGCGCCGACCCCAGCCGGGTGAGGTGCCCGGACAGGGTGCTCAACCGCGCGTGCACCGTGCGCCCGGTCTCGAGCACGGCGGCGGCGTCCTGGGCCAGCCGCTCCTGCCGCCAGGAGTAGGCGACGGTGCGCAGCAGGGCCAGCAGGGTGCTGGGGGTGGCGATGACGACGTCGCGGCCGAAGCCGTGCTCCAGCAGCGCCGGCTCGGCCTCCAGGGCCGTGGTGAGGAAGCCGTCCGAGGGGACGAAGAGCACGGTGAAGGGTGCGGCGCTGCCGAAGGCGGTCGGGTAGCGGCGGGCGGCGAGGGTGTCGACGTGCACGCGTAGCTGCCGCGCGTGGTCGGCGACCCGCTGGGCGCGCACCGCCGGGTCGGTGGCCTGCACCGCCTCGATGTAGCCGGTGAACGGGACCTTGGCGTCGACGATCACCTGCCGCCCGTCGGAGAGGGTGACCACCAGGTCGGGCCGGACCGCGACCCCCTCGGCGGTGGTGGCGCCCGGCTGCTCGACGAAGTCGCAGTGCTCCAGCAGGCCGGCGACCTCGACCACCCGGCGCAGCTGCAGCTCGCCCCAGCGGCCGCGCACGTGCGGGGTGCGCAGGGCGGTGACCAGTGCCGCGGTCTCCTGGCGGAGCAGGGCGGAGGTCTGCCCGATCGTGCCGACCTGCTCGCGCAGCTCCCCGTGGGCGGTGGCCCGGTCGCGCTCGATGCCGGCCAGCAGCCGGTGCAGGTGGTCCAGCGACTCGTGCACCGGCTCCAGCCCGTCGGATGCCCCACCGGAGCGGCCGCGCAGCGCCACCAGCCCCAGGGTGACGGCCGTGGCGAGCAGCGCACCGACGAGGAGCCCGAGCAGCAGGGAAGCGGCGTCCATGCTCGTCAGGCTGCCGGACGGGTCCGACAGTTCCCGGGAGGCGGCCCCGTCCAGGGGCCCGCCGCGAGCTCGCGAGTGGTGGGGAGGAGGGGGTCCTCCTGCTATGGCTGGGGCAGGAGGGCGGTGTGGGTGGCCTCGTGGTCGAGCAGCCAGCGCTTCACCGGCGTCCCCCAGCGGAAGCCGCCCAGCCCGCCGCCGGTGGCCAGCACCCGGTGGCACGGCACGAACAGCGCGGCCGCGTTGCGCGCGCAGGCACCCGCCGCGGCGCGCACCGCCGCGGGCCGCCCGCACCGGACGGCGAACTGCGCGTAGGTGTCCGGCCGCCCGGCGGGCACGGTGCGGAGCACCTCCCACGCCTCGGTGAGGAACGGACCGGACCGCTGCCGCACCGGCACCCCGGCTATCGCGGCGAGGTCGCCGTCGCCGAACGCCTCCACGGCATCGAGCACCGGCAGCCGGTCGGCCCGCTCGACCGCGTCCGGTCGCAGCGAGCGGTGGACCACGGGCAGCAGGTCGGCGGGGTCGGCGGTCCAGCCGCTGGCGAGCACGACGTCGTCCTCATCGGCGACGAGCACGGTGAACGGTCCGGGCGGGGTGGCGACGGTGGCGTACCGGGCGGTGGTCATCCGGGCGGGGGTCATGAGGCGCTCCGTTCGGGGAGGGGACCGCGGGTGAACAGGTCGGCACCGCGAGCGCCCACAGGTGCATCACGGCGTAGGAGCGCCACGGGCGCCAGCGGGTGGCGGCGTCGGCGTCGGAGCTGCCGAGCGTGGCCAGGCTGCGGCGCAGCGCCAGGTCCCCGGGGAGCCAGACGTCGGGGTCGGCCAGGCCGCGGAGGCCGACCAGGGCGGCGGTCCACGGGCCGATGCCGGGCAGGGCGAGCAGCGCCCGCTCCGCCTCGCGACGGTCCACCCCGGGCCCCAGGGCCACCGTGCCGTCGGCGAGCGCGGTGGCCAGGGTGGTGACCGTCCGCCGGCGCGCACCGGTGAGGCCCACCGCGGAGAGATCGGCGGCGGCCAGCGCCTCCGCCGTCGGGAAGGCGTGGGTGAGGGTGCCGACCGGCTCGGCGAGCGGGCGGCCGGCCGCGGCGACGAGCCGGGCGGTCAGCGTCCGGGCGCCGGCCACCGACACCTGCTGGCCCAGCACCGCGCGGACGGCGAGCTCCGCGGCGTCGGGAGAGGTCGGCACCCGCCGTCCGGGTGCGGTGGCCACCAGCGGGGCCAGCGCCGGGTCGGCGCCGAGCAGTTCGTCGACGGCGGCCGGGTCGGCGTCGAGGTCGAGCAGCCGGCGGCAGCGGGACACCGCCGTCCCGAGGTCGCGCAGGTCGGTGAGCCGCAGCTGCGCGGTGACCGCAGGCCCGCCGTCCGGGGCGGGGGACAGCCGGACGACGGCCGGGCCGCGCGGCAGGGCGAGCACCCGGGAGAACGTCGTCCCGTCCCACTCCTCCAGGCCCGGGGTGGCGTGCGCGCCCAGGAAGAGCAGCACCTCGTCGGCGGCGAACGGCGCCCGCGCGGCCAGCCGCAGCGTCAGCCGGCCGGGGCCACCCCCGCCGCCGCGCGGGGTGGCCGGGCGCAGCGCGCTGGGCGTGGTCGCGAAGACCGACCGGATGGTGTCGTTGAACTGCCGGATGCTGGCGAAGCCGGCGGCGAAGGCGACGTCGGCCATCGGCAGCGTGGTGGTCTCGATGAGCACCCGCGCGGTCTGGGCCCGCTGCGCGCGGGCCAGCGCCAGCGCACCCACGCCCAGCTCGGTGGTGAGCAGCCGGTGCAGCTGCCGCTCGGAGTAGCCCAGCCGGGCGGCCAGCCCGCCGACGCCGCCGCGCTCCACCTCGCCGTCGGCGATCAGCCGCATCGCCCGGGCGACGACATCGGCGCGCACGTCCCACGCCGGCGAGCCGGGGACGGCGTCGGGCCGGCACCGCCGGCAGGCGCGGAAGCCCGCCGCCTGCGCGCCGGCCGCGGTGGTGTGGAAGGAGACGTTGCGCTGCAGCGGGGTGCGCGCCGGGCAGGAGGGGCGGCAGTAGATGCCGGTACTGCGCACCGCGGTGACGAACCAGCCGTCGAAGCGGGCATCGCGGCTGGCGACCGCGCGGTAGCAGCGCTCGGCGTCCAGCAGCTCGGTCACGACGTCGAGCATGGCACCGCGGCGGGTCGAGGACTGGCGGGTATCGGACACCGCGGTGCACCGGTGGCGTCCACCGATCGGTGGACGGGCGACCCACGCTCCGGTGGTCCCGGTGGGCCCGGCGCGGCGACAGGCTCAGGTCATGACGACGACGGAGGCAGCACCCCTGCCGACCACGACCGGCGGGGACATCCCCGCCGTCCTGGTCCGCGGGCTGCGGAAGAGCTACGGAGGGAAGGCCGTCCTCGACGGGCTGGACCTGGAGGTGCGCCGCGGGGAGTGCTTCGCGCTGCTCGGACCCAACGGCGCGGGCAAGACCACGACGATCGAGGTGCTCGAGGGCGTCCGTCGGCGCGACGCCGGCGACGTCGATGTGCTGGGGGAGGACCCGGCGACCGCCGGCCGCGCCTGGCGGGCCCGGATCGGGGTGGTCAGCCAGGGCGAGGGCGCCGGCCAGGCGCTCAGCGTGCGGGAGACCCTCGATCACTTCGCGCACTACACGTCCACGCCGCGGCCCACCGACGAACTGCTCGCGGCGGTCGGCCTGGTGGAGAAGGCCGAGACCCGGGTGGGTCGGCTCTCCGGCGGCCAGCGGCGCCGGCTCGCCGTCGCGCTGGGGGTGCAGGGCCGCCCGGAGCTGGTCTTCCTCGACGAGCCGACCACCGGGATGGACCCGGTGGCCCGGCGGCAGTTCTGGCAGCTCGTGCGTGACCTGCGGGCCGGCGGGACGACGGTGCTGCTGACCACCCACTACCTGGACGAGGCCGCGGAGCTCGCCGACCGGGTCGGCGTCATCGCCGGCGGCCGGCTGGTCGAGGTGGCGCCGCCGGCCGAGCTCGGTGCGCCGCTGCGCCGGCAGGCCACCGTGCGCTGGCGGGAGGACGGCGGCTGGCGCGCGGTGCCCACCGAGACACCCGCCGCTGTCCTGCGCGACCTGCTCGCCGCCTCCCCGCACGGCGAGGTCCCCGGCCTGACCGTCACCCGCCCCGACCTGGAGGACGTCTACCTCCAGCTGGTCGCCACCCCCGGAGGAGAGCCCCGATGACCGTCCTGACCACCCCCCGCCCGACCACGGTGCGCCCCGCCCCGCCGTCGACCGCCCGCATCGCGCTGGCCCGGGTCGGGGTGGAGCTGCGGCTCTTCGCCCGGGAACGCCAGCAGGTGGTGTTCTCCTTCGCCTACCCGGTCGTGATGATGGTCGTCTTCGGCTCGGTGCTCGGCGGTGACGTGCTGCCCGGCGGGGTGCCGTTCCCGCAGTACTTCCTGGCCGGGATCGCGGCCACCGGCATCATGCTGACCAGCTTCCAGGCGGTCGGGACGGCGATCGCCGCCGAACGCGAGGCCGGCCAGCTGGAGCGGCTGCAGCTGCTGGGCACCCCACCGGCGGCCTACTTCGCCGGCAAGGCCGGGCAGGTGCTGGTCACGACCGCCGCGCAGCTGGCGTTGCTGCTGCCGGTGGCCCGCTACGGCTACGACGTGCCGCTGCCGGTCGACCTGGGGCACTGGCTGACGTTCGGGTGGGTCGCGGTGCTGGGTGCCCTGGCCGGCACCGTGCTCGGCATCGCGGTCTCCGCGCTACCGGGCAGCGCCGGCTCGGTGACCACCTCGGTCTCGGCGTTCGCGATCGTGCTGCAGTTCTTCTCCGGGGTGTTCTTCGCCTTCCCCGAGCTGCCCGGCTGGATGCAGCAGGTGGCCGCGGTGTTCCCGCTGAAGTGGCTGACCCAGGGGATGCGCTCGGCGATCCTGCCCGAGGAGGCCGGCGCGTTCGAGATCGCGGGGGGATGGGAGCACGGCAGGACTGCCCTGGTGCTGGTCGCGTGGGTGATCATCGGTGTCATGGTGTGCGTGCGCACGTTCCGCTGGCGCCGGGGTGACGGGTGACCGTCGGCTCCCGGCTCCGGTCCGCCGTCGTCCCCACGCCCGGTGGGGACGACGGCGGGCCGCCGCTGTCCGAGCGGGGGTGGCGGGTGACCGTGCTGGTGATGCACGGCGCGTTCGTGGTCTTCCTCTGCCTGGCGGTGCTGGACGTCCTGCTGACCGACGTGGACTCCCGGCCCGTGCTGCTCACCGCTCTCGGCGTCCTGGCGGTGGCCTATGCGGCGCTGGGTGCGCCCGCCCTCGTCGGCCGGGACCGGCGGCGCGCGGCCGGGTACCTGGCGGTGCTGGTCGCGGTGATCGGCGTGCTGGCCTGGGGGTTTCCCGAGCTGCTCTTCCTGATGTTCCTGGCGTTCCCGCAGGTGTGGTTCCTCGCCGAGTCGGTCCGGGTGGGTCTGCTGTGGACCGGGGCGCTGACGGTCGCGGCCACGCTGGGCCCGCTGGTGCACTGGACGCAGGGCACCGAGCCCCTCTCCGGGCCGGGGCAGACGCTGGTCGGAGCGGTGTTCAGCCTCGCCATGGGGCTGTGGATCACCCGGGTGCTGGAGCAGAGCCGCGAGCGGGCGCTGCTGATCCGGGAGCTGGAGGAGAAGCGGGCCGAGCTCGCCACGGCCCACCGGGAGCAGGGGGTGGCGGCGGAGCGGGAGCGGCTGTCCCGCGAGGTGCACGACACCCTGGCGCAGGGCTACACGAGCATCGTGGTGCTCGCCCAGACCGCCGCGGCCCAGGTGTCCGCCGACCCTGCGGCCGCCACCGAACGGCTGGCGTTGATCGAGGAGGTGGCCCGGGACAACCTCGCCGAGGCCCGGGCGATGGTGGCGGCGTTCGCGCCGGCCGGGCTGGACAGCGCCACTCTGGTCGAGGCGTTGCAGCGGCTCGCGGTGCGGTTCGGCCGGGAGACCGGGATCGTCACCCGGGTCGACCTCGCGGCGCTCGATGCCGCCCCGGGCCTGACCCGGGCCGAGGAGATCGTGCTGCTGCGCGGCGCGCAGGAGGCGCTGGCCAACGTGCGCCGGCACGCCGCGGCGAGCTCGGTGGTGCTGCGGGTCGGCCGGCTGGGCGCGGGGGAGGCGGCGCAGATGTCGGTGCACGTCGAGGACGACGGTGTCGGCTTCGACCCGGCGGTGTCGCCCGGGGTGGGCCTGGCCGGGCTGCGGGACCGGGCGGCCGAGGTGGGCGGTGCCGTCGACGTCGTCTCCGCACCGGGCCGGGGCACGCGCGTGACGGTCCGGGTGCCGGCGCCGTGAGCGTGCGGGTGCTGGTGGTCGACGACCACCCGGTGGTCCGGGGCGGGGTCGTCGGCTGGCTGGCCGCCCAGCCCGACCTGGACGTCGTCGGCGAGGCGGGGGACGGGTTGGCGGCGCTGGCGGAGGTGGCCGAGCACGGGCCGGACGTCGTCCTGATGGACCTGCGGATGCCCCGGATGGACGGCGTCACGGCGACCGGTCGCATCCTCGCCGCGCACCCGGGCGTGCGGGTGCTGGTGCTGACCACCTACGACACCGACGCCGACATCGTGCGCGCGGTGGAGGCGGGGGCGGCCGGTTACCTGCTCAAGGACACCCCGTTGCCGCAGCTGGCCGACGCGGTGCGTGCGGCCGCCCGCGGCGAGACCGTGCTCGCCCCTCCGGTCGCGGCCCGTCTCGTCTCGCGGATGCGGGCGCCGGCGGCCGACGCCCCCACCGCCCGGGAGCTGCAGGTGCTCGGCGGCGTGGCCCGCGGGCTGACCAACGCGCAGATCGGCCGCGAGCTGTTCATCGGCGAGGCGACGGTGAAGACCCACCTGCTGCGGGTGTTCGCGAAGCTCGGCGTCGACGACCGCACCCGCGCGGTGCTGGTGGCCGTCGAGCGCGGACTGTTGCCGGGGTCCGGCTCGGCCGGCTGACCGGCTCCGGCCTCAGTCGCCGGATCCCCACGGGACGACCGGCCCGAGCAGCTCCCCGTCGTGCGGCACACCCGCTGCGTCGCGGAGGGTGGCGCGGTGCTCGTGGCTGCCGGCGGCGTGGGACAGCGCGGCCAGCAGCAGCCGCAGGGCGGGGCGGTCCAGGCCGGCCGCCAGGTCGCCGAGGTCGACGGACTGGCCGTCGGCGAGGCTGGCGGCGGCCCGCAGCAGGCGCCGCTGGCTGCCGGTGCCGGTGATGACGCCCGTGTTCAGGGCGCCGTCCAGGTCCGGCCACAGGACCGCCGCCCACGGCCCGCCGTCGACCGCATCGCCGTCCAGGGCGATGGTGATCAGCCCGGCAGCCTGGAGCCGGGGGAGCCAGTGCCCGTCGTTGGCGAGCAGCAGCACCGCGGCCTCGGCCGCGTAGTCGCCGACCGCGGCGCGCAGCAGCGCGCCCTCGACGGCGGCCAGGTCGAGGTCGGCCACCCGTGGTTCGTCGAACACCGCGCCTCCCTGGGAACTGCGGACGGAGTGCCCGGCAGTGTGCCCGCGGGCTCCGACACTTCCGCCGTCGGCGGCCGGGTGGCGGGGTGCACCTAGGCTGTACTCCCGTGAGTCTCACCATCGGCATCGTCGGCCTGCCCAACGTCGGCAAGTCGACGCTGTTCAACGCCCTGACCAAGAACGACGTCCTCGCGGCGAACTACCCGTTCGCGACGATCGAGCCCAACGTCGGTGTCGTGGGCGTCCCCGACCCCCGCCTGGAGAAGCTGGCCGAGATCTTCGGCTCGCAGAAGATCATCCCGGCCACGGTGAGCTTCGTCGACATCGCCGGCATCGTCCGCGGCGCCAGCGAGGGCCAGGGGCTGGGCAACAAGTTCCTGGCCAACATCCGCGAGAGCGACGCGATCTGCCAGGTGATCCGGGTCTTCACCGACCCCGACGTGGTGCACGTCGAGGGCAGGGTCGACCCCGCCGACGACATCGAGACGATCAACACCGAGCTCGTCCTCGCCGACATGCAGACGCTGGAGAGGGCGATCCCGCGGCTGGAGAAGGAGTCGCGCAAGGACAAGGACCGCAAGGTCCTGCACGACGCCGCGGTCGCCGCGCAGGAGGTGCTGAACACCGGTAAGACCCTGTTCGCCGCCGGGGTCGACCCCGAGCCGCTGCGCGAGCTGTCCCTGCTGACGACCAAGCCGTTCCTCTACGTCTTCAACGTCGACGCCGACGAGCTCGCCAACGAGGCGACCCTCGACGAGCTGCGTGCCCTCGTCGCGCCGGCCGAGGCGATCTTCCTCGACGCGCAGACCGAGTCCGAGCTGATCGAGCTGCCCGCCGACGAGGCCGCCGAGCTGCTCGCCTCGATCGGGCAGGACGAGCCGGGGCTGGACCAGCTGGCGAAGGTCGGCTTCCGCACCCTGGGCCTGCAGACCTACCTGACCGCCGGGCCCAAGGAGTCGCGGGCCTGGACGATCCCGGTCGGCGCCACGGCGCCCGAGGCGGCCGGCGTGATCCACACCGACTTCCAGCGCGGCTTCATCAAGGCCGAGGTCGTCGGCTTCGACCAGCTGGTGGAGGCCGGCTCCATGGCCGAGGCCAAGTCCAAGGGCTGGGTGCGCATCGAGGGCAAGGACTACGTCATGGCCGACGGCGACGTCGTGGAGTTCCGCTTCAACGTGTGAGCGGGCGCCCCCATCTGCGCGGGCGTCACCGACCCCGACCGGCGACGGGAGATGGCCACCGCCGCGTGGGAGACGGTCCTCGGCGGTCACCTGACCGAGCACACCGCCGACGCGTGGGCAGCGGCCTGGCGGTCGGCGCTGGGCAGCCGCGCCCGGAGCACGCGTCGGGGTGCACTCGCGCCGAAGTGATCGAGCCGGCGCCGGGCCAGGGAGCGGTCAGCCCAGGGACGCGGTCAGGGTGACGGTCTCGGGGGTGATGGTCGTGCACTCGAGGGTGAGCGGTCCGGCGGACACGGCCTCGCCCTCGCTGCAGGAGACCTGCTGCCCGGCGATGCCGATGGTGGCCCGGCCGTCCTGCACCTGGCCGAGCGTGATGGGCGTGCCGAGGACGGTCACCTCGGTGCCGTCGCCGGAGAGCGTGACGGCGCACGAGCTCCCCGAGCAGTTGACGCCGGTCTGAGCACCCGTGGCGCCGGGGGACCCGGTGGGTGTCGCGGTGGCTGTGGCGGTGGGCGAGCTCTCCGTCGTCGGCTCGCTCGTCTCCCCGCCGGTGGGGCTCTCGCTCGCCGTGTCCAGGGCGCTGGTGGCGTCGGACACCGGCTCGTCGGAGCAGCCGGACAGCGGGACGAGGAGGAGCCCGGCGGCGGCGAGACCGGACGCCAGGCGGAGGGTGGGCGTTCGGTGGGTGGACATGGGGCGAGCGTAATGTGACCTGCGGCACGCCGCTGGCGGAGTCACCAAAGCGTCATGGCGGCGTGACCTGCCGGCCAGGTCGACCGGGAGCGGGGGGACCGGCGGCGCGGGGGATGACTGATCCGCCGCATCCCGGAGCACTCCCCGGGGATGCTGGTCGAACTGCACCTGCCCGACGTCCTGGCGGCCGAGGACGTCGACGTCGTCGTCGAGGACGAGATCGCGCTCGACGAGGTCCTCCAGGCGCTGGCGGTCTTCGTCGCCTCGATCCTGCTCGCGGTGCTGCTGCGGCGGCTGCTGGTCCGGACGTTCGACCGCGACGCCAGCCGGCACGTGGGGCTGGTCGCCGGCCGGTTCCTGGGGCTGGTCGTGGTCGCCGTCGGCATCGTCTACGCCCTGGGCATCCTGGGGGTGCAGATCGGCCCGCTGGTCGGTGCCCTCGGCGTCGGTGGCATCGCCGTGGCGTTCGCCGCCCAGGACATGCTGCAGAACCTGATCGCCGGCGTGATGCTGCAGATCCGCCGTCCGCTGCGGGTGGGTGACCAGGTCGCCAGCGGCGACTTCGAGGGCGTCGTCGCCGACGTCAACCTCCGGACGACGGTGCTGCAGTCCTACGACGGCCTCATCGTCTACCTGCCCAACGCGGAGGTGCTGAAGAACCCGATCATCAACTACACCCGCACCCCGCTGAACCGGACGTCGCTCACCGTCGGGCTGGCCTACGACACCGACCTCGCCCGGGCCCGGGAGGTGCTGCTGGCGGCCTGCGCGGACGCGGACGGCGTTGCGGAGACCCCGCCCCCGGAGGTGTGGGTCGAGGAGTTCGGGGACTCCTCGATCAACCTCGCAGTGCGCTACTGGCACGCCGCCGACATCGCCAGCCGCTGGCGGGTGCGCAGCGAGGTCGCGATCTCGGTCAAGTCCGCCCTGGACCGGGCCGGCATGACGATCCCGTTCCCCCAGCGGGTCATCTGGTCCGGCGAGCTGGACTGACTGTGAGCATGGCCGGGCCGGTCTGATGGTGATGGGCTGGCGGCCGGCAGTAGTGGGCGTGACCCTTGGTCTGACTGGCTTGGTGCCTTTGAGCCGACTTGTCCGTCTGCTGCTGC
>NZ_JBJHAQ010000039.1:0-34855 GCF_054051115.1 Modestobacter sp. SYSU DS0904 | reverse complement strand
CACGACGACCTCCACCACCTTCCCCGCGCCGCCGACCCGCCCCCCCCCCCCCCCCCCCCCGGCCCCCCCCCCCCCCCCCCCCCCGCCCCCCCCCCCCCCCCCCCCCCCCCCCCCCCCCCCCCCCCCCCCGCGCCCGCGGGGGGGGGGGTCAGGAACGGGTGGCGAGGGAGCGGAGGAAGAACTGCAGGTTGGCCGGGCGCTCGGCCAGGCGGCGCATGAAGTACCCGTACCAGTCGGCGCCGTAGGGCACATAGGCGCGCACGGCGTGCCCCTCGGCGGCCAGCCGGGCCTGCTCGTCGGGGCGGATGCCGTACAGCATCTGGAACTCGTAGCTGTCGCTGGCGCGGCCGGTCTCGGCGACCAGGTCGAGCATCTGCTGGACGAACCGCGGGTCGTGCGTACCGGCCATCGGGTACCCGTCGCCGCGGACCAGTACTTCCAGGCAACGGCCGTAGGCGGCGTCCACCTCCGCCCGGTCCTGGTAGGCGACCGAGCCGGGCTCGTGGTACGCGCCCTTGACCAGCCGCACCCGCGACCCGGGGACGGCGAGGGCGCGGGCGTCGTCCTCGGTGCGGTGCAGCATCGCCTGGAGCACCGCGCCGGTGCCGGGGTGGTCGCGGCGCAGCTCGGCCAGCACGCCGAGGGTGGAGTCGACGGTGCGGGCCTCCTCCATGTCGAGGGTGACCGTGGTGCCCAGCGCCGACGCCGCCTCGACCACCGGGCGCACCAGCTCCAGCGCGAGGTCGTCGCCACCGACCGGCAGCGCCTGGCCGAAGGCCGACAGCTTCACCGACACCTCCGCCCGCCGGCCCAGACCGAGGGGCGCGAGACCCTCCAGGGCGGCGAGGTAGGCGTCCCGCGTGCGCTGCGCCTCGGCGCGGTCGGTCACGTCCTCGCCGAGGTGGTCCAGGGTGACCGCCACGCCCTGGTCGGTGAGCGTCCGGACGACGTCGAGCACCTCGGGCAGGGTCTCCCCCGCCACGAACCGGTCGACGACGCGCCGGGTCACCGGCGTCCCGGTCACCACCCGGCGCAGACCGGGGCGACGTGCGGCGGCCCGCAGGGCCTTCGAGGTGAGCACGAGCGCCTCCGGGGCGAGTGGGCCGAACACCGTTGTGTGCCCCACGACGCTAGGGACGCGGGCTCGCCCGCACCAGCGACAGACGTAGGGAAACCTGCTCCTCGCTTCGTACGATCGTATGAACGACGGGAGGAGCCCGGTGCGCGACGACCTGCAGGACCTGGTGGACGTGGTGTCGCGGCTGCTCGCGGCCCCGGCGACCCTGGAGGACCGCGACTTCACCCTGCTCGCCTTCTGCGCCCACGGGGGCGACGACGGGGACGGCAAGGGCGACGGCGTCAGCACCATGGACGCCGTCCGCACCCGGTCGATCCTCGGCCGCGGCTCGACCCCGCAGGTCCGCGCCCGGTTCGAGGAGCACGGCATCACCACCGCGACCGGACCGCTACGGATCCCGGCCGACCCGGCCGCCGGCATCCTCACCCGGCTCTGCCTGCCGGTGCGCTCGGGCGACCGGCTGCACGGGTGGCTGTGGCTGCTGGACGGCGGACGCACCGACGTGACCGATCCGCGCGCACCGGGGCTGGCCGAGGCGCGGGAGCTGGCCGCGGAGGCCGGGCGCCTGCTGGCCGGGGCCGGCTCCGGGACGGCCGAGCTGTCCACCGCCCTGCACACGGCGCTGACCGCCACCACCCCCGACCGCGCGGTGCGCCGCCTGGCCGACGCCGTGGGCATCGGCACGCCGGTCACGCTGGTCGCGCTGTGCCCGGGCGGGGCCGGGCTGCCCGCCGGCTGGACCGCACCGGGCGCCGGTGCGGTGAGCACCGTGCTGGACGGCGGCGCCGTGGTCGCCGTGCTGCTCGCCCTCACCGGCGGCGGTGACCCGCGTGCGGCGGGCGCCCTGAGCGCCGCGGCGCTGGCCGGCCTGCCGCCGGGCAGCACGGCCGGGGTGGCCGCGCCCCGCACCGGCTGCGCCGAGCTGGCGGCCCAGTGGCGGGAGGCCCGGATCGCGGCCCGGGTCGCCGCGGTCGACCCCCGGTTCTCCCCCGCCGCGTCGTGGACCGAACTGGGCGCCTGGCGGCAGGTGGCTGCGCTGCCCGGACCCGACCCGGTGCTGGCGCCGCTGCTGGCCGACCCGGTGCTCACCGCGACCGCCGCCGCGTGGCTGGACTGCGCGGCCAGCCCGCAGCGCGCGGCCGCGCAGCTGTGCGTGCACCGGCAGACGCTGTACTACCGGCTGGGCCGGATCGAGCAGCTCACCGGGCTGGACCTCAGCGACGGCGCGGACCGGCTGCTGCTGCACCTCGGGGTCCGCGCCGCCCAGTTGATCAACGCCAGTTGATCGACGCAACGACGCCGACGGCGGACCGACACCCTCGTGACCTACCCTGAGGGGGTTGAACCAGCAGGAGACGCGCTCCCCGGGACCGGGGCCGACGCCGTGGACGACGGGGGCCGGGTGACCGACGACGTTGACGTGCTGCGGCGGCTGCGCACCGGGACCGCCGCCGAGCACCGGGCCGTCGAGGACACCCTGGATCTGCTCGACCCGCGGCTGACCCGCGCGCGCCTGGTCGCCGCCCTCACCCGGATGCACGGGTTCTGGCGCGCCGCCGAGGCCGGCCTGGACGCCTGGGCCACGGCCGAACCGGCCGACGCCGCCCGGGTCGAGTGGTCCCGCCGGCGGCGGTCGCACCTGTTCGCCGCCGACCTGACCGAGCTGGGTGCGCCGCCCGCGGAGCCGCCGGCCCAGCCGGAGCTGGTCGCGGTCGCCGGCACCGACGAGGCGCTGGGCCGGCTGTACGTGCTGGAGGGGTCGACGCTCGGCGGGGTGTTCATCGACCGGCACCTGGCCACGCTGCCGGAGGTGGCGGCGCCGGGCGCGCTGCGGGCGTTCTCCCCCTACGGCGCCGAGACCGGGGCGATGTGGCACGCCTTCCGGACGGTGACCCGGGAGCGGGTCGCCGACGGGGGCGACGCGGGTCGCCTGGTGGCGGCGGCGCGGGAGACCTTCACCGCGCTGGCCATCTGGTGCGGCGCGGTCGGCGTCGAGCGGGGAAGCTCGACAGCGGTGCCGCCGCAGGGGCAGGTCCGAGGGAGCGAGGTCACCGCATGACCGATCAGGCGCGGACCAGCCCGTGGCTGGCGCCGGGGGAACCGGTCGACCTCGGCAACTGCGAGCGGGAGCCGATCCACGTCCCCGGGAGCATCCAGCCGCGCGGGGTCCTGCTGGCCGTCAGCGAGCCGGACATGGTGGTGCGGCAGGTCTCGCGCAACCTGGCCGACGTCGTCGGGATGGCCTGGGACGACGCGCTCGGCCGTCCGCTGACCGAGGTGCTCGGGGTGCCCGCCGCCGAGGCCGTGGCCCGCTCGACCAGCGCCTTCGGCGACCTGCGCGAGCGGAACCCGGTGGAGCTGATCCTCGACTGCGACGGCACGCCCTGCCCGGTCGACGCGATCCTCCACCGGGCGGCGCACCGCGCGGAGGACGTCCTCGTGCCACTGAGCGACGGCCCGCCGGTCAGCGGGCAGGCGGCCGGCACGGTGGTGGCCAGCACCCTGGTCGTGGAGCTGGAGCCGGCCTCGGGCCCGCGACCGTTCTCCTTCCCCAACACCTACCAGGCGGTGCGCGGCACGATCGCCGAGCTGAACCGGGCGACGTCGCTGCAGCAGCTGTACGACATCACCGCCGAGGCGGTGCGCACGCTGACCGGCTTCGACCGGGTGATGGTCTACCGCTACGACGCCGACTACAACGGCGAGGTCGTCGCCGAGGCGAAGGTGGCCGGGCTGAACTCCTTCCTCGGCCTGCACTACCCGGCCTCGGACATCCCCGCCCAGGCCCGGGCGCTGTACGAGAAGAACTGGGTCCGGCTGATCGACGACGTGGACTACACGCCATCGCGGCTGGAGCCGGTCGACCTGCCGGCCACCGGTGCGCCCCTGGACCTGACCTTCTCCACGCTGCGCAGCGTCTCGCCGATCCACTGCGAGTACCTGCGCAACATGGGTGTGCGCGCCTCGATGTCGATCTCCCTGCTGCGCGACGAGAAGCTGTGGGGGCTGATCGCCTGCCACCACTACGTCGGCCCGCACGCACCGCCCTACGCCACCCGGGCCGCGGCCGAGTTCCTGGGCTCGGCGCTGTCGCTGCGGCTGGTCGACCGGGCGCAGGACGAGGAGCACCGGCGCGCGCTGCAGGTCCGCTCGACGATGGCCTGGCTGACCGCGGCGGCCCTGGACGAGGACCGCCCGCTCTCCGAGAGCCTGCTGGGCAGCCCCGGACTGCTCGACGTCGTCCCGGCCGACTCGGTGGTGCTGAACCTGCAGGGCACCACCGCCGCCGCCGGCGTCCCGCTGCCGGCCACGGTCGTCAGCGCCCTGGCCGCCTGGGCAGCCGAGCAGGGCAGCGACGTGGTGAGCACCGACCGGCTGCCGCTGGTGGCGCCGCACCTGCCGGCACCGGCGGAGCTGGCCTGCGGCGTGCTGGCCCTGCCGCTGCCGGAGGGCCAGTACGTGATCTGGACCCGCGCCGAGCAGGTGCACTCGGTCGACTGGGGCGGCGATCCGCACAACAAGGCGATCGCCGAGCGCGAGGGCGACGCCGTCCGGCTGTCGCCGCGGAAGTCCTTCGACCGCTGGCGAGAGGTCGTGCGCAACCGCTCCGAGCCGTGGTCCCCGGCCCAGCTCGACGAGGTCGGCGACCTGCGCGCCAACCTGCTGGAGGCGCTCTACGCGCGCAGCCGGCGGGTGGCCCAGGCCGCGCTCACCCTGCAGCGCAGCCTGCTCTCGGAGCCGCCGTACCTCGACCACCTGGACTTCGCCGTCCGCTACGAGCCGGCCGCCCGCGAGGCGCAGGTCGGCGGCGACTGGTACGACGTCTTCCAGCAGCCCGACGGCAGCACCATGCTGGTGATCGGCGACGTGGTGGGCCACGACACCGAGGCCGCGGCCTGCATGGGCCAGCTGCGCGGGCTGCTGCGCGGCATCGCCTTCGACAGCGCGGAGAGCCCGGGCGAGGTGCTGGTCCGGCTGGACCGGGCGATCGAGGGGCTGCAGCTGAAGACCATGGCCTCGGTGCTGGTGGCCCGGCTGGAGCAGACGCCGCAGGAGCGGGCCGACGGGGTCACCCGGCTGCGCTGGTCCAACGGCGGGCACCTGCCCCCGGTGGTGCAGGACCCCACCGGGGCGGTGCGGGCGCTCGACGGGCCGCACCCGGAGATGCTGCTCGGGGTCGATCCCGGCGCCCCCCGCCGCGAGCACGTCACCACCGTCGCGCGCGGTTCGACCGTGCTGCTCTACACCGACGGCCTGGTCGAGCGCCGCGACCAGGTCTTCGACGAGGGGGTCGAGCGGCTGTGCGCCGAGCTGGCCACCGTCGGGGGCTGGCCGGTCGACGACATCGCCGACGCACTGCTCACCCGGCTGCTGCCGCACGGCGCCGAGGACGACGTCGCGCTGATCGCCGTCCGGCTCGCCGACCAGCCCGGCTGAGCGAGGACGAGGAGCGGCGTCAGGCCGGCGCGACCAGGTCGGCGAAGACGATGGTGTTGTCGCGGTAGCTGTCGGCCTGCTGGTCGAAGATCCCCCCGCAGGTGATCAGCCGGAGCCCGGCGTGGTCGAGGTCGCCGTACACGTCGGCGGTCGGGAAGGCGTCCTTGTCGTACCGACCGACCTCGCGCACGGCGAAGACGGCGGTGGTCCCGTCGGTGCGGAGCACGCTGATCTCGTCACCGGGCACCACGTCCCGCAGGTCGGCGAACACCCCCGGGGCCCCGGCCCAGTCGACGTGACCGGCCAGCACGGCCGGGCCCCGCTCGCCGGGGGTGGGCGCCTCGGTGAACCAGCCGGCCGGGAACCCGCCGGCGGGGACCTCCATGGTGCCGTCGGCCTGCAGCCCCAGGTCCATCAGCTCCGAGTCCACGCCGATCGCGGGGATCCGGACCCGGACCGGCGCGGACTCCGGCAGCACCACCGGCAGGTCGGCGCCGGGCGCCGCCCTGTCCGACGGTGCGGTGACCGCCGGTTCGGCCACCGGTGCGGTCGACGCCGCACCCGCGCAGCCGGCCGCGCCGAGGGCGAGCAGCAGGGCCAGCCCGGCCAGCCACAGCCGGACCGACCGCCGGGCGCCCACCCGTGGGACGGCCGTCGCGCGCCCGGACGTCACGGCGTGCGGAACGCGTGCTCCCCGAGGGTGCTGCCGTCCCCGGTGTCCACCGCACCGACCGGCACCCGGCCGACCTGCCCGTAGGTGGTGGAACCGGACGTCCTGCCGGCCGACGGCGCCGTGGCGGGCGCGCTGCCGCTCGGGGTCGCCGTGGGCGCGGGGGTGCCGGTCGGCGTCGCCGTCGGGCCGGGGGTGCCGGTCGGCGTGGCCGTCGGGCCGGGGGTGTCGGTCGGGGTGCTCGTCGGCGGCGCGGGCGGAGGCGGGGTCACCACCACCGGCGTGACAGCGCCCGTGCGGCAGGTGTCCGGCCGGGTGATCACGTTCGTGTCCAAGGAGACCGCCGCGGTGCTGGCCAGCACCCGACCCTCGACCCGGGCGAGCGTGCCCAGGGTGATCGCGGTGTCGGCCAGGATGGTGCCGACGAAGTCCGAGTTGCCGCCCAGCGTGGCCGAGCTGGTCACCTGCCAGAAGACGTTGCAGGCCTGCGCGCCGTTGGTCAGCGCGACGGTGCTGTTCCCCGCGGTGATCAGGTCACTGGTGGCCTGGAAGATGAAGACCGAGTCGTAGCTGCCCCCGCCGTCGAGGGTCAGCGTGCCGGTGAGGTCGAGTGTGGAGCCGCTGGAGTTGTAGACGCCGGCGGACAGGTCGAGCCCGCCCAGTTCCCCGGCGGCGACCGGCGTCCGGGGCGTGGCGTTGGCCGCGATGGTGAGCGCGTTCGTCAGCGCGGTCTTGGCGTCCTGGGTGACGGAGTCACCACCGTGGTTCGTGCTGCCCGGGGCCAGGGTGATCCCGCCGTCGATGGTCGTGGTGGAGAAGCTGCCGATGTCACCGGTGACGGTGGTCGCGCCGGTGTTGGTGATGCCGGCGCCGGCCAGGACGGCGAAGCTCTGCGCGTCACCGAGCGGCACGGCGGTGGCCGCCTGCGCGGTACCGGAGAGCCCGGCCCAGAGTCCGAGGCCGGAGACCGCGACCAGGCTGGTCGCGACGCCCGCACGGCTGAACCGGCGGGTGGAGGGGAGTGTGCTGGGGACCGACGCCACGTCGGCGCTCCTGTCTCCGGCGCAGGGAGCGCCGGACTCGCGGTGCGCTGAAGACGTCATCGGCGTGGATGCCGGTGCTCGAGGTGCCCTCGCCCCCGACACTACGCACAATGTAGTCGCAGGATCACTCATTGTAGTTCCAATGGGTGACGTACCCACCTGCTCCGTTCGGCAGGATGTGTTCAGGCCGCGACGTCGCCGCGCAGCGTCCGGAGCAGTTCCCGGGCCGCGCTCGGGCCGGCCCGGTTGGCCCCGATCGTGCTGGCCGAGGGGCCGTAGCCGACCAGGTGCAGGCGTGGCTCGGCGACCACCCGGGTGCCGTCCATCGCGATGCCGCCGCCGGGGCCGCGCAGGTGCAGCGGCGCGAGGTGGTCCAGCGCCGCCCGGAAGCCGGTGGCCCAGAGCACGGCGTCGGCGCGGACCGTGCGGGCCGGGGAGTCCCAGGCCACGCCGTCAGGGGTGAGCCGGTCGAACACCGGCAGCCGGTCGAGCACCCCGCGGGCCCGGGCGGCGAGCACCGCCTCGGTCTCCAGCAGCCCGGTGACCCCGACGACACTGCCCGGCGGCAGCCCGGCACGCACCCGCTGGTCGACCAGCGCCACCGCGGCCCGGCCGGCGTCCTCGTCGAACCCGTCGCTGCGCCAGCGTGGCTCCCGCCGGGTCACCCAGGTGGTCGCCGCGGCGACCTCGCTGATCTCGATCAGCTGCTGCACCGCCGACGTCCCCCCGCCGACGACGACCACCGCCTGCCCACGGAACTCCTCGGCGCCGCGGTAGTCGGCGGCGTGCAGCTGCCGGCCCCGGAACAGCTCGCGGCCCGGGTAGGTCGGCCAGAAGGGGCGGGTCCAGGTGCCGGTGGCGTTGACCACCCCGCGCGCCGTCCACTCCCCCGCGCTGGTGTCGAGCACGAAGCCGTCACCGGTGCGCCGCACCGAACGGACGGCGACCGGCCGCCGCACCGGCAGCTCGAAGCGTCGCTCGTAGCCGGCGAAGTAGTCGGCGACCACCTCGCTGGCCGGTGCGGCCGGATCGGTCTCGGGCAGCGGCATCCCCGGCAGCGGGGAGATCCGGTGCGTGCGGTCCAGCCGCAGGGACGGCCAGCGGTGCCGCCAGGCCCCGCCCGGCCCGGCGTTCCCGTCCAGGACGACGAAGTCGGCCCCGGCCCGGCGCAGCCCGTACCCGGCCGACAGCCCGGCCTGCCCGGCCCCGATCACCACGACGTCGTTGTGCACGGCGGCTGCAACACCGTCGGTCGTCCGCCCATGCCGGGCGGTGTGACGTTCCTCCGCGCGATGTGTCCCGATCACGGTCCTCGGGCAAGACCCCCTCGTCGAAGCAACCGACGAAGGAGGCGGGCCCGACCCGTGGAGCGCGCCCAGGAGCAGGTGGTCCCGTCACCGACCCCGGAAACACCGGGGTACCGGCACGTCGGCTACGTGATCCGTCCGGGCGACGACGTCGCCACCGTGGTGGGGCCGGTGCTGCGCGCCGCCCTGGACGCCGGTGAGCCGGTGGTGGTCGCCTGCACGGAACCGGTGGCCGGGGCGCTGCTGGCCGCCGTGGGCCGCCCGGGGGACGTGCACGTCCGCCCCACCGACCCGCTGGGCGAACGCCCTCCGAACGCGATCGCCTCGATCGGCTCCCTCGTCGACGGCGAGCTCCCGGACGACGGGCGGCGGCTGCACCTGGTGACCGGCCCCGGCGAGCCGGACGACTGGACGATGTGGGTCCAGACCGAGGCGTTGCTCAACCACGTGCTGGCCGAGCGCCCGGTCGACCACCTCTGCCTGCTCCGCCCGGCTGCCGGCGAGCCGGACGGCGTGGATGCGCAAGCCGTCGCCCGGGCGACGCACCCGTGGCTGCTGACCCAGGAGGGCACCGTGCGCAACCCCGACTACCGGGCGCCCGAGGAGCTGCTGCGCGAGGTGGAGCGGGCGGGGGTGCCCGATCCGCTGGAGGAGACCGAGCCCACGCTGGCCGTCATCGACCTGGACGACATGCGCGCGCTGCGCAGGGCGCTGCGCCAGGCCCTGGCCGACAGCGCCCTCTCCGAGGACGCCGCGCAGGACTTCGTGCTGGCCATCGACGAGGTGACCGCGAACGCGGCCGAGCACGGCGTGCCCCCGGTCGACGTGAAGCTGTGGTGCACACCGGAGCGGCTGCTGTGCGCGGTGACCGACCGGGGCACGTCCTTCGACGACCCGCTGGTGGGCTACGGCCCCGCCCACGGCGACATGGCCGTCGGCGGGATGGGCCTGTGGCTGGCCCGCCGGTCGGTCGACACCCTCACCACCACCCCGGCCGACGACACCGGCCAGGGCTGCACGGTCCGGCTCGTCGTCCACGCCTGCTGAAGGACCCCACTGCCCCCCACCACTCGCACGCTCGTGGCGGGGCCCTGCAGCGGGGCCGTTCCAGTACCTCACCCGGTGGTGGGCAGAAGGCCGGTGGACTCGATGAGCCGCGCCTGCTCCCGGCACCAGGGGGACCAGGCGTCGTCGAGCTGGGCCTCCTGGCGGGCCCGGAACTCGGCCCAGTCCAGCACCTCCCACGCGCCCACCTCGGTCGGGTCGGGCGCGGGCGTCCCGGTGAACCGCCCGATCCAGACCGGGCAGATCTCGTTCTCCACCACGCCGCGGAACACCGCCCGGTAGCGGTAGTCCGGCAGCGCCGGGCGCAGCTCCGCGACCCCGAGGCCCAGCTCGTACCGCGCCCGGCGGGCGATCGCCGCCGGGTCGTCCTCCCCCGGGCCCGGGTGCCCGCAGACCGTGTTGGTCCACATCCCGGGGAAGGTCTGCTTGTCCTCGGCGCGGCGGGTGACCAGCAACCGGCCGGCGTCGTCGAACAGGTAGGCGGAGAAGGCCCGGTGCAACGGGGTCTCACCGTGGTGCACCAGCGGCTTGGGCAACGTGCCGATGGCCGTCCCGTCCTCGTCGACCAGGACGATCAGCTCGTGCGCCGGGGGTGCCACCACGGGGCCATCGTCCCCGACCGCGGCGATCGGCGCCTCCAGGGGCTCATGACGACGCCGACCCGGACGGGTGAGAGGCCATCGCCCGCACCGACGGACATGATCATCATTCCTCCCGACGATCGCCGCACGGCGGTCCGGGGAGGACGGCGGTCGATGACCAGCACCGGGACGACCGACGCTGCGCTGCCTGCGCTGCCTGCGTTGCCGGCGCCCCCCGCCGCGCCGGACGCCGGTCCGGCGGTCACCACCCTGGGCGGCCTGGCGGTGCCGGCCCGGCTGGTGCCGCCGCGGGTGCCGCTGGCGGCCCTGGACGCCCTGTTCCGCCGGGACGCGGGGCTGCGCTGGGTGGTCACCGACCGGCCCGAGGCGCCGGTGCTGGTCAGCCGCTCCTGGTTCGAGGTCGCGATGACCGGCCGGCTCGGCTACGGCCGGCTGGTGCACGCCCGGCGCGAACTCCCCGACCTCGGGGTGCCCGAGACCCTCTGCTTCCCGCACGGCGCCCCGGTGCCGCAGGCAGCCGCGGCGGTGGTCGAACGCCGTGCCGCCGGTGACACGCTGCTGGACGCCGTCGTCGTGACCGGTCCGGGGCACCGGCTGCTCGTGGTGCCGGTGACCGCGCTGTTCGAGCACCTCGCCCAGCAGTACGCCTGGCAGGCGCTGCACGACCCGCTGACCGGGCTGCCCAACCGGATCTCCCTGCTCGAACGGCTCCGGCAGACCGGCAGCCACGGCGTGCTGTGCTACATCGACCTCGACCGGTTCAAGGACGTCAACGACCACCTCGGGCACAGCGCCGGCGACCAGGTGCTCGTGGAGTTCGCCCACCGGCTGCGCGCGGTGGCCCGCGCCGAGGACCTGGTGGTGCGGCTGTCCGGCGACGAGTTCGCCGTCGTCGCCGCGGCGCCGATGACCGCCGAGCAGAGCAGCGCGCTGGCCGAGCGGATCGTGCTCGCCGCCGCCGCGCCGTTCGTGGTCAGCGCGCTGGGCGCCGACGGCCCGGCCGAACACCTGGTGAGCCTGGGTGCCAGCGTGGGGGTGGCCAGCTCCGACGCGCGGGTGCCGGCCTCGATGGACGACCTGCTGCACCAGGCGGACCTGGCGATGTACCGCGCCAAGTCGCTGGGCCGCGGCCGGGTGGCGCACTTCGGCAGCGAGCTGCTGGCCGACGCGGAGGCGACCGACGTCGTCCGCGCCCGGCACGCGATGGAACGCCGGCTGCGGCACGCCATCGAGACCGGCGGCCTGGCGCTGCACTACCAGCCGGTGGTCGCGCTGCCGGGCGGGCAGGTGACCGGGGTGGAGGCGCTGGCCCGCTGGGACGACGCGGAGCTCGGCGTCGTCCCGCCCGACCGGTTCATCCCACTGGCCGAGCAGACCGGCCTGGTCGTCGACCTGGGCCGCTGGGTGCTGCAGACCGCCTGCCGGGAGGCGGCCGGGTGGCCGACCGGGCCGACCGGCGTCGCCGCCACGGTCGCGGTGAACGTCTCCGCCGTCCAGCTGGCCCAGCGGGACTTCACCGACGACGTGGTGCGGGCGCTGGCCGACAGCGGGCTCGCCGCCGAGCGGCTGTGCCTGGAGATCACCGAGACCGCCGCGATCACCGACCTGGGGGCCACCGCTGCCCGGCTCACCCAGATCCGCGACCTGGGTGTGCGGCTGGCGCTGGACGACTTCGGCGCCGGGCACTCGGCGTTGAGCCTGCTGCGCGCGCTGCCGCTGGACCTGGTGAAGATCGACCGGTCCTTCATCGAACGGGTGGCCAGTGACACCGCCGATGCCGTGCTGGTCCGGCTGGTGGTCGAGGCGGCGCACAGCCTGGGCCGCCGGGTGCTGGCCGAGGGCGTGGAGTCCGACGAGCAGGCCCGGCAGCTGATCGCGATGGGCTGCGACGCGGCGCAGGGCTGGCTGTTCGGCAAGCCGGAGCCGGCCTCCCCCGCGCTGGCTGCCCGGCTGGCCCGCCGCGCGGTCACCGGCCCGGCGGCCGGGGCCGATGGCAGCGCGGTGCTGCCGCTGGGCGGGACCGACGAGCTGGTCCTGGTGACCGCGCCGGACCTCCGGATCAGCTACGCCTCCGCCAGCAGCGGCGCCCTCCTGGGCTGGCTGCCGCAGGAGCTGGTGGGCCGGTCGATCGGCGACCTGCTGCACCCCGAGGACCTGGCCCGGCTGAACGCCGACCCGGGGCTGGCCGCGCGGGTGCTCGACGGCACCGCCGTGCACCGGTACGTGCACCGGGACGGCAGCCTGCGCTGGCTGGAGAGCGACACCCGGCAGTTGCGCGACGACGACGGCCGGGTGCGGGAGGTGCTGTCGGTGTCCCGGGACGTCACCGCCACCGTCGAGGCGCGGCGGGCGCTGGCGGCCAGCGAGTCGATGTTCCGGCACGCCTTCGACGACGCCCCGATCGGCATGACGCTGACCCGGATGGACGGGCGGCTGCTCCGGGTGAACAAGGCCTTCGCCGCCCTCCTGGGCACCACGACCGAGGAGCTGCGCGACTGCCGGGTGCAGGAGCTCACCCCTCCGCCGGACCGGTCAGCCGTCGACGGGCTCTTCACCGAGTTCATCGGGGTGACCGAGCTGTCCACGGCGTTCGTGCGCGCCGACGGCTCGACCGTGCCGGTCCTCGTGCGGGTGTCGGTCGTCCGGGACCGGGACGGGACGCCGACGTCGGTGTTCTCCCACGTCCTGCCCGGGTGACACGTCCTCCCCGGGTGACCCGGCTGCCCGGGTGACCCGGCTGCCCGGGTGACGGCACTCCCGCTGCCGTCGCGGGGTCACCCGACCCGGAGGTCGGCCAGGTCGGGCTGCCGGAGGGTGAGCCCGAGCCCGGGGGCGTCGCCGGCCGGGCGCACCCGGCCCGCCACCGGGTCCGGCACCCCGTCGAACAGCCGCCGCTCGAACCGGTCGTGGTCGTGGAACCACTCCAGGTGGCGCAGGTTCGGGGTGGCCAGCGCGAGGTGGGCGTGGAGGGTGGGCACGCAGTGGGCGGACACCTCCAGTTCGTGCCCGGCCGCCAGCGCCGAGGCCCGCAGCCACTCGGTGACCCCGCCGCACCGGCTGGCGTCCACCTGGAGGCAGTCGACCGCGCCCGCACCGCAGAGTGCGGCGAAGTCGGTCAGCCGGGCGCCGTACTCCCCGGCGGCGACGTCGGCGTCCAGCCGCTCCCGGACCTGCCGCAGCCCGCGGAGGTCGTCGGAGGAGACGGGCTCCTCGAACCAGACCACGCCGAGCTCGTCGAGCTCCCGGCCGACCCGGACCGCCTGCTTGGCGGTGTACCCGCCGTTGGCGTCCACCAGCAGGTCCACCCCGTCGCCGACGACCTCCCGGGCCAGCCGGCTGCGCGCCAGGTCGCGGTCCACCGCGGTGCCCCACGACTCACCGATCTTGATCTTCACCCGGTCGTGCCCGGCCGCGCGCCAGTCCGCCAGCTGGCGCCGGGTGGTCACGTCGTCGTAGGTGGTGAACCCGCCGCTGGCGTACACCGCGGCGTCCTCGCGCACCGCACCGAGCAGCCGTCCCAGCGGCACGTCGAGCAGCCGCGCCTTCAGGTCCCACAGGGCCACGTCGACCGCCGAGATCGCCATCGCCACCAGGCCCGGCGCGCCCGCGTTGCGGACCGCCCGGGCCATGGCGGACGCCGCGGCCGGCGGGTCGAGCACCGGGCACCCGACGACCACGTCGGTCAGCAGGCCCTGGACCACCGCCGCGGCCGAGGCGTCGGCGTAGGTCCAGCCCAGGCCGGTGACGCCGCCACCGCGCGCCTGCACGACGACCGCGGTGGTGGCGTCCCAGCTCAGCGTGCCGTCGGCCTCGGGCTGGTCGGTGGGCAGCCGGTACACGGCCACGTCGAGCGCCTCCACCCGCGCGTCGGACGTGGTCACCACAGCACCAGCCCGACGACCAGCCAGACGATCGCGACCACCAGCACGACCCAGAGGACGTCGGCGAGCAGTCCCCAGCTGCGCTCCTCCGCGAGCGCGGGGTCCGCGGCCGGGTCGACGGCGGGGTCGGCCGCAGGGTCGACCGCGGGATCGACCGCGGGGTCGCCGGCGACGGGCCGCCCGCGCCGGTAGGCGGACGGGTAGGGCGCCCCCCACCCGCGGTAGCCCCAGCCGTAGCCGAGCGGGATGAGGAACAGCAGCAGGACGAACAGGAACCAGAGCCAGAGCCAGAGCACGCGGTCTCTCCTCTCTCAGGTGGTCGTCAGGACGGGAGCAGGCGCCGGGTGGCCGCCACGGCGCCGGCCGTCACCGCACCGGCGGCCGCGGTGGCGCCGAGGACCGCGGCGGTCTGCGCGATCCGGCCCGGCGGCCGCGGGCGCCCGGCCAGCACCTGCTCGGGGTGCTCGGCCAGCCGCGCCCCCTCGACCAGGCCGGCGAGCGCCTCGGCGGTGTGCACCGCCCGCCGTCCGGTGTCGCCCTGCTCGATCTGGGTGCGGCAGCTGAAGCCGTCGGCCAGCACGACCGACCGCGGGTCGCCGTCCCGCACGGCGGGCAGCAGCACCTGCTCACCGCACGCCATCGAGACCTCGTGGTGGCCGGGCTCGAACCCGAAGTTCCCGGCGAGCCCGCAACAGCCGGAGTCGAGCACGTCGGTGTCGAACCCGGCCCTGCCCAGCAGCTCGCGGTCGGCGTCGAACCCCATGATCGCGTGCTGGTGGCAGTGGGTCTGCACCATCGCCGTCCGCTCGGCCCGGGGCGGGGACCAGTCCGGCGCGCGCTCGGTGAGCAGCTCGGCGAGGGTCCGGGTGCTCTCGGCGAGCCGGCGGACGTCGTCGTCCTCCGGCAGGAGTTCGGGTGCGTCGGCCCGGAACACCGCGGTGCAGCTGGGCTCCAGCCCGACGACCGGCACCCCGTCCCGCACCGCGGGGCCGAGTGCCTGCGCCGTGCGCCGCAGCACCTGGGAGGCCACGTCCAACTGGCCGGTGGAGATCCAGGTGAGCCCGCAGCAGAGCTCCTGCTCCGGCAGCCGCACCCGGAAGCCGGCGTCCTCCAGCACCGCGACCGCCGCCCGGCCGATGGCCGGGTGGAAGAACTCGGTGAAGGTGTCCGGCCACAGCAGGACCTCCCCGCGCCGGCCGTCTCCCCGCGGCCCGCGTTCCCGGTACCAGTGGGTGAACCGCTCGGCTGCGAACAGCGGCAGCTCCCGCTCGGTGGTCACCCCGCCCACCGCCTGCACCAGCCGGCGGAGCCCCGGTGTCTGGGTGGCGACGTTGACCAGCCCGGGGGCGAGCGCGGCGGCCCGGGCGACCAGCGGCAGCCAGCCCAGCGAGTAGTGGGTGCGCGGGCGCACCCGGCCGGCGTAGTGGTGGGAGAGGAACTCCGCCTTGTAGGTCGCCATGTCGACGTCGACGGGGCAGTCGCTCTTGCACCCCTTGCAGGCCAGGCAGAGGTCCAGGGCGTCCCGGACGGCGGTGGAGCGCCACCGGTCCCGGATGACGTCCCCGCGGAGCATCTCGAAAAGCACCCGGGCCCGGCCCCGGGTGGAGTGCTTCTCGTCGCCGGTCACCTGGTAGCTCGGGCACATCACCGCGCCCTCCGCGCCCGCGCCGAGGGTGGCCCGGCACTTGCCGACGCCGACGCAGCGGGCGGCCGCCTGCGCGAAGGAGCCGCCGTCCTCGGGGTAGCCGAAGGTCACCTCGGGCTCCCACGCGGGGTGGTCGTCGGTGAGCCGCAGGTCCGCGTCCAGCGGCCGGGGCGCCACCACCTTGCCCGGGTTCATCCGGTTCTCCGGGTCGAGCAGCTGCTTCATCCGCTCGAAGGCGCCGATCAGCTCCGGCGGGAACATCTTCCCGAGCAGCTCACCGCGGACCTGGCCGTCGCCGTGCTCACCGGACAGCGAGCCGCCGTAGCGGGTGACGAGGTCCGCGGCCTCCTCCAGGAACGACCGGTAGCCGGCGGCGCCACCGGGGGAATCGAGCTCGAACGGGATGCGCAGGTGCACGCAGCCGTGCCCGAAGTGCCCGTAGGTGGACGCGGGGGTCAGCCCGTGCCGGTCCAGCAGGTCGCGCAGCTCCGCCAGGTAGGACCCCAGGTCCTCTGGTGCGACCGCGGAGTCCTCCCAGCCGGGCCAGGTGTCGCGCCCGCTCGGCGGGTGCGCCGTCGCGCCGAGCCCCGCCTCCCGGAAGGCCCAGAGGTCGGCCTGCTCCGTGGGGTCCTCCAGCACCAGGACCGACGGCGGCTCCGGCGCCGCGCAGGCGTCGGCGATCAGCCCGTCCATCCGCCGGCCGAGCTCGTCGGGGTCGTCGTCGGCGAGCTCGACGAGGAGCCAGCTGTCCCCTTCGGGCAGCTTCTCCAGCGCCCGGGGGTTCATCCCCTCCTCGGCCTGGTTGCGGCGCAGCACGTCGTCGACGCCCTCCAGCCGGTGCGGCTGCCAGGGCAGCACCCGGGTGACCTCCCGACCGGCGGTCACCACGTCGGGGTACCCCAGCACGGCCAGCCGCCGGTGCCCCGGCAGTTCGGAGAGCAGCAGCTCGGCGCGCAGGACGGTCACCAGCGTCCCCTCGCTGCCGACCAGCGCGCGGGCCAGGTCGAAGCCGTGCTCGGGCAGCAACGAGTCCAGGTTGAAGCCCGACACCCGCCGCGGGATCTGCGGGTACCCGGTGCGGATCCGGGCCAGGTGCTGGTCCCGCAGCTCGCGGAGACCCCGGTACACCTCGGCCCGGCGCCCGCCGGCCTCGACGATCCCGGCGTACTCCTCCTCCGAGGTCGGGCCCACCCACATCCGGGTGCCGTCGGCCAGCAGCACCTCCAGCCGGGCGACCTTGTCCACGGCCTTGCCGTAGGTCTGCGCCGAGGCGCCGCAGGCGTTGTTGCCGAGCATGCCGCCGACCGTGCAGGTCCAGTGGGTCGCCGGCTGCGGCCCCCAGGTCAGACCGTGCTCGGCCAGCCGTTCGTCGAGGTGGTCCAGCACCATGCCCGGCTCGACGACGCACCGCCGGGCCCCGACGTCGAGGGACTCCAGCCGGTTGCAGTGCCGGCTCCAGTCCAGCACGACGGCGGCGTTGGTGGTCTGGCCGGACAGGCTGGTCCCGCCGCCGCGGGACAGCACCGGGACGCCGAACTCCCGGCACACCGCCAGGGCCGCCACGGCGTCGTCCACCGTGCGTGGCTCGACGACCCCCAGCGGAGGTGTCCGGTAGTTGGACGCGTCGGTCGAGTAGACCGCCCGCGTCCCGGCGTCGAACCGGACCTCGCCGTCGACCCGGCGGCGGAGCTCCGCCCCCAGCGCGGCGACGTCCGGGGCGCCGGGCCCGCCCGGACGGGTGGTGGGCAGGGGCAGCGATGCGGTCGCCACGGGTCAGCTCCGGTTGGGCAGGAACTCCTGGACCTTGGTCTTGGTGCCTTGCTTGACCACGCCCCAGGCGTCCTCGTCGCCCTTGAGCAGCGACTTGGCCGTGTCGGTCATCTGCTCCAGCGTCGCGTGCGGCGGGATCGGCGGGACGTCGGCGTCGCAGATCAGGTCGATCACCGCCGGCCGGCCCGCGGCCAGGGCGCGGTCCCAGGCCGGGCCCACCTGGTCGGGGTCGTCGACGGTGATCGCCTCGAAGCCCATACTGGCGGCGAAGGCCGCGTAGGAGACGTCGGGCAGGGTCTGCGAGTCGGCGAACTTGGGCGCCCCGCCCATCGCGCGCATCTCCCAGGTGACCTGGTTGAGGTCGTTGTTGTGCAGCACGGCGACGACCAGGCGCGGGTCGGCCCACTCCTGCCAGTAACGGGCGATGGTGATGAGCTCGGCCATGCCGTTCATCTGCATCGCGCCGTCGCCGACGAAGGCGATGACCGGGCGGTCCGGGTGGCCGAACTTGGCGCCGATCCCGTAGGGCACTCCCGGGCCCATGGTGGCCAGGGTCCCCGACAGCGAGCCGCGGTTGTCCGGCCCGAAGCGGAGGTGCCGGGCGTACCAGTTGGCAGCCGAGCCGGAGTCGGCGGTGACGATGGCGTTGCCGGGCAGCCGGCCGTTGAGGTCGGAGAACAGCCGCATCGGGTTCACCGGATCGGCGTCGGTGGTCGCCCGCTTCTCCATCGTCTCCCACCAGCGCCGGATGCCGTCCTCGATGCCCTCGCGCCAGGAGCGGTCCTCCTTGCGCTGCAGCAGCGGGATGAGCGCCCGCAGGGTGGCCGCCGCGTCGCCGACCAGGTTGAGCTCGTAGGGGTAGCGCATCCCGATGAACTTCGCGTCGTGGTCGATCTGGACGGCGCGGGCCTGGTCGTACTCGGGGAAGAACTCGCTGTAGGGCAGGTTCGAGCCCACCGTCAGCAGCGTGTCGCAGTCCTTCATCATCTCCCAGGTCGGCCGGGTGCCGAGCAGCCCGATCGAGCCGGTGACGAACGGCAGGTCGTCGGGGAGCACGTCCTTGCCCAGCAGCGCCTTGGCCACCCCGGCGCCGAGCAGGTCGGCGACCTCGACGACCTCGGCGCGGGCACCGCGCGCCCCCTGCCCGACGAGCATGGCCACCTTGCTGCCGGAGTTCAGCAGGTCGGCGGCGGCGCGGATCGAGGCGTCGTCGGGCACGACCATCGGTGCGGAGGTGTGCGCCCTGCTCGAGGGCACCATCTTGTGCTCGTGCGTCGGCGGGCTGTACTCGAGCTCCTGCACGTCCGCCGGGATGATGATCGCCGTCGGCGCGTGCTCCGCGGCCGCGGTCCGGATCGCCCGGTCCAGGACGTTGGGCAGCTGCTCCGGGACGTTCACCTCGTGCACGTAGTGGTGGGCGACGTCCTTGAACAGCGACTGCAGGTCGACCTCCTGCTGGTAGGAGCCGCCCATCGCGCTGCGGTCGGTCTGCCCGACGATCGCGACGACGGGCACGTGGTCGAGCTTGGCGTCGTACAGGCCGTTCAGCAGGTGGATGGCGCCCGGGCCGGAGGTGGCCATGCACACCCCCACCCGGCCGGTGAACTTCGCGTAACCGACCGCCTCGAAGGCGGACATCTCCTCGTGCCGGGACTGGACGAAACGAATGGCGTCCTGCTCACCGAAGGAGGCCAGGATCCCGTTGATCCCGTCGCCCGGATAGGCGAAGACGGTGTCCACCTCCCACTCGGAGAGGCGTTCCAGCAGGACGTCCGCGACTGTCTGGCTCATGGCGAGATCCCCTCGCGTCGACATCAGCGTCCCTCTTCGCGCTACCCGTGCCCCCGGGACGAAAACGACCACGGACCGGGAATCGGGCCGGCGGCACACGACCCCCGCAGGCATGTTTGGGCGGGATCGGCGGGGTAGGGAGAAGTGGTCCACATCACCGACGGAACGGAGGACCACGCCATGAGCACCACCGAGACCGGCAACGTCACCGGCACCGCTGACAAGGACTACAACCTCCTCTGGTTCACCCAGGCCAGCCTGGACAACGCGCTGCGCATGGAGACCTACGCCCAGGACGCCGAACGCGCGGGCGACTCCGAACTGGCCGAGTTCTTCCGCAAGGCGCAGGAGGAGAGCCGCAAGGGCGGCGAGCAGGGCAAGGCGCTGCTCAAGGCCCGACTGGCCGGCTGACGTCGATCGACCGGGCGCCTGATCGGCTGTTCCCGCGTGATCCCGGGCCGCAGCGGGCAGTGAGCGGGGCATGGACAGCTTCCGCCGCGGTGACCTCGTGTTCGACGTCCGGGACGCCGGCCCGGCCGACGGGGAGCCGGTCGTGCTGCTGCACGGCTTCCCCCAGGACGCCGGCGCCTTCGACCGGCTGAGCCCCGCCCTGCACTCCGCGGGGCTGCGCACCCTGGCGCCCGACCAGCGCGGCTACTCCCCCGGGGCCCGGCCCGTCGGCCGCTCGGCCTACCGGCTCCGGGAGGCGGCCGACGACGTGCTGGCGCTGCTGCAGGCCGCCGGCCTGGACAGCGCACACGTCGTCGGCCACGACTGGGGCGGCGTCGTCGGCTGGGCGCTGGCCGCCTGGCACCCGTGGCGGGTGCGCACCCTCACCTCGCTGTCGGTGCCGCACCCGGCCGCGATGACCCGCGCGATGGGGCACAGCGACCAGGCGCTGCGCTCGGCCTACATCGGGCTGTTCCAGCTGCCCGCCGCGCCGGAGGCGGTGCTGCTCGCCGGGGGCGGTGCCGTGCTGCGGCGGATGCTGCGCCAGGGCGGGCTGCCCGAGGAGCTGGTCGACCGCTACGTCGAGCGGATGCGGGAGCCGGGGGCGCTCACCGCCGCGCTCAACTGGTACCGGGCGCTGCCGCTGGCCGGCCGCGACCCGGTGGGCCGGGTCCGGGTGCCGACGCTGCACGTGTGGGGGGCGCGGGACGCGTTCCTCGGCCGGACCGCGACCGAGGCGACCGGCGAGTTCGTCAGCGGGCCCTACGCGCTGGAGGTGCTCGAGGACGCCGACCACTGGCTGCCCGAGCTCGCCGCCGACCGGGTCGGGGAGCTGGTCACCGCGCACGTGCGCACCCACGGCTGAGCAGGGAGCCCCGGCCCCCGCGCCGCACGGCGTGGTGCAGGCTGGGGCGGCCCGTCAGCTGCCGCCGCCCAGAGGAGGAGACCCCCACCCCATGCCGGAACACCGGACCCCCGCCCAGCACCACGCGGACGTGGTCCGGCTGCAGGCCGTGGAGCAGGAGCTGTCCCGGGCGCTGGAGCTGTCGCGCAAGATCCTGGACAACACCGCCGACGGCATCTACGGGCTGGACGCCGACGGCCGGGTGGAGTTCGTCAACCCCGCCGCCGAGCGGATCACCGGGCACCCCGCGGCCGTCCAACTGGGCCGCAACCAGCACGAGCTGATCCACTCCCGGCGCGCCGACGGCACGCCGCTGCCGATCGAGCAGTGCGGGGTGTGGCGCGCGCTCCGCACCGGGGAGCCGGTGCACGCGGCCGACGAGGTCTTCTGGCACCGCGACGGCACCGCCGTCCCGGTCGACCTGGTCGCCGTGCCCACCGTCGAGGACGGGCGGGTGACCGGCGTGGTCGTCTCCTTCCGCGACCTCACCGAGCGGCGGGCCGCCGAGGCCGAGGCGGCCCGGCTCCGCGAGGTCGCCCGCCGGGCCGCCGACGACCGCGCGCTGTCCGACCGGCTGCAGCAGGCGCTGCTGACCCCGCCGCCGCAGCCGGACCACCTGCACGTCGTCGTGCGCTACCTGCCCGCCGCCTCCGGCGCCCAGGTCGGCGGCGACTGGTACGACGCGTTCCTGCAGCCCGACGGCGCCACCGTGCTGGTCATCGGCGACGTCGTCGGCCACGACAGCTCGGCCGCGGCGGCGATGGGGCAGCTGCGCGGGCTGCTGCGCGCGCTGGCCTACGACGCCGACCAGCCGCTGTCGGCGACGCTGGCCCGGACCGAGCGCGCCGCCTCCGGGCTGGCGGTGAGCACCCTGGCCACGGCGGTGCTGGCCCGGGTGGAACGCGCCGATGACAGCACGACCACCGGCAGCCGGCGGCTGCGGTGGAGCAACGCCGGCCACCTGCCGCCGGTGCTGCTGGCCGCCGACGGCAACTCGCAGCTGCTGGCCACCCGCCCGGACATCATGCTCGGGGTCACCGCCGACGCGCCCCGGCACGAGCACGAGGTCGACCTGCCCGACGCCAGCACGCTGCTGCTGTTCACCGACGGCCTGGTCGAACGCCCCGGCTCCGACCTCGACGCCGGGCTCGCCGCCCTCCAGGAGGCGCTGCGCGATCTCGGGCGCACGCCGCTGGAGGAGCTGTGCGACACCCTGCTGGCGCGGCTGGTGCCCGGCTCGGCCGCCGACGACGTCGCGCTGCTGGCCGTGCGCGCCCACCCGGAGGACCGGCCGCGGCCCGCCGAGGCCGGCCCGAACCGGCTGCCCGAGCCACTGACCGGCGCCGACGGGTGAGAGCCCGCACCGCCGCGGGTAGGCGGACCCGATGAGCGCCGAGCCGACCGCCGCCCAGCAGTCCTCCCCTCCCGCACCGCTGACCCGGCCGCAGCGGCTGGACCGGCTGCCGCTGACCCGCGAGCACGGTCGCCTGGTGGTGGGCAGCGGCATCGGCTGGGCGCTGGACGCGATGGACGTCGGGCTCATCTCCTTCGTGATGACCGCGCTCGCCGTCCAGTGGTCGCTGACCGACACCCAGCTGTCCTGGATCGCCTCGATCGGCTTCCTCGGCATGGCACTGGGCGCCACCCTCGGCGGGCTGCTGGCCGACCGGATCGGCCGCCGGCAGGTGTTCGCGCTGACCCTGCTGGTGTTCGGCCTGGCCACCGGGGCCGCGGCGCTGTCCTGGTCGGTGGGTGCCCTGCTGGTGTTCCGCTTCGTCATCGGGTTGGGCCTGGGGGCCGAGCTGCCGGTGGCCTCCACCCTGGTAAGCGAGTTCGCCCCGGCCCGGGTGCGCGGCCGGGTGGTGGTGGCCCTCGAGGCGTTCTGGGCCGTCGGCTGGGTGCTGGCCGCGCTGATCGGCTACCTGGTCGTGCCGCGCGGCGACGCCGGCTGGCGCTGGGCGCTCGCGCTGGGGGCGGCGCCGGCGCTGTACGCCGTCGTCGTCCGCCGCGGCCTGCCCGAGTCGGTGCGCTTCCTCGAGCTCCGCGGGCGCACCGACGAAGCGGAGGCCGCGGTGCGCCGCTTCGAGCGCGCCGCCGGGGTCGACCCGGTGCCGAGCCCCACCGTGTCGGCACCGGTCGCCCGGACCCGCCCGATGCAGCTGTGGGCCCCGGCCGCCCGGCGGCGGACGGCCGCGCTGTGGGGCGTCTGGTTCTGCATCAACTTCGCCTACTACGGGGCCTTCGTCTGGCTGCCCACCCTGCTGTACGCCTCGGGCTTCTCCCTGGTGAAGTCCTTCGGCTACACCCTGGTGATCACCCTGGCCCAGTTGCCCGGCTACGCGGTCGCGGCGTGGCTGGTCGAGCGCTGGGGCCGCCGGCCCACCCTGGGGGTGTTCCTGCTCGGCTCGGCGCTGGGCGCGGGCCTGTTCGCCGTCGCCGGTGGGGACTCCGCGGTGCTGGCCAGCGGCATGGTGCTGTCGTTCTTCAACCTGGGCGCGTGGGGCGCGCTGTACGCGCTGACCCCGGAGGTCTACCCGACCGCGCTGCGCGCCACCGGCGCGGGCGCGGCGGCCGGGTTCGGCCGGATCGCCTCGATCCTGGCTCCGCTCGCGGTGCCCCTCATGCTGGACGGCGGTGGCACCGGGCTGGTGTTCGGGGTGTTCGCCGCCGCCTTCGTGCTCGCCGCCCTCTCGGCCTGGGCGCTGCCCGAGCGGCGCGGGGACAGCCTCGAGGACGCGCTCGCCCCCTGACCGTCGGTACCTGCCCCTACCGTGGCGCCATGACGGCGTTGACCCGGGCGCAGGTGCTCGGTCACCGGGTGCGGGCCCACCAGCTGGACCGGTCCACCGGCACGACCGACGACACCGCGGTGCTCGACCAGGGCGTGCAGGACACCGGCCCGGAGGCGGGCCGCTGGGCGCTGGCGGTGCGCGGCGTCGACGTGCCGCCGGAGCTCCCCGGCCTGGTGGTGGCCTGGACGCTGCGGGGCGCCCCGCACCTGTACCGCTGCGCCGACCTGCCCGGCGTCGTTCCCGCGACCGCCCCCTTCTCCGAGGCCGACGCGGCCAAGCGGGTCTTCGACGCGGCGAAGCCGCTGCGGGCAGCGGGCATCCCGGTGCTCACCGCCCTGGACACCGTCGCCGACGCGATGCGCGGGCTGGTCACCGCCCCGATGGTCAAGGGCGAGGTCTCCGGCCGGCTCGCCGAGTTGCTGCCCGAGCCGTACCTGCGCTGGTGCCGCCCGTGCCAGGCCACTCACCTGCACGAGCAGCCGTTCCGGCTGGCCGCGCTGCCCGCCGGCCTGGAGCTGACCCCGGGCACCTCACCGCCGGTGCTGCGGCCGGTGCCCGGGCTGACCCCGGCGGCCGAGGTGCCCGAGCACCTGGACGTCGTCCGCGGGCACCTGCGGCTCTACGGCCCGGCCACCCCGCAGCACGTCGCGGCGCACCTGGACGCGCCGGTCGCCGCGGTCCGGGAGCGGTGGCCGGCCGACGCGGTCGAGGTGACCGTCGACGGGGAGCGCCGGTGGCTGCTCGCCGCGGACCTGCCCTCGGCCGCCGAGGGGCCGACCCCGGTGGTGCGGCTGCTCGGCCCCTACGACCCGTGGCTGCAGCTGCGCGACCGGCCGCTGCTGGTGCCCGACCCCGCCCGGGCGAAGGAGCTGTGGCCGGTGCTCGGCCGCCCCGGCGCCGTCCTGGTCGACGGGGAGGTGGCCGGCGTCTGGCGGCCGCGCAGCACCGGGCGCCGGCTCACGGTGCAGGTGCAGCCGTGGCAGCCCCTGCCTCCGGCGGCGCGGCACACGCTGACCGAGGAGGCGGAGCGGCTGGCCGCGTGCCGGGGGCTGGCGCTCGCCGCCATCGACGTCGCCGGCTGAGGGGTGGACGTCGTCCCGCGCGGGTAGCCGCCGGACATGGCGGAGCTGAGCAGCGGACACCTGTCGGGCCTGACCGTGGCGATCACCGGCGCCTCGGGCAACGTCGGGACGGCGCTGCTGCGTGCCCTGGCCGAGGGCGGGGCCGGCGAGGTGCGCGGCCTGGCCCGCCGCCGGCCACCGGAGACCGAGCCCTACGCGGGGGTGCGCTGGTTCACCGCCGACCTCGGCGAGAGCTCCAGCGAGCCGGTGCTCGACGAGTTCCTGTCCGGCGTCGACGCGGTGGTGCACTCCGCGTGGGCGCTGACGCCGGACCGCCAGCCCGACCTGCTGCACCGGGTCAACGTCGAGGGCACCCGCCGGGTGCTGACCGCGGCCGGCCGAGCCGGGGTGCCGCACGTGGTGGCGCTGTCCTCCATCGGCGCCTACGCGGCCGGCCCGCAGTTCCACCCGGTGGACGAGGACTGGCCGACCACCGGCATCCCGTCCTCCGGCTACAGCCGGATGAAGTCCGCCGTCGAGCAGCTGCTGCGCGACCACGACGCCGCGCACCCGGCGGCCGTCGTCTCGCCCATCCGCCCGACGCTGGTGCTGCAGCCGGACGCGGCCAGCCAGATCGGTCGCTACTTCCTCGGGCCGTTCCTCTTCCCGGCCGCCCGCGCGCTGCCCGGTCCGGTGGCCAAGCTGCTGCCGCTGCCGCTGCCGGGCTCGCTGCACCTGGCGTTCGTGCACGCCGACGACGTCGCCGACCTGATCGCCCGGGTGCTGGACCGCAGGGCGCCGGGGCCGTTCAACGTCTCGGCCCCGCCGAACTTCGAGGCCGACGGGCTGGCCCGGGCACTGGGCGCCCGGCGGGTGCCGGCGCCGGCGGCGGTGCTGCGGGCCGGGATGCAGGCGGCGTTCACCGCCCGGGTGCTGCAGATCGAGCCGGGTTGGCTGGACCTCGGCCTGGGCGTGCCGGCGATGGACACCACCCGGGCACGCACCCAGCTTGGCTGGCGGGCCACGCACAGCGGCGGGGACCTGCTGCGCGAGTTCGTGGCGGCGCTGGGCCGCGGCGAGGGCGGCACCGGTCCGCTGCTGCAGCCGGGCACCGGCCCCGAGCACTCCCCCGCCTAGCGTCTCGACGGATCATCCGGCCCGCGGGCCGGTGTGGACGGGCAGCGCGGGGCTCGGAGAGCTCCCGCTGCCCGTCCACGCAACGGCTCAGCGGCGCCGGGGCACGGCTCCTGGCCGCGGTGTCGTCCGGCAGGACGACCTACGCAATCGCGTCCAGGCGGGCGATCTCGTCGTCGGAGAGGGTCAGCTGGGCCGCACCGAGGTTCTCCGCCAGGTGGTCCAGCGACTTGGTGCCGGGGATCGGCAGGATCACCGGCGACTTCGCCAGCAGCCAGGCCAGCGCGACCTGCGACGGGGTGGCGTCCAGCTCCTGCGCCACCGCGGCCACCGGGCTGTCGGGCTTGGCCAGGTCACCGGTGGCGATGGGGAACCACGGGATGAAGGCGATGCCCTCGGCGGTGGCGTAGTCGAGCACGTCCTGGCTCTGCCGGTTGGTCAGGTTGTACAGGTTCTGCACGCTGGCGATCTCGGTGATCCCGCGCGCGGCCTGCAGCTCGGCGACGGAGACCTCGGAGACGCCGATGTGCCGGACCTTCCCCTGCTCCTTGAGCTCGGCGAAGGCACCGAGCTGGTCGGCGAGCGGCACCTCGGGGTCGATCCGGTGCAGCTGGATCAGGTCGATCCGGTCGACCTTCAGGTTGCGCAGCGAGAGCTCGACCTGCTGCTTGAGGTAGGCGGGGCGGCCCACCGGGATCCACTCGCCCGGGCCGGTCCGGGTCAGGCCGGCCTTGGTGGCCACGACCAGACCGTCGGCGTAGGGGTGCAGCGCGTCGGCGATGATCTGCTCGCTCACCACGGGGCCGTAGGAGTCGGCGGTGTCGATGAAGTCGACGCCCTGCTCGACGGCGGCCTGCACGACGCGGACGGCGTTGGCCCGGTCGGCCGGCTCGCCCCAGACGCCGTCGCCGGTGAGCTGCATGGCCCCGTAACCGAGGCGGTGGACGGAGAGGTCCCCACCGAGGTCGAAGGTGAGCGTGGGGGCGGTGGCGGTGGTCATCTGTCCTCCTGGACGTCGACGGTGGGAAGGTGCTCGGGCCCCGGGATCGGCCACCGGGGTCTCGTTGCGCACAAGTGGGTATTGCCCCACCTACTTCCCGGTGGCACGCCATGTGTCCAGCGGCACAGACCTCGGCCCCGGCGCACGGCACAGCGGCCGGGTGGAGTTGAGTGGGCCGGTGCAACGAACACGGAGGGCGGGGACGGCGGCCCTGCCGGCACTGCTGCTGGCCGGGGTGGTACTGGTCGCGCTGAACATGCGCGGGCCGCTGGTGGCCGTCGCTCCCGTCGTCGAGCTGATCCGCCGGGACCTCGGCGTCGGGGCCGGCACCATCGGCCTGCTGACCAGCATCCCGGTGCTCTGCTTCGGGCTCGCCGCACCCTTCGCCTCACTGCTGATCGCCCGGACCGGGGTGCACCGCGCCGTCGTCGTGTCGATGGCCGGAGTGCTGGCCGGCACGCTGCTGCGCTCGCTGGGCACCGAGGAGGCCGCGATCGCCGGCACGGTGGTGATCGGGCTCGGCATCACCGTGGGCAACATCGTCGTCCCGGTGGTGATCGGCCGGGACTTCCCCGGCGCGACCAACGTGGTGACCGCGGCCTACACCGCGGCGCTCAACATCGGCTCAACGCTCACCTCCGCGCTCACCGCCCCCCTGGCCCACCTGGTCGGCTGGCAGGCCGCGCTGGCCGCCTGGGGGCTCCTGGTCGTCGTCGCCGCCACCGTCTGGACCGCTGCGCTGCGCCAGCAGGTCGCCCGCACAGCCGCGGCCGAGGCGGCCGGGACCGCGCCACCCCCACCGGTGCCGGTGGCGCCCGGCCGCTCGGTCTGGCGGCAACCGGCGGCCTGGGGCCTGACGCTCGCCTTCGCCGGTCAGGCGTTCAGCTACTACGGGGCCACCGCCTGGCTGCCCACCCTGCTCGCCGACGTGAACGGCATGTCCCTCGCGGCCGCCGGTGCCAGCTCCTCGCTGTTCCAGGTCTTCGCCGTGGTCGGCGCCTTCTCGGTGCCCGCGCTCGTGGCCTGGTGGAAGCGCCCGTCGCTGGTGCTGCTCGCGGTCACGGTCGTCTGGGCCTCGCTGCCGCTCGGGCTGCTGGCCGCCCCGTCGCTGTGGGCGCTGTGGTGCTCCCTGGCCGGGATCGCCCAGGGTGGCGGCATCACCGTCGTCTTCATCGCGATCGTGCGCCGGTCGCGGGACCTGACCGAGAACCGCCGGCTGTCGGCGATGGTGCAGGGTGGCGGTTACGTCGTTGCGGCGACGGGGCCGCTGGTGATCGGCGCCGTGCACGAGGCGAGCGGTGGTTGGAGCGCACCGCTGCTGGTCATCCTGGGGGCAGTGATCGTCATGGCCGTGGCCGGCACGGCGTCCGCCGGTGGCCGGACCGAGGCAGCAACCGAGGCGGGGCCGGTACCGGTCCCCGCGGGGAAGGAACACCGTGGGTGAACTGGTGGTCGTCCGGCACGGACAGACCGAGTGGAGCGCGAGCGGGCAGCACACCGGCCTGACCGACCTGCCGTTGCTGCCGCACGGCGAGGACGACGCCCGGCGGCTGCGTTCGGTCCTCGGGCAGCGGGAGATCACGCACGCCTTCGTCAGCCCGCTCGTCCGGGCCCGGCACACCGCCGAGCTCGCCGGGCTGTTCGACGGCGGCATCGACGCCCGGTTGGAGCCCGACCTCGTCGAGGTCGACTACGGCGGCTGGGAGGGGCTGACGACGCCGGAGATCAGCGAACGCACCGGCGGCTCGTGGTCGCTGTGGCACGACGGCACGGTCCCCGGTGACACCCCGGGAGAGACGCTGGCGCAGGTGGGCGAGCGGGTGGACCGGGTGCTGGAGCGGGCGCGGCCGCTGCTGGACGGCGGCGACGTCGCCCTGGTCGCCCACGGGCACGTGCTCCGGGTGCTGACCGCGCGGTGGCTGGGCATGGACCCCTCGGCCGGGGCGCTGTTCCCGCTGGCGACCGGCCGCTACGGCATCCTGGGCCACGACCACGAGTGGCCCGCCCTGACCGGCTGGAACACCGGCTGCCCCTGACGGAGCACGGCACCGTCGCGCGTGCCGGGACGAGCGTGCACTTCTGGCTCAGCGGCCCCGAGCAGGGGCCGCTGGTCGTGCTCAGCCACGGGGCGACGATGGACGCCCGGATGTTCGACGAACAGGTCCGGGCGCTCACCGGAGCCGGCCACCGGACGCTGGTGTGGGACTCGCGCGGGCACGGCGCCTCGCGTCCGCTCGGCCGGTCCCCGATCAGCGTCGCGGACATGGCGGCGGACCTGCTCGCCGTGCTCGACCACCTCGGCGAGCGGGGCCCGGTCCACCACGTCGGCCAGTCGCTGGGCGGCTACGTGGCCCAGCGGATCGTCCTCGACCACCCAGGGCGCGTCGCCACCCTGGTCGTCATCGGGGCCAGTTGCCTCACCCTCCCGATGCCGGCATGGCAGCGCTGGGCGCTCGCCGCGACGCGCACCACCTTCCGGTGGTGGCCCGAGCGGCACCTGCGCCGGGTGTTCGCCCGCGCCACGGCCGTCACCCCGTCCGTGCAGCGCTACGCGCTGGAGGCCGGCCAGCAGATGTCGCGGGCGGACCTGCTCGCCGTGTGGGCGGCGGTGACGCGGGCACCGGACCCGCGGCCGGGCTACCGCATCGAGCACCCGCTCCTGCTGCTGGTCGGCGAGCACGACCGCGCCGGCACCGTCGCGCGTGACGCACCACGCTGGGCCGCCCGGGACCCCCGCTGCCGGTACCAGGTCATCCGGGGAGCCGGCCACAACGCCAACCAGGACCAGCCCGAGGCCGTGAACGCTCTCGTGCTGCGCTTCCTGGCCGAGCACGGGCCATCCCCGACGCCGGGCTGACCGCCGCCGGGCGGGAGGGCCCGGCCTACGCCAGGACGAGCTCGGGTTCGCTCTCCGGCTCCGGCCGCACCGGGCGCCCGAAGAGCCAGCCCTGGCCGAGGTCCGCGCCGACGGCGCGGGCCTGGTCGGCCATCCGCTCGTGCTCCACGCCCTCGGCGACGACGACGCCGCCCTGCAGGTGGGCCAGCTCGCACAGCGCGCGGGCGATCGCATTCGGTCCCGGCTCCCCCAGCCGGCAGACCAGCGCCTTGCTGAGCTTGACCACGTCGGGGCGGACGACGGAGACCAGCTCCAGGCTGGACCAGCCCACGCCGACGTCGTCCAGGGCGACCCGCCAGCCCAGCGAGCGGTGGTGGTCGAGCACGGAGAGCAGGTGCTCCCGGTCGACGACGGCGTGCGGGGCGACCACCTCGAAGACGAGCTGCCGGGGGTCGATGCCGGCCTCGTGCACGGCCCGTTCGGTGCCGGCCAGGCAGACCGAGGGCCGGTGGATCGCCGCCGGGTTCGAGTTCACGTACAGGTCGGCGCCGCCCAGCCAGTGCGCGGCACCGGCGATCGCGGCCTCCCGGGCCAGCCGGTCCAGCCGGGAGAGCCAGCCGGCCCGCTCGGCGAGGAAGAACAGGTCGCCACCGCCGACCTCCCGGCCGTCGACCCGGCCGCGCAGCAGCGCCTCGTGCCCGACCATGCCACCGGACGTCAGCGACATGATCGGCTGGTAGACCGGCCACAGCTCGGCATCGGTGAGCAGGGCGATCTCCGCGGTGATGCCGCGGCGGGCCAGCTCGACGGCGAGCGTTGGCGCGGTGAGCAGCCGGGTGGCCAGCGCGACCCCGTCGGCCGGCGGGTCGGCGGTGACCCGGACCGACTCGGTCTCCGCGGCGGTCAGCTCGCGGGCCAGCCGCTCCAGCAGCCGGTCGATCCGCCGGCCACCCTGGTGGTCGACGACGTCCAGCAGGCCGGGGGCGGTGCCCACCGTGAGCCCCATGGCGTTGGCGACCCGCGCGACGCTGGGCAGCACGTGGTCCAGCGTGCTGGCCAGCAGCAGGCGGCGGGCCCGCTGCGGAGTCGCCCATGCCGGTCGCACCACGTCACCTCCCCCGTTCACGGCAGCAGGATGACCGACGCGCAGCGTGACACCGAGTAGGCGCGCGCAAACGCAAAGTGTGCGACCGAACGTTGAGGCTCAGGTCACAGAGATCCGAAGATCGCGAGGAAGATCATCAGGGCTACGGTCTCAGGCATGCCTGACCCGACTCCGCCCGACGGCGAGCGGACCAGCCGCGGCGGTCGCCCCCGGGATCCGTCCCGCGACGGGGCCATCCGGTCGGCGATCCTGCAGGTGCTGGCCGAGTCGGGTTACGCCGGACTGACCATGGACGCGGTCGCGGCTGCCGCCGGCGTCGGCAAGGCGACCATCTACCGCCGCTGGCGGACGAAGTCCGACCTGGTCGCCGACGCGGTCGCGGAGCTGAGCCGGGTGCCGGTCGACGCCCCGGACACCGGCACCCTCGAGGGGGACCTACGGGTGCTGCTGCGCTGGCTGGTCAGCGCGGTGAACGGGCCGGTGGGCGCGGCCACCTTGTCGCTGCTGTCGGCGCTGCCGCACGAGCCGGCGCTCCGCGAGGCGTTCCAGAACGGCCCGATGGAGCTGTGGCGCCAGGCCTTCACGACGGTCTGGTCCCGCGCCGGTGACCGCGGGGAGGCCCCGGCCGACGTCATCGGCTCGGCGGTGGCCTCCACCGCGAGCGCGCCGATCCTGCAGCGCTGGCTGTTCAGCGGGGAGCCCGTCTCCACCGACTACGCCGACGAGGTGCTGGCCGAGGTCGTCCTCCCGCTCCTCAACTGCCGGGCCCGCGCCGCCTGACGACCCGACGGCGAGGGCCCGGCCGGTGCACCCGGCCGGGCCCTCGCCGTCCGCGACTCAGCTCGCCGGTGCGCTGGACCGGAAGGCCCGCAGCCGCAGGCTGTTGGTGACCACCAGCACCGAGGACGCCGCCATCGCCAGCCCGGCCAGCAGCGGGTTGAGGAATCCGAGGGCGGCCAGCGGGAGCAGGGCGACGTTGTAGGCGAACGCCCAGAACAGGTTGCCCTTGATCACCGCGAGGGTGCGGCGGGACAGCCGGATGGCGTCGACCGCGGCGTCCAGGTCGGCGCGCACCAGGGTCAGGTCGCTGGCCTCGATCGCGACGTCGGTGCCCGAGCCCATCGCCAGCCCGAGGTCGGCCTGGGCCAGTGCGGGCGCGTCGTTGACGCCGTCCCCGACCATCGCGACCACCCGGCCCTGCGCCTGCAGTTCCCGGACGGCGTCGACCTTGCCCGCGGGCAGCACCCCGGCGACCACCTCGCCGCGATCGGGGTCGAGCCCGACCGAGCGGGCCACCGCCGCGGCGGCACCGGCGTTGTCACCGGTCAGCAGCACCGGCGCCAGGCCGAGCTCCCGCAGCCGTGCGATCGCCGCGGCGCTGGTGGGCTTGACGGTGTCGGCGACGACGCAGACCCCCGCGACCGCGCCGTCCACGGCGACCAGGACGGCGGTCTGACCGGCCTGCTCGGCGCGCTCGACGACCGCGGCCAGGTCGGCCGGCACCGGGGCCGGCATCGCCGACGTCCGCCCGACGACGACGTCCCGGCCCTCGACCCGGCCGTGCACGCCGATCCCCTGCTCGCTGGCGAAGCCCTCGACCTCGGGGAGCGCGCCGGCACCGGCGACGATCGCCCGGGCGATCGGGTGCTCGGAGCCGGCCTCCACCGCGGCCGCCAGGCGCAGCGTCTCCGGGTGCCCGGTGACCTCGACCAGGCTCATCTGCCCGGTGGTGACGGTGCCGGTCTTGTCCAGCAGCACGGTGTCCACCCGGCGGGTGCTCTCCAGCACCTCCGGGCCCTTGATCAGCACGCCGAGCTGGGCGCCCCGCCCGGTGCCGACCAGCAGTGCGGTGGGGGTGGCCAGCCCCAGCGCGCACGGGCAGGCGATGACCAGCACGGCGACGGCGGCGGTGAAGGCGGCCGTGGCGTCGCCGGTGACCAGCAGCCAGGTGACCAGCGTGGCCAGCGCGATGACCAGCACGACGGGGACGAACACCGCCGAGACCCGGTCGGCCAGCCGCTGCACGGCGGCCTTGCCGCTCTGCGCCTGGGTGACCAGCCGGCCCAGCTGGGCCAGCGTCGTCTCCGCGCCGACCCGGGTGGCCTCGACGACCAGTCGGCCGCCGACGTTGACCGTCGCGCCGGTGACCCGGTCGCCCTCGGCGACCTCCACCGGCACGCTCTCCCCGGTCAGCATCGACAGGTCGACCGCCGAGCTGCCGCCGACGACGACGCCGTCGGTGGCGATCTTCTCCCCGGGCCGGACGACGAACCGCATCCCGACGGCCAGCGCCGCGATCGGCACCCGGACCTCGCGCCCGTCCCGGAGCACCGCGGCGTCCTTGGCGCCGAGCTCGAGCAGGGCGTGCAACGCGGCCCCGGAGCGCCGCTTGGCGCGGGCCTCGGCGTACCGGCCGGCCAGCAGGAAGACGGTGACCGCGGCGGCGACCTCGAGGTAGATCTCGTGCGTGCCGGCGCCGCGCTCGGGGAGGAGCGTGAACTCCATCCGCATGCCGGGCATCCCCGCGTCGCCGAGGAACAGCGCCCACAGCGACCACAGGTAGGCCGCGCTGATCCCGATCGAGACGAGGGTGTCCATGGTGCTGGCGCCGTGCCGTGCGTTGACCACCGCGGCGCGGTGGAACGGCCAGGCGCCCCACACCGCGACCGGGCTGGCCAGGGTGAGGGCCAGCCACTGCCAGTTGTCGAACTGCAGCGCCGGGACCATCGACAGCAGCAGCACCGGCAGGGTGAGGGCGGCGCTGACCAGCAGCCGCTGGCGCAGGGCGTCCTCGCGGCCGGTCGCGGCGTCGGCGGCCGTGCCAGCCGTGGCCGGCTCGGCGGCCTCGGCCACCGGCGGTGCCGGCAGGGTCGCGGAGTAGCCGGCGGCGGAGACGGTGTCCAGCAACTGGTCGGCGTCGACCCGGGTGGGGTCGTAGCGCACGGTCGCGGCCTCGGTGGCGTAGTTGACGCTGGCCTGGACCCCGTCGAGCTTGTTGAGCTTGCGCTCGATCCGGTTGGCGCAGCTGGCGCAGGTCATGCCGGTGATGTCGAGGCGGACCTCGTCCAGCGCGCTCTCGTCGGACGGGGCAGCCTGCGGCCCGGCGGTCATGCCGGGGTGGCGGAGTAGCTCCCCGCCTCGGCCACGGCCGCCTGGACCTGCTCGGGGGTGACGTCGTCGCCGACCACGTGCAGCCGGCCGCTGGCGAGGTCGACGTCGACCTCGCGGACGCCGGCGAGCTCGGAGACCTCCTCGGTGACCGAGGCGACGCAGTGCTGGCAGGTCATGCCGGAGACGGTGAAGTCGAGGGTCTGCACGGTGGATCTCCTTCAGCGGGGGGTCAGGAACGGACGAGCCGGGCGATGGCCGCGGAGGCCTCGGCGATCTTCGCGTCGGCGGCCGCGCCGTCGTCGTCGGCGCTGGCGGTGACGGCGTCCCGGACGCAGTGCGCCAGGTGGTCGTCGAGCAGGCCGAGGGCGACCGCCTGCAGCGCCTTGGTGGCGGCGGAGACCTGGGTGAGCACGTCGATGCAGTACGTGTCGTCCTCGACCATCCGCGCGATGCCGCGGACCTGGCCCTCGACCCGCTTGAGGCGGGCGAGCACCTGGTCCTTGCTGCCGTCGTAGCCCGTCATGCCGACAAAGGTACCCCTAGGGGGTACCGGTATCAACTCCCTGCTCACCAGCCGCGGGTGCCGGACTCCCCCTTGAACGGGCCGACCACCTCGTCGGTGATCCAGCCGCCGTAGAAGTCACCGGCCTGGGCGCGGACCGGCTCGCCGTCGACGGTCGCGGCGTCCAACCGGCTCGGGTAGAAGGCGACCGCCCCGCGCAGCTGCTCGTAGCCGGGGGTGGGTGACTCGTAGGACCAGGCGGCGCCGGGGTGGCGGACGCCGTCGACGACGACGTCCCAGTAGGTCGCCGTCCCCTTGAACTCGCACCACGACGAGCCGGCGGCGCGCTCCAGCACGTCGGGGGCGACGTCGTCGCGGGGCACGTAGTAGACCGGCGGGTGGCTGGTCTCGCAGACCCGCACGGCGCGGTCGGTACGGACGATCACCCGACCGCCGAGGGTGAGCTCGATGCGTCGTCCGGTCACCTCGGCCGACGGCGGGCGCGGGTAGCTCCAGACCGACTCCTGGCCGGGTCCGACGGGGTCACGGGGCGACGGGTACACGCCCCCGAGTGTGCCCGTGGGGGGGGGGGGGGCGGGGGGGGGGGGTCGCGCGGGGGGGGCCTGCCCCGCCCGCGAGCCGGGCCGCCCGCCGCGGGGGCGGTCGCCCTC
>NZ_JBJHAQ010000038.1:0-36076 GCF_054051115.1 Modestobacter sp. SYSU DS0904 | reverse complement strand
GCAGCGGCCGACGGCCCCGCATTACTCCCCCGCCGCCCGCACCGGCCTCACCCACGCCCGCGCCAAAGTGGCCACAGCGGCGAAGAGGGGCTACCCGCGGGTGGCGCGGGTGTAGCGGTCCAGGGCCACCTGGCGTTCGTGGGCGTGGTCGACGACCGGCTCGGGGTAGCCGGCCGGGACGCCGCCGGGCGCCGTCCACGGCTCGTGCACGTGCTTCGGTTCGAGCTCCCGCAGCTCGGGCACCCAGCGCTTCACGTACGTGCCGTCGGGGTCGAACTTCTTGCCCTGGGTGATCGGGTTGAACACCCGGTAGTACGGCGAGGCGTCGGTGCCGGTGCCGGCGACCCACTGCCAGCCGTGCTGGTTGCTGGCCAGGTCGCCGTCGACCAGGTGCTGCATGAACCAGCGGGCGCCGAGCGTCCACTCCTGGTGCAGGTCCTTGACCAGGAAGGAGGCGACGATCATCCGCACCCGGTTGTGCACGTACGCCTCGCCGAGCAGCTGCCGCATGCCGGCGTCGACGATCGGGAAGCCGGTGCGCCCGGTCTGCCAGGCCCGCACCAGCTCCTCGGCGTCCGGCCCGGAGTCGTAGCCCATCGCCTGCAGCTCGGGCCTGAGGTACTCGCGGGCGGACCCCGGCCGGTGCCAGAGCACGTCGGCGTAGAAGTCGCGCCAGGCGAGCTCGTTCGCGTAGCTCCGTGCCGACTCGGAGTCCGGTCCGGCGGCGAGGTCGGCCAGCAGGGTGCGCGGGTGGATGCAGCCGTACTTCAGGTAGGCCGACAGCCGGCTGGTGCCGTTCGTGCCCGGGGTGTTGCGGCCCTCGGCGTAGCCCAGCAGCCGCTCGTCGCGGAACCGGTGCCAGGCCGCGGTCGCCGCGGCCTCCCCGGCCGGCGGCAGGGCGACGCCGTCGAGGCCCGGGGCCGTGGGTGGCTCGTCGGACCGGACGCCGCGGGTCCAGCGGACGTCGTCGGGGCGGGTGGCGGGGGAGTGCCAGCCGTGCTCCCGCCAGGCGCGGGCGAAGGGGGTGAAGACCCGGAACGGCGTCCCGTCGCGCTTGACCACCCGGCCCGGGGCGACGGCGTACGGGGAGCCGGTGCGGACCAGCGGCAGCTCACCCAGCGCCCGCTCCACGGCGGCGTCCCGGCGGCGTCCGTAGGGGCCGGCGTCGGCGGTGACGTGCACGCTGCCCGCGCCGACCTCGGCGGCCAGCGCGGGCAGCACCTGTGCCGGGTCGCCGGCGCGGAGCACCAGCGCGCCACCGGTCTGTCCGTCCAGGTCGGCCAGGCAGTCGAGCAGGAACCGGCGGCGCGGGTCGCCGGCGGGGCCGTAGAGCCGGTCGTCGAACACGAAGACGGGCAGGACGTCGCCGTCCGGGCCGGCCGCGTCGAGCGCCGCGAGCAGCGCCGGGTGGTCGCCCAGCCGGAGGTCGCGACGGAACCAGAGCAGCGCGGTGGGCACCCGGCCGAGCCTAGGGACGCCGGTGGATCACCGCAGGGTCACGCCCGGGCTGCGCTCAGTGGTCGGCGGTCTCCAGGCCGAACATCGGCTTGTCGTCCTCGGCGACCAGGTCGAGCTCGGTCGGGTGCTCGACCAGGTACTTGCGGACGAAGGAGCAGTAGGGGAGGACGGTGACCTGGCGCTCCCGGGCGGCCACGAGGACGTCGTGCACCAGCCGGGTGCCCAGCCCGCGGCCGCCCATCGCCGGATCGATCTCGGTGTGCGGCAGGGTCATCGAGCTGCCGTCGACGTGGTAACTGGCCAGACCGACGACGCGATCGCCGTCGCGGATCTCGAACCGCCCCTTCTCGGGGACGTCCACCACCGTGATGTCCATCTGCTCTCCACCTCCCGCGCCACCGGCGCCGTTGCCGGGGGCTCGTGCGTGCTGAGACAAGGTAACGGTTGCAGCGAGTTGCCGCCCGCTCCTGTTCCGACGCGTCGCGGGGCCGGGGCGTTCCCGAGGCGGCCACCGGGCACCGCGGACGGCCTGCGGACGCCGGCCGAGGGTCACGAACGGGTCACGGGTCCCGTGCGCCGCAGCCCGGGGTCACGTTGGGACAACGCGCAGGTCAGCGGCGAGTCCAGGTATCGACGGGGGTGCGCGGACGGCCACCGGGCGCATTGCGAGCCGATGACGGAATGGTTGCCGGTTGCCTTCTGTGAGCTTTTCGTCCAGCGCACGCTGCTAACGTCGGCCGGCAAGTTGGACACGGGTGAGTCCGGCCAGGACGTGGCCCCACCCGGCGTTCGTGGCCTACGTCCGACGCTGCGCAGAGAAGGCGCGTGTCGTCACCGGAGGAGCGGTGACGGCGCGGCCGTGTGCGCCGCCGGATGGATGCGGTTCCGGGTGCATCCCGCAGCACCGTCGCAGCGACGCGGCCGGAGCCGTCCCACCGAACGCACGGCCTCCTGGCCGGTCCATGCCCGACGACGAGAGGTGATCGTGCCCGCAGTTCATGCCGAAGGGCTCTACAAGGTCTTCGGACGACGTCCCGAGGACGCCGTCCGCCGGCTCCAGGACGGCGCGACGATCGCCGAGGTCCGCGAGCGGGGAGCGACTCCCGCCGTCGTCGACGTCGGCTTCACCGTCGAACCGGGCGAGATCTTCGTCGTGATGGGGCTGTCCGGCTCCGGCAAGTCGACGCTGATCCGGATGCTCAACGGACTGCTGGAGCCCACCGCCGGCCGGGTGATGATCGGGGACGCCGAGCTGACGTCGCTGGACGCCCGCGGGGTCCGCCGCCTCCGCCAGGAGCGGATGAGCATGGTCTTCCAGCACTTCGCGCTCTTCCCGCACCGCTCCGTGGTCGACAACGCCGCCTACGCCCTGGAGGTGCGCGGCGTCGACCGCAGCACGCGCCGGGCCCGGGCGCTCGAGGCGCTCGCCGAGGTGGGGCTGGCGGAGCGGGCCGACGCCCGGCCCGACCAGCTCTCCGGCGGCATGAAGCAGCGGGTCGGGCTGGCCCGCGCGCTCGCCGCGGAGACCGAGCTGCTGCTGATGGACGAGGCGTTCAGCGCGCTGGACCCGCTGATCCGCCGGGAGATGCAGGACCAGTTGCTGGACCTGCAGTCGCGGCTGGGCAAGACGATCGTGTTCATCACCCACGACCTCAACGAGGCGATGCGGCTCGGTGACCGGGTCATGGTGATGCGCGACGGACGGGTGGTCCAGCTGGGCACCCCCGAGCAGATCCTGGACCAGCCGGCCGACGACTACGTGGCCTCGTTCCTGGCCGACGTCGACCGCGGGCGGGTGTTCACCGCCGAGCACGTGATGGCGCCGGCGCCGGTCGTGCTGGCGGGGGCCTCCTCCCCGGCGGCCGCGCTGGACGCGATGCACGCCCAGCACACCTCCTCGGCCCTGGTCGTCGACGGGCTCGGTCAGCTGACCGGGACGGTCGACGAGGGCGACGCCCAGGCCGCGGCCGACGCGGGGGAGACGGCGCTCACCGACGGCGCCGTGCACCCGTCGGTCACCGTCGGGCCGGAGACGCTGCTCGCCGACCTGCTGGTGTCCGCCGGCCAGGACGACCACCCGGTCGCCGTCGTCGACGACACCAACCGGCTGCTCGGCGTCGTCCCGCCCACCGCGGTGCTGGCCGCGCTCGGTGGCGCCACCGCGGAGTCGCCCCGGCCGGAACCCGCAACCCCCGACCTGACGAAGGAGGACCCCCGTGGCTGAGACCCCCGTGGCTGAGACCGCAGTGCTCGCGGCGACCGAGAGCGGGTCCGATCGCGAACCGCTGCCCCGCATCCCGCTCGGCGAGTGGATCGACACCGGGTTCGACTGGCTCAGGGACAACCTCGATCCGGTCTTCGACGGGATCGCCACCGTGACCGAGGGCGCCGTCGACGGGCTGGCGTCCGGGCTGCTGTTCCTCCCGGCCATCGCCATGGCCCTGCTCTTCGCCGTCCTCGCCGGGGCGGTCCGGTCGGTGCGCTTCGCCCTCGTCTCGCTGCTCGGGCTGCTGCTGGTCATCAGCCTCGAGCTGTGGGTGCCGGCGATGGAGACCCTGGCGCTGATCCTCGTGGCCACGCTGGTCGCCGTGCTGATCGGCATCCCGGTGGGCATCGCCGCGGCCCGCAGCGACCGGGTCAGCGCCGCCGTCCGGCCGGTGCTGGACCTCATGCAGACGATGCCCGGCTTCGTCTACCTGATCCCGGCGGTGACCTTCTTCAGCATCGGCGTCGTCCCCGGCGTGATCACCACGATCATCTTCGCGCTGCCGCCCGGCGTGCGGCTCACCGAGCTCGGCATCCGCCAGGTCGACCCCGAGCTGGTCGAGGCCGGGCACGCGTTCGGCAGCCCGCCCGGCCAGATCCTGCGCCGGATCCAGCTGCCGCTGGCGCTGCCGACGATCATGGCCGGGATCAACCAGGTGATCATGCTGGCGCTGTCGATGGCCGTGATCGCCGGCCTGATCGGCGCCGGCGGGCTGGGCAGCGTCGTGGTGTCCGGCATCTCCCGGCTCGACATCGGACTCGGCTTCGAGGCGGGCCTGGCGGTGGTCATCCTCGCCGTCTACCTGGACCGGCTGACCGGTGCCCTCGGCCAGCGGCGCGGGCGGTTCGCCGGCTTCCGCACCTTCCTCGGCCGGGGCAGCAGCACCACGTCGCGCGCCGCGCAGCCCCCGGCCCAGCAGCCGGCCACGCAGCAGCCGACGGCGCCCTCCGAGACGCCGCAACCCGAACCTGCCCGGTGACCGCACGGGCCGTCCACCCCGTGGGCGGCCCTCCGCGGACCGGAGCACCAGTGGTGCCGGGGCACTCGACCGGCACCCGTACGAGAGGAACAGATTGAACAAGCACCTGACTGCCCGCACCACCCGCCTCGCCGCCGGCCTGGCCGCGGTCGCCCTGACCGCCACCGCCTGCGGCGGTGACAGCGACACCGACGCCACCGCGGACGGTGGCGCCACCAGTGGCGCGGCCTGCGACACGGTCGACCTGGGCTTCATCCCCTCCTGGACCGACGGCCTGAGCATCGCCTGGCTGTGGAACAACGTGCTCGGTGAGCAGGGCATCGAGGTCGAGATGACCGAGATCGCCGACGCCGCGCCGCTCTACGCCGGCCTGGCCGGTGGCGACGTCGACGTGTACCCCTCCGCCTGGTCCGAGGTCACCCACGAGGCCTACATGGCCGAGTACGGCGACCAGCTCGAGGACCTCGGCGCCTGGTACGACGGCGCGAAGCTGACCTTCGCCGTCCCCGAGTACACCGACATCTCCTCGATCGCCGACCTTGCCGGCAACGCCGAGATGTTCGACGGCCGGATCGTCGGCATCGAGCCGGGCGCCGGTCTGACCGAGACCACCAAGACCAGCGTCATGCCGGCCTACGGGCTGGAGGAGGACTACACCCTGGTGGAGTCCTCGACCACGGCGATGCTGGCGGAGCTGCAGTCGGCCACCGAGGCGAACGAGGACATCGTCGTCACCCTGTGGCGCCCGTTCTGGGCCAACAGCGAGTTCCCGGTCAAGGACCTCGAGGACCCGCAGGGTGCGCTGGGTGACGCCGAGGGGCTGCACACCCTGGCCACCGAGGGCTTCTCCGACCGGTGCGCCGACGTCGCGTCGATGATGGAGAACTTCTCCCTGACCGACGAGCAGTACGGCTCGCTGGAGAACATGGTCGTCAACGAGTACGGCGAGGGCCGCTACGAGGAGGCCGTCGACGCCTGGCTCGCGGAGAACCCGGACTTCGTGGACTCCCTGCAGAGCTGATCGTCCGCCGCGCTCGTCGCGGCAGCAGTGAGGGGCCCGACGGCATCGCCGTCGGGCCCCTCGCCCGTCCGGGCCCCCGCGCCTCGTCGGCCGCGGCGGGGTCGCATGCCAGGATGGACGCCGCCGCCCCCGTAGCTCAGGGGATAGAGCATCGGTTTCCTAAACCGTGTGCCGCAGGTTCGAATCCTGCCGGGGGCACCTCGAGGGCCCGTCCCTCGCTCGCCGGGGCGCGGGCGACACTGGGGACATGACCGCTGCTGATCCCGGGCCGCCCGCCGACCACGGCCCCCGACCCCTGACCGACGACGCGCGCCGGCTGCTCGACGCGCTCCTCGCCCACGACTTCCTCGGCGTCGCCGAGCTGCGCGCGCAGGTGGGCCGGGCCACCGCGACCCCGGGCTGCCGCTGCGGGTGCGGCACCCTGGACCTGCAGGTGCCCGCGGACGTCCCGGCAGCCCCGGCCAGCGGTCCGGCACCGGTCGAGGGGACCGTCGTCGGTGCCGACGGGGCGCCCGTGGGCGGGGTGCTCCTGTTCGTCGAGGACGGCCGGCTGAGCCGGCTGGACGTCACCTCCCACGGTGACCCGCTCCCGCTGCCCGCTCCGGACCAGGTGACCTGGGGCCCGACCCGGTGGGCGCGCGAGGACACGGTGCGGCGGCCCGCCCGGTTCCGTCGGGGCCGGTCCGGCTGAGGTCGCGGCTGCGCGTCAGGCGCCGGTCGGCGACCAGGCGCCGACCCCCGACGACGGACCCGGGCCTCGCCTGGCGGGCGGGGGAACGGGCCGGGAGCATGACCCTCCGTGCCCACCGTGCGACCGGAGCCCCTGCCGCGGCTGTTCGTCGTCGGCTGCCCGCGCTCGGGGACGACGCTGCTGCAGTCCTTCCTCGCCGCCCACCCGGCCGTGCAGGCGTTCCCGGAGACGCACTTCTTCTACCGGCTGCCGGCCGACCTCGACGCACCGGTCGGGCCGGAGCTGGCGCGGGACCTGCCCGAGATCGCCGGCTTCCTCGGCCGGCCCGGCCTGCGCTGGCCGGAGCCGGGGAGCACCGGCCGGGCCACGGCCCAGGCCTTCCTGACGACGGCGGAGGAGGTCACCCGGGCCGGCGGCCGGCGCACCTGGGTGGAGAAGACCCCGGCCAACCTCTACGCGATCGACCGGATCGAGCGGCTGGTGCCCGGCGCGCGCTTCCTGCACATCGTGCGGGACGGCGCCGACGTCGCGGCCAGCCTCTGCTCGGTCTCCTCGGGGTGGGGGAGCAGCTACACCCCCGACCAGGCGGTCGACCTGTGGGCCGAGTGCGTGGCGATCACCACCGAGCACCGCGGTCGGCCCGGGCACACGGTGGTCTCCTACGGGCAGCTGGCCGAGCACCCCGAGCGGGTGCTCCCGGCCGCCTGCGCCGACGTCGGCCTGCCCTGGGACCCGGCGGTGCTCGTCGGCCGGGCGGACGCCGCCCGGGCGCTGATCAAGGACTTCGAGACGTGGAAGGGCGACAACACCGGGCCGCTGGTGCACCGCCCGCGGGAGAAGTTCGCCCGGGTCTTCGACGCCGAGACCCAGCGCCAGGTGGAGCAGCGGGTCGCCGAGGTCGTCGTCCCCGAGCTCACCGCCGACCGAGCGGCGCTCGCGCCCCCTGGTGGGAGGATGTCCCGGTGAACGACTGGCCCTTCGCCGACTCCCCGAGGACCCGCGTCTACACCACCCAGCCGGTGCTGGACGGCGCGCCGGTCCAGGACGTCTTCCACGACCCGGACGGTGACTGGCAGGTGCACTGCGGCACCACGATGGCGGTCGAGGACGCCCGGGTGGTCCACCTCGGCCAGCTCGTGCAGGTCGTCCCGGAGCTGGTGTCGCTGGCCGACCTCCCGCCCGGTTGGGGTGCCCACCGGGGCACCGGCCCGGGGGACGACGAGTGGCACCGCCGCCCCACGACGCTGCGGGCCCGCGTCCGCGCCCTGCTGCGCCGCGACTGAGCCGGGGCACGGGTCGCCGTCGCGAACTACCGTGGCGGCATGGGTGCGGTGATCGCGATCGTCGTGGTGCTGGCCCTGATCGGCGTCATCGCGGCGTGGGGCTGGGCGGTGTCACGGGGCCCGGCGGGGCCGCCGGCGCTGCCCGAAGGCGACCGGGCGCTGCGCGCGCAGGCGATCGCCACCGCCCGCTGGACCACCGCCCACGACGAGGTCGACGGCGTGACCCGGGTGCTGCTGCGCCGGGCCTTCGTCGGTCCGGACGGCCGCCCGGAGGTGCTGGAGGAGCGCGTGTTCGAGAGCTTCCCGTCGCGGGACCCGCTGTGGGAGGCGCGCTTCACCGAGGCGATGGCCGGCGCCCGGCTCCGCTGCCAGTGGCTGAACACCGAGGACGGCCTGGGCTGACGCGCCCCGCCTGTGGACGGCGCCCTCGGCTGTGGACGACGCCGGGCCGGTGACCCCCTCGCGCTGCTGGACTCCTGGGGTGCGAGAACAGCGAGATCCCCTGGACGACCCGCTCCGCGTGGCCGAGGCCCACGTCGCCGCGCTGGCCGATGAGCTGACCCGACCGCAGCCGGGGGAGTGCCTGCTCTGCTACACCGCCCGAATGCTCGGCGAGTCCGGCTGCGACTGCACCCTGCGCTGGGTGCGCCGGTGGCGCGACCTGCGGCTCCCGCGGGCCACCGCCCTGGAACGGCGGCTGGGCAACCGGGGCGCCTTCTGCGACTGCGAGGTGTTCCTCAACGGGTGGACGCTCGGCGACCACCTGATGGTGCCCGGTCCCGACGGTGGACCGGAGTGGCCCAGCGCCCGTCCCGGGTGCGCCGGGGTGGGTGCCCGGTCCAGCCAGCCGTGCGCCAACTGGGTGCCGCACAGGCGCCGGTGGTGAGCGCCGGGCAGGATGGCCGGCATGGGTCAGGTCGTCGCCACCACCGAACGGGTCGTGCGGGCACCGGCGGACGTCGTCCGCGCCGCGCTCGCCGACTACACCGTCACCCGCCCGCGGATCCTCCCCGAGCAGTACAGCGAGTACCGGGTGGAGGCCGGCGGCGAGGGCGCCGGCACCCGCGCGCACTGGCGGCTGCAGGCCACGTCCAAGCGGGCGCGGGTGCAGGACGTCACCGTCAGCGAGGCGCCCGACGGCTCGCTGGTGGAGACCGACGCAAACTCCAGCATGATCACCACCTGGAGCGTCCACCCCGCGGACGAGGGCGTGAGCACGGTGCGGGTGAGCAGCACCTGGTCCGGCGCCGGTGGCATCGGCGGCTTCTTCGAGCGCACCTTCGCGCCCAAGGGGCTCGGCCGCATCCACGCCGAGGTGCTCGACCGGCTGGAGCAGGCCGTCACCTCCGGCTGAGCGGTCTCCCCCCTGGGGATGAGGCGCCGTCAGGGAGCCGCCGGCACCTGTCGACAACCCCCTGGTGAGCGTTCTCCAGCACGGCACCGGGCTCAGCTCGGACCCGCGCGCCGCCGAGGCCGGCCGCAGCGCCGCCGCCGCGGCGGTCGCCGGCCTGCCGTCGGGGAGCCCCGCACTGGTCATCGTCTACGCCTCGGTCCGCTACGACCTCGCCGAGCTGCTCGCCGGTGTCCGGTCGGTGACCGGTGACGCCCCCCTCGTCGGCGCCACCAGCTGCGGTCACTTCGCCGGCGCGCAGGTCGCCGGCCCCGGCACCGGCGTCGCCGTCCTGGCCCTCGCCGGCGGGGAGTACCGCTTCGGCGTCGGCTGGGCCGAGGGCATGAGCACCCGCCCCACCGAGGTCGGCACGGAGGTGGTGCGCGCCGCGCGCGCCGCCAGCGGCGACCACGGCCTGCCGTACGCCGCGCTGCTGCTGCTCACCGATGGGCTGGTCGGTGGCCAGCAGTCGGTTGTCGCCGGGGCGCACCGGGCGGCCGGGGCCAGCGTGCCGATCGTCGGCGGCACCGCCGGTGACGACTGGCAGCTGACCCGCACCAGCGTCCTGGTCGACGACACCGCCCGCACCGACGTCGCCGTCGGCGTGTGGATCGCCTCCCCGCACCCGCTCCGCGTGGCCACCGTGCACGGCTGGACCCCGGTCGGGCCGCCGCAGCTGGTCACCCACGCCGAGCAGGCCGTCATCCACGAGATCGGCGGGCAGCCCGGCGCCGCCGTCTACGCCGCGGCCGTCGACCGGGACGAGGCGCTGCGACGCGGGGTCAGCGAGGCCGCCGTCGAGAGCTCCTACGCCCTCGGCGTCCTGGAGCCCGACGGTTCGCACCTGGTCCGCGCGGTCTACACCGCCGAGTCCGGTGACCTCACCTGCTTCGAGCCGGTGCCCACCTTCGCCGCCGTCCAGGTGATGAGCGCCGAGCGGGAGGTCCTGCTCGCGGTCGTCGACGACGTCGCCGCCGGTGCGCTGGCCACCGGCCGGGAGCGGGTGCTGCTCACCTTCGACTGCGCCGCGCGGCAGACCATCCTCGGCGACGGCATCGCCGAGGAGATCGCCCGCCTGCAGCACGCGGCGGGTGAGGCCACCGCGTTCGGCCTCTACACCTACGGCGAGTTCGCCCGCTCCCGTGGCGCCGGCGGCGTGCACAACGCCACGCTGACCGCGCTGGCGCTGTGATGACCGAGCCCCTCGCCGAGCCGGTGGCCGGGCCCGTCGCCCCGCTCCGGCTGCGGTGGAACTCCAGCGGGAGCCCCGCCCTCGCCGAACCGGGCACCGGGGAGCTGTGGATGATGCTCGCCCAGGCGCAGTCCGCCGCCCAGGACGCCTACCGGCACTCCGCCGGGCTGATCCGCATGCTCGACGTCATCGGGCAGGGCGGGACCCCCGAGGACCTGGCCGCGCGGGCGGTCGAGGCGCTGTCGGAGACCTTCTCCGCCGACCTCGTCCTCTGGGGACGCACCGGGCCCGACGGGATGGACGTCGCCGCCGCCTGCGGCTTCGGGGACCAGCACGCCGTCGCGCTGCCGGCGCTGCCGGGCGCCGCGGACCTGTTCGGCACCCGCACCCCGGCGACCTGGTCGGCCCCGGCCGGCACCGGCCCGCCGGTGGTCGCCGGCGTGGCGGTGCAGCAGGTCGTGCACGTCCCCGTCGCGACCGACGACCGGGCGGGACCGGCGCTGGTCCTGCTGTTCTCCCTGCCGGCCGGCCTCGGGCCCGCCGACCTGCTCATGCTGCGCTCGGTCGCCCAGCGGCTCCGCTCCTCCCTGGAGGACGCCGACCGGCGGCGGACGGTCGAGCGACTGGCCGCCGCCGGCTCACGGCTGACCCGGCACCTGACGCGCCAGCCGCTGCTGGACGAGGCCGCGCGGATCGTCGCCACCATCTGCGACGCCCGCTGGACCAGCGTGGTCACCGTCGAGGACGGCGTGGCGTCGCTGACCGCCCGCGCGCAGTGGATCGACCACGACCTCGCGCAGTGGCCCCGGCCGGTCCAGGACCTGCGGGCCTGGACCGCGGCCTGCCGCGGCGAGCCGCACGTCATGCACGACATGGCCACCGGCCCCGAGCCGCTGCCCGGGCACCTGCGCGGTGCGGGCCGGGCTCTGCTGTGCATCCCGGTGATGGTGGACGCCGAGCCCGTGGCGCTGCTCTACGCGGTCGACCCCCGGCCCGGGGCGTTCACCTCCGCCGCGGTGGACGCCGCCGGCCTGCTGGCCGGCTACGTCGCCGCGGCCCTGGTCAACGCCCGGCTGTACTCCGCCCTGGCCGAGAGCGAGTCCCGGCTGCGGGTGCTCACCGACGCGATCAGCGACATGGTCGCCGTCGTCGAGCGGGCCGGCACGGTGCGCTGGGCCTCGCCTTCCTACGCCCGCGGGCTGGGCGCCGGCCCCGCCGAACTGGTCGGCACCGACTGGCTGGACCGGGTGCACCCCGACGACCGCACCGCCGTCCGCGGCGCCCTGGCGGCCTGCCCGGACATGAGCAGCGTCGAGCACCGGCTGCGCCAGGGCACCGACGACTGGGCCTGGGTGGAGACCCGGCTGGCGGTCGCCCCCGGTGACGCCGGCAGCACCGTGCTGTCCTCCCGGTTCGTCGGCGAGCGCCGTCGGCTGGAGGACGAGCTGCGGCTGCAGGCCACCCACGACCCGCTCACCGGGCTGGCCAACCGGGCGCTGGTCCGCCGGGTGCTGGCCGAGCGGCTGGCCGGCCCGCGGACCGGGCCGGTGGGCGTGCTCTTCTGCGACCTCGACGAGTTCAAGGCGGTCAACGACCGGCTGGGCCACGAGGCCGGCGACGACCTGCTGTGCCAGGTGGCCGAGCGGCTGCGCGAGTGCATCCGCCCCGGTGACCTGCTGGCCCGCCTCGGCGGTGACGAGTTCGTCGTCGTGCTGGACGACGCCGCCGACCGGGCCGCGCTGGCCACCGTAGGCGACCGCATGCTGACGGCGCTGCGCCGGCCGTTCTCCCTCGACGGCGACCTGGTCCGGATCGGCGCCAGCGTCGGCGGTGCGCTCGGCGACCGGGCCGGCGCGGCGGCGGTCAGCGACCTGCTGCGGGACGCCGACGCGGCGATGTACGAGGCGAAGCGGGCCGGCCGCGGACGGGTGCAGGTGTTCGACGCCGCGGCGGCCCAGCGGTCGGTGCAGCGGCTGTCGCTGCGCCAGGAGGTGCAGGGGGCGCTGGCCCGCGCCGAGCTGCGCGTGGTCTTCCAGCCGATGGTCGCGCTGGCCAACGGGCGGCTCGAGGGCGTCGAGGCGCTGCTGCGCTGGCGGCACCCCGGTTTCGGCGACGTCCCGCCGGACGTCTTCGTGTCGCTGGCCGAGGAGACCGGGGCGATCGGCCCGATCGGCGACTGGGTCGTCGAGCAGACCTGCATCGAGCTGGCCCGGTGGCGCGCCCTGCCCGATGCCGACCACCTGCGGGCGTCGGTGAACCTGTCGGCGGTCCAGCTGGAGGACCCGCTGTTCGTGGACCGGGTGCTGGCCACCGTGCAGCGGCAGGGCGTGCCCCCGGGCTCGCTGCGGCTGGAGGTCACCGAGAGCCTGGAGAAGACCGCCGGCCAGCTCGCCGAGCTGCACCGGCTGCGCGCCGCGGGGGTGGGCCTGGTCCTGGACGACTTCGGGGTCTCCTACTCCAACCTGGCGCACCTGCGTGACCTGCCGGTCGACACCCTCAAGTCGACCGGTCCTTCGTCGCCGAGCTGGGCGGGAGCGGCGGCGACGCCCGGCTGAGCGCCGGGATCGTCCGTGCGGTGCTCGCGCTCTCGGAGGCCGCGGGCCTGGCGGTGATCGCCGAGGGGGTGGAGACCGAGCAGCAGCGCGACGCGCTGCTGCGGCTGGGCTGCCGCACCGCCCAGGGCTGGCTGTTCGCCCCCGCGGTCGACGCCGACGCGGTCACCGGGCTGCTGGTCGACGGCGGCATGCTGGCCACCTCCGGCTGAGCGGCTCCGGCGCGGGCGCATCGGGCCTCCGCCGGGGACGATGGTGCGGTGACCGCAGCACCTCCCGTCGTCGACGGCCTCGACGAGCTCACCGGCCTGCTCGGGGACGGCGGCGCGCTCGTGCTCTCCGGTGCGGGGCTGTCCACCGACTCGGGCATCCCGGACTACCGCGGCGTCACCGGCTCGCTGCGCCGGCACACGCCGATGACCTGGCAGACCTTCACCGGCGACCCGCGGGGCCGGCACCGCTACTGGGCCCGCAGCTACATCGGCTGGCGGCAGATCGCCGGGGCGCGGCCCAACGCGGGTCACGTCGCCGTCGCCGGCCTGCAGGCGGCCGGTGCGGTGGGGCCGGTGATCACCCAGAACGTCGACGGGCTGCACCAGGCCGGCGGTGCCCGCGAGGTCACCGAGTTGCACGGCGGCCTCGACCGGACCGTCTGCCTGGCCTGCGGCGACGTCGACGGCCGGGCGGCCCTGGATGCCCGGCTGCGGGCCGCCAACCCCGGCTTCCGGCCCGAGGTGACCGACAGCGCCGACGACCAGGTCAACCCCGACGGCGACGTCGAGCTGCCCGACGAGGCGCTCGACGGGTTCGTGATGGTCGACTGCCTGGCCTGCGGCGGCGGGCCGCTCAAGCCCGACGTCGTCTTCTTCGGCGAGACCGTGCCGCGGAACCGGGTGGACGCCTGCTTCGCGCTGGTCGAGGAGGCCCGCTCGCTGCTGGTCCTCGGCTCGTCGTTGACCGTGATGAGCGGCTACCGGTTCGTCATCGCCGCCGCCAAGCGCGGCATCCCGGTGGGGATCGTCAACTCCGGGGCCACCCGCGGCGACGCCAAGGCCACCGTCCGGGTCGACGCGCCCCTCGGCGTCGTCCTGCCCGAGCTGGCCCGCCGGCTGCGCTGACCCGGCGGGGCGGGCGCCGCTGACCCAGGATGGACGGCTGTGCAGACCTTCCTGCCGGTCGCCGACTTCACCGAGTCCGCCCGGCTCCTGGACAACCCCCGGCTCGGCAAGCAGCGGGTGGAGTGCCTGCAGGTGCTGCGCGCGCTGGAGCTGCCCGACTACGGCTGGGCGAACCACCCGGTGGTCGCCATGTGGCGGGGGCACACGGAGGGGCTCGTCGTCTACGCGCTGGCGATGGTGCGGGTCTGGCGGGAGCGTGGCTTCGCCGACAGCACCGAGACGCTGATCGCCGAGTTCGCCCCGGACGCGGCGCGGATGACCCAGGCCGAGGCGGCGGCGGCCGGGCTGCTGCCGAGTTGGGTGGGCGACGAGGCGCTGCACCTGTCGCACCGGTCGAACCTGCTGGCCAAGGACCCGGCGTTCTACCGCGCGCGGTTCCCGGTCGACCCCGACGACCTGCCCTACGTCTGGCCCGGCGCGGACGACGTGCCCCCGGCGCCGCCACCGGACGGTGTGCCGGTGTGGGTGGTCCGCCCGCGGGCGCACAACGAGTTGGGTGCGGCACTGGCCACCGGGGTGGTCGGGCTGGGCACCCAGTCCGGCATCGACGTCGACGCGACCGGGCTCTCCGCCGCCGAGCTGCGGGTGCTGTCCAAGGAGCTCTCCGGCCGCCGCCCGGCCAAGGACCTGCGGCAGCTGTCGGCCTTCCTCGACGAGGTGCGCCCCGGCGACCTGGTCGGGCTGCCCGTCGAGGGCGGGGGCGGGCTGCTGCTGGGGGAGGTGGTCGGTGGGTACGAGTTCGCCGGCCGCGAGCTGCTGCCGCACCGGCGCGCGGCCCGGTTCGACCGGGTGGTGCCCCGCGCGGCGGCCCGCCCCCCGGCGACCCTGCAGGACCCGCGGGCGCTGTTCCGGGTGGTGCTCGACCCGGCCGCCCTGCCGTCGGGGCACCGGGGCTGACGGCGTCCCGGGTCACGGTCGGGGCCGACCCGGTCGGCCGCCGGCCGGGTCGACCCGGCTGAGCCGATGGGGAGCCGCGCCACGGCATGGCTCAGCGTCAGGTCAGGCGGCTCGACCCAGGCCGGCGCCGACCTCCGCGACCGCGGCGGTCAGCCGTCGCCGCGCCTCGGGCAGGTCGGCCGGCTCCCGGGCCGCGTGCACGAACCACCAGGCGGCCGAGTAGAGCTGCCGGAGCCAGCGGAACGGGACCAGCTCGGCGTCGCCCACCGGGTCGGGCATCGCGTCCAGCGCTGCGCGCCCGTCGAGCCGGGCGGTGTCGCGCAGGCTGGCCAGGTCCCAGGCCCGTGGGCCACGGGACGTGTCCTCCAGGTCCGTCCAGCGCAGCCCCTCGCCGGTGACCAGCAGGTTGCCGGGGTGGGTGTCGCCGTGCAGCGTCATCTCGGGGCCGGCGAGCCGGGGCCGCAGCGCGGCCAGGAGGTCGCCGGACGCGCGCAGCAGCGCCGGGTCGGCGCCCAGGTCGGCGCCGGAGTCGTGGAAGACCGCGAGGTCCTCCAGCGGCCGGTCCAGCGGCGAACCGGTCCACAGCGGGGGCAGGGTGCCGAGCACCTCGTGCAGCTCGGCCAGTGACCGGCCGGCCTGCTGCGCGGTGGGTCGATCCGGCGACACGTCGACATGTCGCCAGAACGACACGGTCAGCCCGTCGTGCTCGTGCGGGCCGGGCGGCAGCAGGTCCGACGGCGGGACCACCGCCGCGCCGGCCGCGGCCAGCGCCGTGCCGAGCGCCACCTCGCGGGCGAACGGGTGGCGGACCTGCGGCCGGAGCAGGGGCGTGTGGACGGCCACCCGGGCCACCAGCGGCGCCGGCGGCAGGTGCACCACCGCGTTGACGCCCCAGGACAGCAGGACCGGGTACTCGACCCGGATGCCGTGCTGCCGGGCGACGGCGACCGCGGCGGTGACCGCCTGGTCCGCCGAGGCGGTCACGCCGCCGGCAGCGGCACGTTCTGCAGCCGCACCTGCCCGCGGGCGACGACCTTGCCGTCGTCGGTGCGGGTGAGGGTGACCAGCCACAGCTGCAGCGTCTTCCCCTGCTGCACCGGCTCCGCGAGCACGTCGAGCCGGCCGGCCGTCATCGGGCGCAGGAAGTCGGTGCTGTTGTGCACGCCCACGGCGAACTGCCCGCGCTCGGCGACCGCGGCGCTGGCCCCGACGCTGGCGGCGCCCTCCACGACGGTGCAGTAGACGCCGCCGTGCACGACGCCCCAGGGCGTGTGGTGCTCCGGCCCGACCTCGACGTGCCCGCTGACCCGGGTGCCGCCGACCTCGGTCAGCGCGAACCCGGTGGCGGCGACGAAGTCGCTGACGGCCGTCAGGTCCGGCGTCACGGGGTGTCCCAGACCAGGCAGAACGGGTGGCCCACCGGGTCGGCGTAGACCCGGAAGTCCCCGCCGCCGCCGGGCAACCGTCGTGCGCCGAGCTCGAGCACCTGCGGCTCCGCGACGTCGATGTCGGCGACCCGGATGTCCAGGTGGAACTGCTGGGGCCGGGCCGGGTCCGGCCAGTCCGGCGGCACGAGGTCGGGGGCCTGCTGGAAGGAGATCCGGTACCCGGCGCCGGTGACGGTCACCCAGTCGTCGCCGGGGGAGCCGTGCACCTCCATGCCGAGCAGACCGGCGTAGAAGGTCGCCAGGGCGTGGGCGTCGGGCGCGTCGATGACGACCGAGTGCAGCTGACCGATCATGACGGCATCCTCTCCCGGGCGCCCACGCGGGGACAGCGGTGGTCCGGCCACCGACCGCAGCACCCCGGCCGGTCGCCGCGGCCGGCCGTGCCGCACGATCGGGGCATGGCCGACGCCGCACCGTCCCTGGGCACGCTGAGCTGGCTGCCCGCCGCCGAGCACCCCGAGCTGCTGGCCGCCCCGGTGGCCGCCGCCCTCCCGTCGCTGCGCGGCCCGGTGTGGGTCGCCGCCATCGACGACGGCGCCGCCGACACCGCCGACTTCACCGACACCTACCAGGTGCCGCTGGCCGCCTCGGCCAACTGCGTGGTGGTCGCCGCCCGGCGCGCGGGGGAGACCACGCTGGCCGCCTGCCTGGTGCTGGCGAACACGCGCGCCGACGTCAACGGGCTGGTCCGCCGGCACCTCGGCGCGCGCAAGGTCTCCTTCGCCCCGCAGGACGTCGCCGTCGCCGAGAGCGGGATGGCCTTCGGGGGCATCACGCCGGTGGGGCTGCCGGCCGGGTGGCCGGTGCTGGTCGACGCCGCGGTGGCCGCCAGCGACCTGGTGGTCATCGGCTCGGGCACCCGGGGCAGCAAGCTCGCGGTGCCCGGGTCGGTGCTGGCCGGGCTGCCCACCGCCGAGGTGCTGGCCGACCTGGGCCGGCCGGTGGGCTGAGCGGGCCGACCTACCCTCGGGGCGTGACCGCCCCCGACGAGCGCACCGCTGCCCAGCCGCCCCAGCCCGCCCCGCCACCGGTCCGGCGACCCGAGCGGGCGCCGGACGACAGCGACGTCGGCTGGGGTGAGCGGCTGACCGACCCCGACGACACGGATCGTCGCTACCTGGAGGACCGGCCGCCGCACTGGGGCAGCGACTGAGCCTCAGCGACCGTCGGTGGGCGTCGCCGTCCCCGATGCGCTGGTGCCCTGCTGGGCGCGGAGCAGGTCGCGGATCTCGGTGAGCAGCTCGACCTGCGTGGGCACGACCGGGCCGGGCTCCTCGCCGCGGGCCCGGCGCTCCAGCAGCGCCTTCATCGGCAGCACCACCACGAGGTAGAGCACGGCCGCGGTGAGCACGAACGAGATGACCTGGCTGAGGAACGCGCCCCAGGTGAAGCGCTGCTGGTCGATGACGACCTCGCCCCCCAGCTCCCCGCCGCCGCTCACCAGGCCGATCAGCGGCTCCAGGAACGAGGCGCTGAACGAGGTGACGACCGCGGTGAACGCGGCGCCGATCACCACGGCGACGGCCAGGTCGACGACGTTCCCGCGGAGCAGGAAGTCCTTGAAGCCCCTCAGCATCGGTGCGCCCCTCGGTCGGGTGGGGCGCCCGCGGCGGCCCCGCGGTCACGGCCGGCCGAGGGTAACGGTGAGGCTGCCGGTGGCCGCGGCAGCGGCGAGCCGCCCGGCCGTGTCCGGGCCGACGGCGAGCACCAGCAGCCCCGCATCGCTCGTCGTGGGCCCGTCCCCGGCGGGCGGCGCCGTGGCGGTGACGACCAGCGCGTCGGTGGCGACCACCTCGACCGATGGCCCGGCGCCGGTGGCGGCGGCTCCGCCGGGGGCCGTGGACAGCACGTCGACCCGGTCTCCCGGGCGCAGCAGGGTGGCCACCGCGAGATCGGCCAGCCGCACCGGGGCGGCGACCTGGCCGTCGGGGACGGCCGACCACAGCCCGGGCCCGACCAGCCGGACGTCGGTGACCGGTTCCCCGGCGCGCACCGGGGACGCCAGCACCTGCCCGGCGAGGGCGCCCGGCTCGGCGGCCACCCCGGCGGGGGCCGTGGCGTAGGGCAACCGGGCGACGGTGAGCGCGTCGGCGGTCAGCGCCGTGCCGGCCGGCAGGTCGCCCGCCGCCACCACGACCGGCACGGTGACCGGCCCGGCCGGGGGCTCCGGTGCCGGCCGGAGCGCCAGCACCAGGGCCAGCCCGGCGAGCGCGGCGGCGGCCGTCTGGCGGAGCAGGTGGACGGGCGAGCGCGGGCGGCGGAGGCGGATCACCGGCCCAGCGTCGCCCCCGTGCGGGCTCCCGTCCCGGCTCGGCGGGGAGCCGGGGACAGCGGGGCCGGCTGTGGACGACGGGCAGCGGGAACCGGCCCGATCAGCTCAGCTGGCGGCCTTGCTGCCCGATCCGGCGGAGCCGCCGCTCGAGCTGGAGCTGCTGGAGTCACCGCTCTTCGGGGTGGAGGTGCTCGGCGAGCTGCTGGTCGAGGAGCTGCTCCCGCCGTCCTTGCCGGCGCCGGCGCTGCCGCTCTTGCTGCCGCTGTCACTGCGGCTGTCGGTGCGGTAGAAACCCGACCCCTTGAACACGACGCCGACCGAGCCGTAGACCTTGCGCACCGGTGCCTCGCACTCCGGGCAGGTGGTGACCGCCGGTTCGCTGAAGGACTGCACGCGCTCGAACTCGTGCTTGACCTCGGGATTGGTGCAGACGTACTGGTAGGTGGGCACGGTGCTGTGAGCTCCTCGTCTGGTGGCCGGGCTGGCACTCGACCCGGGCGACTGCCAATGATGCGCCGTCCGCCCGCCCGACGTCCACGCCCGTCGACCCGAGTCCGCCCATCGCGTGACGAGCGTCTCTCCGGGGGGCCCCCGCGCGCTGGACGCCGTCCGCTCCGGGACGCGTGACCGAGCACGCCACCTGACCGCCGGGAAGCCCGCCCGCCGGCGCCGTGTTGGTCGCGGTGATGTCCGAGACCCCGCTGCCCCTGTCCGTGCTCGAGCTGGCCACCGTCGGGTCCGGGCAGACCACCGCCGACGCCCTGGCGCACACCGTCGCCGTCGCGCAGGCCGCCGACCGGCTCGGCTACCGCCGGCTCTGGGTGGCCGAGCACCACAACATGCCGGCGGTGGCCAGCACCAACCCGCCGGTGCTCATCGCCCATCTGGCCGCGGTGACCGAGCGGATCGTCGTCGGCTCCGGCGGGGTGATGCTGCCCAACCACGCGCCCCTGGTGGTGGCCGAGCAGTTCGCCCTGCTCGAGGCGCTGCACCCGGGGCGGATCGACCTGGGCATCGGCCGGGCCCCGGGCACCGACCAGCACACCGCCCTGGCGCTGCGCCGCGACCCCAAGCTGCTGTCGGCCGAGCAGTTCCCGCAGGACCTGCTCGACCTGCTCGGGCTCCTCGGTGATCAGCGGGTCGAGGGCGGGCTGGCCGAGCGGTTCACCGCCACGCCGGCCGCCGTCTCCGCGCCCCGGGTGGTCCTGCTGGGCTCCAGCAGCTACTCCGCGCAACTGGCCGGGCAGCTCGGGCTGCCGTTCACCTTCGCCCACCACTTCGGCAGCCCGCACGCCGTCGCCGCGCTGGAGCTCTACCGGGAGTCCTTCCGGCCCTCGGACGCACTGCCCTGGCCGTACGCCGTCGTCACCGCGAGCACGCTGGTCGCCGACTCCGACGAGGAGGCCCGCCGGCTGGCGCTGCCCGGTCAGCTGATGCGGCTGTCCATCCGCACCAACCGGCTGCGCCCGGTGCCCAGCCTCGCGGAGGCGGCCACCGACCCGGAGCGGGCCGCCGCCCAGGGGATGCCGAGCAACGCGATCGTCGGCGGCCCGGAGCGGGCGGTCGCCGAGCTGCGGCAGCTGGCCGCCGACACCGGCGCCGACGAAATCATGGTCACCGCCTCGACCCACGGCGTGGCCGAGCGGCTGCGCAGCCTGGAGCTGCTCGCCGCGGCCTGGGGGCTCACCCCGGCCGGGCAGGCCACCGCGGCCTGAGGCGCCGGCGGGGATGCCGGCCGCCGCCTCAGGCCGGCCCGCCTCAGGCGGAGCGGAGGACGGCGGCCTTCACGCTGGTCAGGCCCGCGCCGAGGGCTCCGCGCACGGTGGAGCTCGTCCGCTGCTGCTCGCCCTGCTGAGCGGCCAGCACGATGAGCACGCCGGTCAGTGCGGGGTTGACCCACTGCAGCGGCTTCTGCCCCTTCTGCGCGGCGGCGACGTCCGAGGGCGTGTTGGGCGCCGGGTCGGTCGCGGTCTCGCTGGGCACCGGTGACTTGGCCCCGATCTTGGCGCCCAGTGCCCCGCTGGCGATCGACGTCCCGATCGCGGCGGCGGTCAGCGCGCTCTTGACCACGGTGTTCGCCATCGCTCCCGGCCCGGTGGCCACCCGGCCACGGTCGGCGCGCAGCATGCCCACCGAGCCGATCAGGTGCGCGGCGATCGCGGCACCCTGCACCGGCGCCCAGGCCCCCCAGCCGATCGAGGACAGGCGCGTCCGCTCGGTGCTGTCGCGGGCGGCGGCTGCGGCCTTGTTCAGGCCGACGGCGCCCATCAGGTTGCCGCCGAACCAGGCGGCCAGGCCGATGTCGTGCATGGAGCGGAGGACGGTGTGCTGGTCGTTCGACATGGGTTCTCCTCGTGTGCCCGGCCGGCGGCCGAGGCGGGGAGCCGGAAGGTCTGACCGGCTCCCCGACAGCCGTGCCCGCTGTGGAGGTCGGCAACCCCGTCGTCGGTGACCGAGTTCACCGCAGGTGACGGAGGTAGGACGACGGCTCGGCGAGGAACTGCCGCCAGTTCTCGGTCAGCTCCAGGTCCTCCCAGCGGGTCGGCCGCAGCCCCCACTCGCCGACCTCCAGCAGCGTCGCGCCGGGCAGTGCGGCCACGATCGGGGAGTGGGTGGCGATGACCACCTGCGCGCCCCGGTCCAGCATCGCCAGCAGGTGGGAGATCAGCGCCAGGCTGCCGCCGAAGGAGAGCGCCGCATCGGGCTCGTCGAGCAGGTAGGTGCCCGCGCCGGTGGCCCGGCTGGTGAGCACCTCGAGGAACGCCTCGCCGTGCGAGAGCTCGTGGTAGGCGCGGTCACCGCCGACCGACTCCAGGTAGCTGTAGAGGCCGTGCAGCGTCTCGTCGCGGAGGAAGTAGCCCCAGCGGGAGGCGCCCGGGCTCCGCTCGACCACCAGCCCGAGCGACTCCGGCTCGCTGGCGCGGGTGCGGTGCCGGACGTTGGCCGAACCGCCCTCCGGGTTGAGGCCGAGGGTCACCGCCAGCAGCTCCATCACCGTCGACTTGCCCGACCCGTTCTCCCCGACCAGCACCAAGGCCCCGGCGGGCAGCTCGAGCCCCTCGTCGACCAGCTGCGCGACCGCCGGCACGGTCAGCGGCCAGCGGGCCCGCTGGTCGGCGGTGGGCGGCGCGGCGCGGTCGGGCTTGATGCGGCGGATCGGTCGCTGGTCCACGCCGGTCATCCTGGCCCAGGGGTACGACGGGGACCCCGCTGCAGGGCCCGCGCCGGGCGTGGGGGCGGTGGGGTCCTCCGTCAGCGGCCGAGGTGGCGGTACCGGCGGGTGCGGCTGCGCATCCGCTCCACGTCGTCGCGGCCCAGCAGCCCGGCCAGTTCCTCGGCGAGCACCCGGCCCAGCCGGCGGCAGAACTCCACCGGCTCGTCGGCGGCGTCGGGGCGCTCGGGCACGACCCGGTCCACGATCCCGGCGCGCCACAGGTCGGTGGCCCGCACGCCCTGGGAGGCGGCCAGCTCGTCGGCCCGGTCGACGGTGCGGTGCACGATCGCCGAGGCGCCCTCGGGTGGCAGCGGGCCGAGCCAGCCGTTCGCCGTCGCCAGCACCCGGTCGGCCGGCACCAGGGCCAGCGCGCCGCCGCCGGTGCCCTGCCCCAGCAGCACGGTGAGCGTGGGGGCGGGCAGCATCACCAGGTCCTGCAGGCAGCGGGCGATCTCCCCGGCCAGCCCGCCCTCCTCGGCCGCCACCGACAGCGCCGCGCCGGGGGTGTCGATCAGGGTGAGCAGCGGCAGGCGCAGCTCGGCGGCCAGCCGCATGCCCCGCCGGGCCTCCCGCAGCGCTGCCGGCCCCAGCGGCGCGGTCAGCGACTGCCCGCGCCGGTCCTGCCCGAGCACCACGCAGGGCGCGCCGCCGAAGCGGGCCAGCGCCAGCAGCAGCCCCGGGTCCTTCTCCCCGGCGCCGGTGCCCGACAGCGCGACGACGTCGGTCGCCGAGGTGCGCAGCAGCTGCCGGACGCCGGGCCGGTCGGTGCGCCGCGAGGCGGTGACCACCTGCCACGCCGTCCGGCCGTCCTCCGGGTCGTCGGCGTCGGTGCCGTCACCGTCGACCGCGCCCTCCACGAATGCGCCGCGGTGCCAGGTCTCCCGGGCGGCCAGCACCCGCAGCGCCCGGTCGGCCACCTCGGCGACCTCCGCGTGCGGCACGACGCCGTCGATCACCCCGTGCTCGGCCAGGTTCTCCGAGGTCTGCACGCCCTCCGGGAACTCCTCGCCGTACAGCGCGGAGAACACCCGCGGGCCGAGGAACCCGATCGCCGCCCCCGGCTCGGCGATGGTGACGTGCCCGAGCGAGCCCCAGGAGGCGAGCACCCCGCCGAAGGTGGGGTCGCGCAGGTAGACCAGGTAGGGGAGCCCAGCCTCCTTGTGTCGGGCGATCGCCTGGGTGATGCCGATCATCTGCAGGAAGGCGACGGTGCCCTCCTGCATCCGGGTGCCCCCGGACACCGGGGCGGCCAGCAGCGGCAGGCCCTCGGCGGTGGCCCGCTCGACGGCGGTCATCAGCCGCTCGGCGGTGGCCACGCCGATGGAGCCGGCCAGGAAGCCGAACTCGCCGGCGACGACGGCCACCCGCCGGCCGCGCAGCAGCCCCTCGCCGGTCACCACCGCCTCGTCCTGGCCGGTGCGCTCCGCGGCGCGGGCCAGGTCGCGGGCGTAGTCGTCGTCGACGTCGCGGGGCGGCACCGGGGTGTCCCAGCTGCGCCACGAGCCGGCGTCCAGCACCAGGTCGCGCAGCCCCCGGGCGTCCAGCCGGGTCACGGGGCCGCCAGCCAGGCGCGGATCGCCTCGCCGTCGGCGCCGAGCACCGGGGGAGGGGTGTGCGCCCGCCGGGTCGTCTCGGTCTCGCCGTCCGGCCCGGGGGCGAAGAACCGCAGCGGTGGGCCGGGCAGCGTCAGCTCACCCGCGGTCGCGTGCTCCACGGTGACCTTCAGCCCCTGCGACTCGACCTGGTCCCAGGCGTAGACCTCGTCCAGGGTGCGCACCTTGCCCGCCGGCACCCCGGCGGCGTCCAGCCGGGCCAGCAGCTCGGCGGCGGGGATCTCGGCGAAGGCCTGCTCGAGCAGCTCGATCACCTGGTCCCGGTGCTCGACCCGCTCGCCGTTGGTGGCCATCCCCGGCGCCGCGGGGTCCAGCCCGAACTCGGTGCACAGCCGCCGCCACAGCCCCTCGCTGCCGCAGGACAGCTGCACGCTGCCACCGGCGCAGCGGAACAGCCCGTACGGGGCGATCGAGGGGTGGTGGTTGCCCTGCGCGCGGGGCACCCGGCCGGCCACCGTGTGCGCCGTGCCCTGGAAGGCGTGCACGCCCACCACCGAGGCCAGCAGCGAGGTGCGCACCACCTGCCCGCGGCCGGTGCGCTCCCGCTCGTACAGCGCGGCCAGCACGCCGTAGGCGCCGTACATCCCGGCGAGCAGGTCACCGATCGGCACGCCGACCTTCTGCGGGTCGTCCGGGCCCGGGCCGGTCAGCGACATCAGCCCGGCCTCGCCCTGGGCGATCTGGTCGTACCCGGCCCGCTGCCCCTCCGGGCCGTCGTGCCCGAACCCGCTGATCGACAGCTGCACCAGCCGCGGGTTCAGCTCGGCCAGCACGTCGGTGCCGAAGCCGAGGCGGGCCAGCGTGCCGGGGCGGAAGTTCTCCAGCAGCACGTCGGCGCGGCGCAGCAGCTCGGTGAGCACGGCCTTGTCGCCGTCGTCCTTGAGGTCGAGGGTGATCGACTCCTTGTTCCGGTTCGCGGAGAAGAAGTAGGTGGACTCGCGCCCGTCCCCGGTCTCCACGAACGGCGGGCCCCAGCCGCGGCTGTCGTCGCCGCTGCCGGGGTTCTCCACCTTGATCACCCGGGCGCCCAGGTCGCCGAGCATCATCCCGGCGTGCGGCCCGGCCAGCGCCCGGGTCAGGTCGACGACGAGCACGCCCTCCAGCTGTCCGGTCACGGTCGTCCTCTCCTGGGGGTCGGGGGGCGGGGTCGGGGTCGGGGTCACAGCCAGCCCGGGACCACGAAGACCAGCCAGGCCAGCAGCGGCCCGGCGGCGACGACGATCCCGGAGTAGCCGAGCATCTGCTTGTAGAACCGGTCGCGGTCGACGTCCTGCGCGTTGGCCAGCACGAGCGCGCCGTTGGTGGAGAACGGGCTGACGTCGACGATGGTCGAGGCCACGGACACGGCGACCACCACGCCGACGGCGCCGATGTCCCCGGCGAGCAGGAACGGCACCGCGAGCGAGATGGCGACGCCGATGATCGCCGTGGACGACGCGAACGCCGACACGACCCCGCCGATGTAGGCCAGCAGCAGGGCGATGAGCAGGGGTGCGCCGAGGCCGATGACCGCGTCGCCGACGTAGTCGATGGTGCCGGCCTGCTCGAGCACGAAGACGAAGGTCAGCACGCCGGCGATGAGCAGCACGGTCGACCAGCTGATCTGCGCCACGGCGCCCTTGTGCTTCTGCGCGGAGAACAGCGCCAGGACCACGGCGACGGTGATCGAGACGAAGCCGATGTCGAGGTCGAACACCAGCGCCAGGACGGCGAGCGTGGCCAGGCCGACCAGCGTGAGGACCTGCTCGAACCCGACCGGCTCGGGGCGGTCGGGGTGCACGTGCTCGTCGTCGTCGCCGCCCACAGCGGGGCCGGGGGCGGCCCCGTGCCCGCGGACGACGGTGCCGTGCGCGTGCTCGGTGTGCGGCACCGGCTCGGCGGCGACCTTGCGGCCGAGCAGCTTGCGGCCGCCGAAGACGAAGAACAGCACCACGGCGATCGCGATGTTGAACAGCAGGGCACCGAGGAACACCGCGAGCGGGCTGCCCTCGAGGTCGGACCGGTCCACGATGTCGTTGACCGTGACGCCGTAGACGCTGATCGGCGAGAACCCGCCGCCCTGCGCGCCGTGGACGACCATCATCCCCATCAGCAGCGGGCTGATGCCGTGCCGTGCGGCGAAGCTCAGCGCGATCGGCGCGATGATCGCCACGGCCGCCGGGGAGAGCGCCCCGATCCCGGTCAGCAGCGCGGTGACGAAGAACATCACCCAGGGGATGGCCGCCACGTGGCCGCCGACGAGCTTGACCGCCCCCCGGACCAGCAGGTCGACGGTGCCGTTGTTCTGCGCGATGGCGAACAGGTAGGTGACGCCGATCAGCGTCAGCACCAGCTCGCCGGGGAACCCGGCGATGATGTCGTCGGTGGTCAGGCCGACCGCGAGGGTGCCGACCCCGAACGCGGCCACGAAGGCCAGCGCGCCCATGTTGATCGGCAGGACGGTGGCGATCACGAAGATCGCCACCAGGGCCAGGATGGAGACGATCTCGGGGGACATGGAACTCCCAGGCCGTGCTGTGGCGGTCGGGGCCGCCGGAGACGCCGGTCACCCTCTCACGCCCGGAGAGGGGTCACCTCCGGACGTCCGGGCCGCTCGGTGCGGCGGCCGGCCGGCGGGGATGTGGTCACCGTCGCCTGCTGCTTCACCACCTCGGGGGAGTCGACCGCGCGCCCGGGATCGTTAGGGTGGCCGGCATGCCGAGCCAGCCTGCCGAGCGCCCGACCACGACGAAGGCCGTCATCCCGGTCGCCGGGATGGGGACCCGGTTCCTGCCCGCGACCAAGTCGGTGCCCAAGGAGCTGCTGCCGGTCGTCGACCGCCCGGCGGTGCAGTACATCGTCGAGGAGGCGGCCCGCGCCGGCCTGGGCCAGGTGCTCATGGTCACCGGCCGCAACAAGGGCGCGATCGAGGACCACTTCGACCGCACCCCGGAGCTGGAGACGGCGCTGGAGGCCAAGGGCGACCAGGGCCGGCTGGACGCCGTCGCCGAGTCCACCGACGTCGCCCAGGTGTTCTTCGTCCGCCAGGGCGAGGCCGCCGGGCTGGGGCACGCCGTCCTGCAGGCCGACGGCTTCGTCGGGGACGAGCCGTTCGCCGTGCTGCTCGGCGACGACATCATCGACGCCCGCGACCACCTGCTGGAGCAGATGATCGCCGTCCAGGCCGAGCACGGTGGCGCGGTGATCGCGCTGCTCGACGTCGGCGCGGACAACATCTCCAAGTACGGCGCGGTCGCCGTCGAGGACGCGCACGTCTCCGGCGACGCAGCCGGTGACCCGGTGTTCCGGGTGACCGGCATGGTGGAGAAGCCCCCGGCCGAGGAGGCGCCCAGCTCGCTGGCGATCATCGGCCGCTACGTCCTCCCACCGGAGGTCTTCCCGGCCATCCGGGACACCCCGCCCGGCCGCGGTGGGGAGATCCAGCTGACCGACGCGCTGCTGAAGCTCGTCGACGACGGCGTGCCGGTGCACGGCGTGGTCTTCTCCGGCCGCCGCTACGACACCGGTGACAAGCTCGACTACCTCAAGGCCGTGGTCCAGCTGGCCGCCGAGCGCGAGGACCTCGGCCCGGCGTTCGGCCCCTGGCTGCGTGACTTCGTCGCCGACCTGCCCGCCGAGGGCGCGTCGCCGGCCTGACCGGACCCGACAGGGGGCACCATCGGACGCCAGGCCCGTCGAACGGCGGCCCGGCCGGGTTCCCCGGTCGGCGGAGATGACCCGACGACGGTCGGACGACGGTGGTGGGGATGAGCGAGGACGACACCCGAGGCTGGTTGGCCGCTGGGACACGGGACCCGAGCGGCCCGGAGACGGCGCTGGGCGCGGCCGCACCGCGGGACACCCAGCTGATCGACCCCGGCAGCGGCCCGCGCCCGCTGGGCCGGGACACCGTGCAGGTCGACCGGTCGGTGTTCACCTCCGACCGGGTGCCCTCCCCGGCGATCGCCACCGGTGACCGCACCCCCGACCCGCAGGCCGACACCGGTTCGGTGGACGTCTCCGGCGTGCGGCTGCGCACCGTGGAGCACCACCTCGAGGTGATCCTCGGCGCCGTGCCGCAGCCCGACCCGATCGAGCTGGCCGTGCTCGACGCGCAGGGCCTGCTCTGCGCCGAGCTGGTGGCCAGCGAGCTGGCGCTGCCGGCGTTCGACCAGGCCGGCCTGGACGGCTACGCGGTGCGGTCGGTCGACGTCGAGGCCGCCACCGTCGAGGAGCCGGTCGACCTCGCCGTCGTCGGGGACACCGAGGCCGGGTCGGCCGGGGCGCCGGCGATCTCCGCCGGGCTGGCGGTGCGGGTCGCGGTGGGCGCGATGCTCCCGGCCGGGGCCGACGTCGTCGTCCCGGCCGCCTGGACCGACCAGGGCGTCGCCCGGGTCCGGGTGTTCGCCGCGCTGGCGCCCGGCAGCTACGTGCGCCGGGTCGGCGACGACGTCTCCCCGGGTGACGTCGCGGTCCAGGTCGGCACCCCGATCGGCCCGGCGCAGATCAGCCTGCTGGCCGCCGTCGGCCGGGAACGGGTCGCGGTGCGCCCGCGCCCGCGGATCTCGGTGCTCTCCGCCGGGGACGAGCTGGTCGACGTCGGCACCCCGCCGGCGCCCGGCCGGGTGGTCGACGTGAACAGCTACGCCCTGGCCGCCGCGGCCCGGGACGCCGGCGCCGAGGCCTACCGGGCCGGCATCCTGCCGCCGGACCGGCGCCGGATGGTGGAGCTGATCGAGGGGCAGACGCTGCGCAGCGACGTCGTGCTGATCGCCGGCACGTTCGCCAACGCCGGCCCCGACCTGCTGCAGGAGGCGCTGGCCGAGCTCGGTGGGCTCACCTTCACCCAGGTCGCGATGCACCCCGGCCCGGTGCACGCCTTCGGCAAGCTCGGCCCCAACGACGTCCCGGTGATCTGCGTGCCGGGGGAGCCGGTGGCCGCGCTGGTCGCCTTCGAGGTGTTCGTGCGCCCGGCGATCCGGCTGATGCTGGGCAAGCGGCAGCTGTTCCGCCGCACCGTGCAGGCGGTCTCCGCCCAGCAGCTGCTCTCCCCGCTGGGCTACCGCCAGTACCTGCACGGCCAGGTGATGCGGCACCCCGACGGCGGCTACGTGGTCGAGCCGATCGGCGACGGCGACCAGGCGATGCTCGCCCGGATGGCCAAGGCCAACTGCCTGATCGTGGTCGACGAGGACGTCACCGAGGTCTCCGCCGGCGGTCTGGTGACCGTCATGCCCATGCTCCTGGGCGGCTGAGCTGGACCCGGTCCCGCACCCGGGGTGGCCGGCGCGGCTGGCCTGGGGAGCGGTCGAGCTGCACCCCCTGCGGCGCTCCGACGCCGCCGCGTGGTCCCGGCTGCGGCTGGACAACGAGCAGTGGCTGGCGCCGTGGGAGCCCTCCTCGGACGTGCCCTGGTCGCAACGGCACACCCCGGCGGCCTACCGCGGCATGCGGCGGATCGCCGGGCGGCGGGCCCGCGCGGGGAGCTCGCTGCCGTTCGCGATCCGCTGGCAGGACCGGCTGGTCGGGCAGGTGACCGTGGACAACATCGTGCGCGGTGCGCTGCGGTCGGGGCACCTGGGCTACTGGGTCGACCGGTCGGTGGCCGGGCGGGGGGTCGCCTCGCTGGCGGTGGCGCTGGTCTGCGACCACGCGTTCGGCCCGGTGGGGCTGCACCGGCTGCAGGCCGACATCCGCCCGGAGAACCGGCCCAGCCGGCGGCTGGTGGAACGGCTCGGGTTCCGGCAGGAGGGGTTGCTCCGCGGCTACCTGGACATCGACGGCGCCTGGCGCGACCACCTGGCCTACGCGCTGCTCGCCGAGGACGCGCCCGCCGGGGTGCTCGGCCGGTGGCGCTCCCGCGCCCCGGGCTGAGTCGACGGGTGCGGCCGGGTGGGCGAGTGTGATCGTGTGGCGTCGCAGCGTCACCGCTCCGAGACCCACCGGAGATGCCGACACGCCGGTGTACGCAGGCAGCATGCCGACACACCGGTGAACGTCCCGTCCATCGGCAGACCGCGCCCTTACCTTGACCTCACGAGTGACTGATGTGACTCGTGTGGCCCCAGGGATCGGGGTCGTGTCGTGGTGCCAGGGATGGATCGGGGTGTTCGTGATGGGATCAGGCGTGCTGCTGGCCGCTCTCGTCGTGTTGTGGTTCGTGGTCCTGGTGCCGATGGTGGTCACCCGGGGCGACGGCTCCAGCAGGACGGCGGCTCCTGACTCGGGTCGCACACTGCAGCGTCGGCGGGCGGCGGACCCGGTGGTCCACGCCGAGACCGAGCGGGTGTCGATCGACCGCGCCCAGCTGCGCAGCAGCGGTGAGCTGCAGGTCGACGTGCACGCGCTGCGCCGCCGCACGCTGGCGGGTCTGGTCGCGCTCGCGGTGCTCGCCCTCGTGGGGGCGCTGGCCTGGCGGAGCTGGATGTGGGCGCCGCAGGTGCTGCTCGACGTCGCCGTCGTGGGCTACCTGATGGTGACCCGCGCCGCCGCCCAGCGGGAGCGTCGTGCCGCGGCCCGTCGGGCTGCCCGCGCCGCCCACCGCCCGGTGCGCCGGCCGGCGCCGCGCGCCGAGGGCCGCCCGAGCGCCCGCCCCGCCACCGGCTGGGACGACGTCCGTCCGGCCGCCGCCGTCGTGCCGAGCCAGGCCCCGGCGGCGCAGCACCCCAGCCTGCCGCTGGCCCCGGTGCACCCGCTGCGCCCCGGCCGCGTCGTGGCCGCCCGCACCCCCGCGCCCGCCGGCTGGCAGCACAGCGCGGTGGTGGGCCTGGACGACGACGACATCGGGTTCGCCGACGTCGACGTCTACCAGCCGCGCCGCGTCGCCAACGGCTGACCCGACCCGCCGGCGCTGCCCCCCGTGGCAGCGCCGGCGGGCGCGGGAGGTAATCTCGTTCCCGCACCACGGGGCTGTGGCGCAGACCGGTAGCGCACCTCGTTCGCATCGAGGGGGTCAGGGGTTCAAATCCCCTCAGCTCCACCATCCAGGCCGGGTCCCACCAGGGGCCCGGCCTGTTGCGTTCGGCAGACCCACGTCGCTGCGCGGTCTCCAGTCAGGTGATCGACACGGTGCGTGGCCGACGGCGGCGGGTCGAGGCCGGTCCGCGGTCCCCGGCCGGAACCGTCCGTGACCTCTGGTTACCTCTTCCGGGTGAACCGGGGGGATCGGCGCAGCCGCGCCACGACGCCGGCTGGTCGTACCCGGCAGCTCCTGCGAGCACTGCTGGTGCTCGCCCTCCTGGTGGCCGCCACGCTGGTGGCACCGCCCGGACGGGCCGTCGCGGCGCCCTCGCTGCCCGAGGGCTTCGTCGTCCGCGACCTGCCGAGCGGGCAGGACGAGCTGCTCACCGACTTCGCCTTCGCCCCGGACGGCAGCTGGTTCACCGCCGGCAAGAACGGCCGGGTCGCCTGGGTGTCGGCCGACGGGCGGGCCCGCACGCTCGCCGAGCTGTCCGTGGTGACGGTGCAGGACCTCGGGCTCACCGGGCTGGCCGTCCCCACCGACCACGCCACCAGCCGGCGGATCTTCACCGCGCGCACCTTGTCGGTCGAGGGCCGGTGGACGATGCGGCTGAGCTCGTGGGCGGTCACCGGCACGCCCGAGCCGACCGGGTTGTCCGACGAGCGGGTCATCTGGGACCTGGTGAGCCACGCCGACGTGCACACCATGTCGAGCCTGGTCCCGGACCCGGACGGCTCGCTCTGGGTCACCGTCGGTGACGCGGCCGACTTCCGCTACGTCGACGAGCGGGCGCTCGGCGCCCTCGACATCGACGACGGCCGCGGCAAGGTGCTGCACGTCCTCCCCGATGGCCGCGGGGTGTCGAGCAACCCGTACTACGACCCGGCCGCCCCCTCCTCCTGGCGCAGCCGCGTCTACGCCAGCGGCTTCCGCAGCCCGTTCCGGATGAGCCTGGATCCGGCCAGCGGTGCGCCGGTCCTCGGCGACGTCGGCTGGAACACCTGGGAGGAGATCAACCTGGTGCGCCCCGGGGCGAACTACGGCTGGCCCTGCTGGGAGGGCGAGACCCGGACCCCCGGGTACACCGACCTGCCCGGGTGTGACGGCGTGGTGCAGACCCCGCCCCTGCACACCTACGTGCACGGGCCGGCGGGCACCAGCGTCACCGGCGGCATCGTCTACACCGGCGCGACGTACCCCGAGCGCTACCACGGCGCCTACTTCTTCGGCGACTACGCGTCCCAGCGCCTCTACACGATGCGCTACGACGCACAGGGGCAGGTGGTCCGCGAGCCGGAGCCGACCGGCTTCGGGGTGGAGAACGGGCTGCCGGTGAAGTTCGCGGCCGCCTCGAACGGGGACGTGGTGTACGCCGACATCGGCGGCAGCGTCCTCAAGCGGCTGTCCTACGTGCCCGGCAACCGGGCGCCCACGGCCGAGGCGACGCTGACCTCGGATCCGGAGACCGGGACGGTGACCTTCGACGGCGGCGCGTCCAGCGACCTCGACGGCCAGCCGATCACCCACGCCTGGGACTTCGGGGACGGCACCAGCGCCACCGGGCCACGGGTCGTGCACTCCTATCCGCCGGGGGAGGGCTCCTACACGGCCCGGCTCACGGTCACCGATCCACTGGGCGCCACCGGCACGACGGAGATGACGGTCCGGCCGGCCAACGGAGCCCCGGTCATCTCCCTCACCGCGCCCCCGGCGGACCGGCTCTTCGCCGTCGGGGAGACGGTGGCGGCCAGCGCGACCGCCACGGACCGGGAGGACGGCGCGCTGCCGGTCACCTGGAGCGTGCTGCTCGTGCACTGCAGCGGCGGCTACTGCCACGACCACCCCGGTGAGTCCGTCACCGGCCCGTCGTTCTCCCGCCCCTTCGACGACCACGGCGACCAGACCCGGCTGCAGATCGTGGCCCGCGCCGTGGACTCCGCCGGAGTGCGCGTGCAGCAGGTCTTCGAGGCCGCGCCGCGGCTGCGCACGCTGGCCGTGGACCCCAGCACGCCGAGCGCCGTCACGGTCAACGGCGTCGCCCGGTCGAGCGTCCCGGTCACCGTGGGCGCCACCGTGTCGCTGACCGCGCCGACGGTCGCCACCGACGGCGTGGCCACGTTCGAGCGGTGGTCCGACGGTGCACCGCGGACGCGCACGCTGACGATGCCCGACCGGGTCCTGTCGCTGACCGCCGAGTACCTGACCCCGATCGACCGCCGGTACGCGACCGACCCGCAGGTCCGGGCGGTGCTGGGGGCGCCGACCGGCGCCGAGGCGGGCGACGAGACGCTGCGGTACCGGCCGTACGGCGGAGGCCGGATTGTACTGGTCGCCGCCGGCCGGGCCACACGAGGTGCACGGCGCGATCGTGGGCACCTACCTGGCCGAGGGGGGCCACCTCCGGCACGGGGAACCGCTGACCGACGAGTCGACCACGCCCGACGGCGTCGGCCGGTACAACCACTTCGCGTTCGGCAGCTCGGTCTACTGGACGCCGGCGACGGGCGCGCACCAGGTGGGCGGCGACATCCGGAGCCTGTGGTCGGCGATGGGCTGGGAGCGGAGCGCCCACGGCTATCCCCGCGGCTCGGAGCGCACCACCCCGAACGGGCGCGGGCAGTACAACGACTTCCAGAACGGCGGCATCTACTGGCTGCCGTGGCTGGGCGCCCGCAGCGTGCACGGCAGCATCTACCAGACCTGGGCCCGCTTCGGCTGGGAGAGCGGCCGGCTGGGCTTCCCGCTCACCGATGAGACGGGCACGCCGGACGGCGTCGGCCGGTTCAACCACTTCGAGGGCGGGTCCGTCTACTGGACGCCGGGCACCGGGGCGCACCAGATCGAGGGCGCCATCCGCGACCGGTGGGCCGCCCTCGGGTGGGAGCGCTCGTACCTGGGCTACCCGACCAGCGACGAGTACCCGGTCCCCGGTGGGCGGCGGTCGGACTTCCAGGGCGGCTCCCTGACCTGGAACGCGGCCACCGGTGAGGTGGTCGAGCGGCGCCGCTGACCCCCGGGGGCCCGGTGGCGGTGGGGTCTCCCAGAACGGCGGGGACGCCTAGAACCAGGAGGGGAACCACATCCGCTGCAGCCACTCCGGGTGCGACAACGGCGCCCCGGTGAGCACCGGGTGGAAGAAGACGAACGTCATCGCCGCCACCGCCAGGTACAGGCACACCGCGCCCAGGCCCACCTGACGGCGGAACGTGCTCGCACCCGGGCGGCCCAGCACGTCCTGCAGCACCAGCGTCACCGCCAGCACGAAGAACGGCACCGCCGGGGCCATGTAGAAGATGAACATCGTCCGGTCGGTGTTGAGGAACCAGGTCAGCCACCCGGCGGCGATGCCGGTCGCGGCGACCAGCGCGGCCCGGTCGTGGCGGGCCACGATCCGCCAGAGCAGCCAGAGCGTCGCCGGCAGGAACAGCCACCACAGCGTCGGCGTGCCCAGCATCAGGATGTAGCGGACCACCTGCCCGCCGTCGGCGTCGGTGAGCCCCTGGGGGTTCCACAGCAGGATCGGCCGGCCGTCGACGATCCACGACCACGGCCCGGACTCCCACGGGTGCGGGCTGGACAGCCCGCTGTGGAACGACAGCCACTCACCGTGCATGTGCCACAGCGCGCGCAGCGCCCCGGGCACGAACGGCCAGTCGGTGTCCGGGTTCTGCTCCGCCCAGTGCCGGCCCTGCGCGTTCTCGCCGCGGAACCAGCCGGTGAAGGTGGCCAGGTAGGTGAGCACCGGCACGGCCGCCAGCGCCCAGGTGGCGCCGGGCAGCCCGCGGCGCAGCGCGGCCAGCGTCGGCCGCGCCGCCCCTGCCTCCCGCCAGGCCGCCCGGTCCCACCACAGCGACAGGACGGCGAAGGCGGCCAGGAACCACACGCCGCTCCACTTCACCCCGCAGGCGGCGCCGAACAGCACCCCCGCGGCGATCCGCCAGCCCCGGGGTCCCAACCGGAACCCGGTCGCGGTCATCCGGTCGGCGCCGTCGCGGACGCGCTGGGCCATCCGGTCCCGGTCGACCACGAGGCAGGCGACCGCGGACACCACGAAGACCTGCAGGAAGACGTCGAGCAGGCCGATCCGGCCCAGGGTGAAGGAGAAACCGTCCAGCGCCAGCAGCAGCCCGGCGACCAGGCCGAGCAGCGTGGACCCGGTCAGCCGCCGGGCGAGCCGGGTCAGCACGACGACGGCGATCGTCCCGGCGACCGCGCTGGGGAACCGCCAGCCGAGCGAGTCGTAGCCGAAGAGCTGCTCGCCGGCGGCGATCAGCCACTTCCCCAGCGGCGGGTGGACGATGAAGGTGTAGCCGCGGTTGTACTCGTAGCCGAGCTCCAGCAGCTCCGCGGCCTCCGGCGGGTAGTAGGCCTCGTCGAAGACCAGCTCCCGCGGGTAGGTGATGCCCCACAGCCGGGACACCAGCGTGGCCACGCCCAGCAGTGCGGTGAGCAGTGCGGCCAGCCGTCGGTCGTCGGGCAGCGGGGGCACGGCCTGACGTCGGGGACGCGGCGGGCGGGCGAACCGGCGCGGCGGAGCCGGGTCCACCGGTGCCGACTCGGTCCGCTCGGGGGCCAGCACCGCCATGTCGGTCAGGGTAGTCAAAGGCCCCCCCTGTCCCCCGGCGCTCGCAGGCTCGCGCCGGGCCCCTGCAGGCGGGCCGGTCAGCCCCGGCGTGACAGGCTCGACACCGTGACCGGACGACTCGTGCTCGGCGGCGCGCCGCTGGGTCAGCCCGGCGACGTCGGCCCACGGCTGCGGCAGGCGATGGCCGAGGCCGACGTCCTGGCGGTCGAGGACACCCGGCGGCTGCACCGGCTGGCCAAGGACCTCGAGGTGACCCTCAGCGGGAAGGTGGTCACCTTCCACGAGAGCGTGGAGCGGGCCCGGCTGCCCGGGCTGGTCGCGGCGATGACCGAGGGCCGCACCGTGCTGCTGATCACCGACGCCGGCATGCCGTCGGTCTCCGACCCCGGCTACACGCTGGTGCGCGCCGCCATCGAGGCCGGCATCGAGGTGACCTCGGTGCCCGGGCCCTCCGCCGTCGTCACCGCGCTGGCCGTCTCCGGGCTGCCGTGCGACCGGTTCACCTTCGAGGGCTTTCTGCCCCGCAAGGGCGGGGAGCGGCGGTCGACGCTGGCCGCGCTGGCCGCCGAGCCGCGCACGATGGTGTTCTACGAGTCACCGCACCGGCTGGCCGACGCGCTCACCGACGCGGTCGGGGCCTTCGGCGCGGACCGGCCCGCCGCCGTCTGCCGGGAACTGACCAAGACCCACGAGGAGGTCCGCCGCGGCGGGCTCGGGGAGCTGGCCGCGTGGGCCGCCGACGGCGTGCGCGGGGAGATCACCCTGGTCGTGGCCGGCGCGGTCGCCGGCCCGGTGTCGCTCGAGCCGGCGGAGCTGGCGGCCGAGGTCGCCGCCGAGGAGGCCGCCGGGGCCGACCGCAAGGAGGCGATCCGCACCGTCGTGGCGCGCACCGGGCTGCCCCGCCGGGTCGTCTACGACGCCGTCGTCGCCGCCAAGTCCTCCTGACCCCGAGCCCCTCCTGACCCCGAGGGCCGGGGGGGGGGGGGGGGGGGGGGGGGGGGGGGGGGGGGGGGGGGGGGGGGGGGGGGGGGGGGGGGGGGGGGGGGGGGGGGGGGGGGGGGGGGGGGGGGGGGGGGGGGGGGGGGGGGGGGGGGGGG
>NZ_JBJHAQ010000037.1:0-36125 GCF_054051115.1 Modestobacter sp. SYSU DS0904 | reverse complement strand
GGCCCCCCCCCCCACGCCCCCGCGGCGCGGACGGGAGCTTCGCCTGCCACTCGCGCCGGCAGCTGATCGAGGTCCGGCGACCGGGCTGACACCCCCCGTCCCGCCGGGAGGAGGGCGAACTGTCGTACCCGCGGGGAGACTGGAGGCGTGTCGGCCCTCGAGCGGTTCTCCCCGCCCACCCAGGCGTGGTTCACCGGCGCGTTCGAGCAGCCCACGGCAGCCCAGGAGGGCGCCTGGACGGCGATCAGCAGCGGCGAGCACGCACTGGTCGTCGCCCCGACCGGGTCGGGCAAGACGCTGGCGGCCTTCCTCTGGTCGCTGGACCGGCTGGCCGCCACGCCCCCGCCGGAGGACCCGCTGGCCCGCTGCCGGGTGCTGTACGTGTCCCCGCTCAAGGCGCTGGCCGTCGACGTCGAGCGCAACCTGCGCGCACCGCTGACCGGGATCGGCCAGGCCGCCGCCCGGCTGGGTCAGGAACGACCGGAGATCAGCGTCGGCATCCGCTCCGGTGACACCCCGGCCGACGAGCGGCGCACCTTCGCCCGCCGTCCGCCGGACATCCTGATCACCACCCCCGAGTCGCTGTTCCTGCTCCTGACCAGCCAGGCGCGGGAGGCGCTGCGCGGTGTCGAGACGGTGATCCTGGACGAGGTGCACGCCGTCTGCGGCAGCAAGCGCGGCGCCCACCTGGCCGTCTCCCTCGACCGGCTCGACGAGCTGCTGGAGCAGCCGGCCCAGCGGATCGGGCTGTCGGCGACGGTGCGGCCGATCGAGGAGGTGTCGACCTTCCTCGCCGGTGGGCGCCCGGTGCAGGTGGTGGCCCCGCCGTCGACCAAGCAGTGGGACCTGTCGGTCGTCGTCCCGGTCGAGGACATGAGCCAGCTGGGGCAGCCCACCGGGGAGCTGGAGGGCTCCGCGGCGGGCAACCAGCCGCGGACGTCGATCTGGCCGGCGGTCGAGGAACGGGTGCTCGACCTGATCGAGACCCACCGCAGCACCATCGTGTTCGCCAACTCGCGCCGGCTGGCCGAGCGGCTGACCAGCCGGCTCAACGAGCTGGCCCACGAGCGGGCGACCGGGGAGCCGCTCCCGCACGGCGCGAACCCGGCCGAGCTGATGGCCCAGGCGGGTTCCGGCGGCGGGCTGCCCCCGGAGGTCAAGCCGGTGGCGTCGGCACACCACGGCTCGGTCTCCCGGGAGCAGCGCGCGGTGGTCGAGGAGGCGCTCAAGTCCGGGCAGCTGCCCGCCGTCGTCGCCACCTCCTCCCTGGAGCTGGGCATCGACATGGGCGCGGTCGACCTGGTCATCCAGGTCGAGTCGCCGCCGAACGTGGCTGCCGGGCTGCAGCGGGTGGGGCGGGCCGGCCACCAGGTCGGTGCGGTCAGCGAGGGCGTGATCTTCCCGAAGTTCCGCGGCGACCTGGTGCAGAGCGCCGTCGTCGCCGAGCGGATGCGGGCCGGCGCCATCGAGTCGACCCGGTACCTGCGCAACCCGCTCGACGTGCTGGCCCAGCAGATCGTCGCGATGGTCTCCGAGCGGCCGCGCACGGTCGACGAGGTCGCCGCCGTGCTGCGCCGCTCGGCCGCGTTCGCCTCGCTGCCCGACTCCGCGCTGCACGCGGTGCTGGACATGCTCGCCGGCCGCTACCCCTCCGACGCCTTCGCCGAGCTGCGCCCGCGGCTGACCTGGGACCGGGTCACCGACACCCTCACCGCCCGCGCCGGCGCCCAGCGGCTGGCGGTCACCAGCGGCGGCACCATCCCCGACCGCGGCCTGTTCGGCGTCTTCCTGGTGTCCGGCGCCGGCGAGGGCGGTGGCCGCCGGGTCGGTGAGCTCGACGAGGAGATGGTCTACGAGTCCCGGGTGGGCGACGTCTTCCTGCTCGGCTCGTCGTCCTGGCGGATCGAGGAGATCACCCACGACCGGGTGCTGGTCAGCCCCGCCCCGGGCCTGCCCGGGAAGATGCCGTTCTGGCACGGCGACACCCTCGGCCGGCCGCTGGAGCTCGGGCGCGCCCTCGGCGCGTTCCTGCGCGAGGTGGGCTCGGCGACCCCGGAGGCCGGCACCGCGCGGGCCCGGGCCGCCGGCCTCGACGAGTGGGGCGCGGCCAACCTCTTCGCCTACCTGGCCGAGCAGAAGCAGGCCACCGGCCACCTGCCCGACGACCGCACCCTGCTGGTCGAGCGGTTCCGCGACGAGCTCGGCGACTGGCGGCTGGTCGTGCACTCCCCCTTCGGGGCGCAGGTCAACGCGCCCTGGGCGCTGGTGCTGGCCGCCCGGCTGCGCGAGCGGTACGGCGTCGACGTCGCGTCGATGCACTCCGACGACGGCATCGTGCTCCGGTTGCCCGACACCACCGGCGAGGCGCCCGAGGCCGACCTGGCCGTGCTCGACCCGGACGACGTCGAACGCGAGGTCACCGGCGAGGTCGGCAACTCCGCGCTGTTCGCCAGCCGGTTCCGCGAGTGCGCCGCCCGGGCGCTGCTGCTCCCCCGCCGCGACCCGCGCCGGCGCACCCCGCTGTGGCAGCAGCGGCAGCGGGCGGCCCAGCTGCTCTCGGTGGCCAGCGAGTTCTCGTCGTTCCCGATCACCCTCGAGGCGGTCCGGGAGGTGCTCCAGGACGTCTACGACGTGCCCGGGCTGGTCGAGCTGATGCGCGACGTGCGCTCCCGCCGGGTGCGGGTCGTCGACGTGCAGACCCAGACCGCCTCGCCCTTCGCCCAGTCGCTGCTGTTCGGCTACGTGGGGCAGTTCATCTACGAGGGCGATGCACCGCTCGCCGAGCGCCGCGCGCAGGCACTCGCCCTGGACACCGGCCTGCTGGCCGAGCTGCTGGGCCGGTCGGAGCTGCGCGAGCTGCTGGACACCGACGCGATGGCCGAGGTCGAGGCCGAGCTGCAGCGGCTGCCGGCCGAGCGGCACCCCCGGGACGTCGACGGCGCCAGCGACCTCCTCCGCGGGCTCGGCGACCTGACCGTCGCCGAGGCCGCGCCCCGCGGGGTGCCGGCCGAGTGGCTCACCGAACTCGTCGCCTCCCGGCGGGCGATCGTCGTGCGCATCGCCGGCGAGGAGCGGCACGTCGCCATCGAGGACGCCGGGCGGCTGCGCGACGCGCTGGGCACCGCCCTGCCGGTCGGGGTGCCCGAGGCGTTCACCGAGCCGGTGGCCGACCCGCTCGGTGACCTCGTCGGTCGCTACGCCCGCACGCACGGGCCGTTCGTGCCGGCCGACGTCGCCACCCGGCTGGGCCTGGGCGTCGCCGTCGTCACCGCGACGCTGCAGCGTCTGGTGGGCACCGGGCGGCTGGTCACCGGCGAGTTCCGGCCCGGCGGCGTCGGCCAGGAGTGGTGCGACGCGGAGGTGCTGCGCTCGATCCGGCGGCGGTCGCTGGCCAAGCTGCGCCAGGAGGTGGAGCCGGTCCCCATCGACACCCTGGCCCGGTTCACGCCCTCCTGGCAGTCGGTGGGCAGCCGGATGCGCGGGGTCGACGGCGTCCTGGCGGTGGTCGAGCAGCTGGCCGGGGCGCTGGTGCCGGCGTCCGCGCTGGAGTCGCTGGTGCTGCCCTCCCGGGTGCGCGACTACTCCCCCGCGATGCTCGACGAGCTGACCAGCGCCGGTGAGGTGCTGTGGGCCGGCGCGGGTGGGCTCTCCGGTGGCGACGGGTGGGTCACCCTGGTGCCGGCCGACCTCGCCCCACTGCTTCTGCCCGAGCCACCCGGCGGCGCGCAGGTCGAGGGCGGGGTGGCCCAGCAGGTGGTCGAGGAGCTCGCCGGCGGGCAGGCGCTGTTCTTCCGGTCGCTGTCGGACCGGGTCGGGTCCACCGACGACCAGGCGTTCTCCGACGTCGTGTGGGACCTCGTGTGGAACGGGGCGCTGACCAACGACACCCTCGCCCCGCTGCGCGCCCGGCTGGCCGGTGGCGGCACCCACCGGCGGGCGCCGGCCGCACCGCGAGCCCGGCTCGACCGCACCCGTCACGGGCGCACCCGGCTGGGCCGCCCCGCGCTGCCCAGCCGCACCGGCCCGCCGGCGATGGCCGGGCGGTGGTCGGCGCTACCGGAGCTGGAGACGAACGCGACCAAGCGGACCACGGCCCGGGCGGAGGCGCTGCTGGAGCGGCACGGGGTGCTCACCCGCGGCGCGGTGCAGGCCGAGCAGGTGACCGGTGGCTTCTCCGCGGTCTACCCGGTGCTGCGGGCGTTCGAGGAGAACGGCCGGGCCCGGCGGGGCTACTTCGTCGAGACGCTCGGCGCCGCGCAGTTCGGCACCTCGGGCTCGGTCGACCGGCTGCGCGGCTTCGCCAGCCCCGACCGCGTCCCGGCCGGGCCGGTGGTGCTGGCCGCGACCGACCCGGCCAACGTCTACGGCGCGGCCCTGCCCTGGCCCGAGCGCCCCGTCGCCTCCGCCGACGGGGCGGCGGTCGACCTCGGCGAAGGCACCGGCACCGGCACCGGCACCGGCACCAGGAAGAGCCCCGGACACCGCGCGGGCCGCAAGGCCGGTGCGCTGGTGGTGCTCGTCGACGGCGAGCTGGTGCTCTACGTAGAACGCGGCGGCAAGACCCTGCTGTCCTGGACCGAGGACGAGACGGTGCTCAAGGAGGCGGCCACCGCGCTGTCCGGTGCCGTCGCCTCCGGGGCGCTGGGCCGGATGACGGTGCAGAAGGCCGATGGCGCGTCGGTGCACGAGGCGACCGCGCTGACCGCGGCGCTGCAGGCGGCCGGTTTCGCCGCCACGCCGCGTGGCCTCCGGCTGCGCGGGTGAGGGGCTGCGCGGGTGAGGCGCTGAACGGCAGGGAGCCGTCCGACGCGAGATCGGTCGGGGCGGGCCGGGTCAGCGGCGGCGGGAGCCCTGCAGCCACGGGCCGAGCCACCGGCTCAGCCGCGGCATGAGCAGGCGCAGCGCCGTCACCACGTAGACCGCCGACAGCAGCAGGCGCAGCGGCCACGGCCACTCACCGACGAACGGCACGGCGAGCAGCTGGAAGCTGGTGGTGAACAGCAGCACCACCGCGACGGTCAGCAGCCAGCTGCGCCACACCGGGCCCGGCTGCGGGGGCACCGCGAAGAACGTCTCGAGCCCGACCGCGCGGGCCACCCGCTCGTCGTCGACCAGCCGGTGCACCCGGTCGAGCGCGGCCCGGCGTTGCGGCGAGCGCTCCCAGGCGGCGAGCGACTCGTCGTCGGCGAACCGGTAGACCAGGTGGTACTCGTCGCTGGCCGGTCCCGGCCGCAACAGCGAGGAACCCAGGTGCCCCGGGAAGGTGGCGACCAGCTCCTGCACGTCGGCCGCCCACCGCTCGAACGCCTCGTGCTGCTCGGGGCGCACCACCCGGGCGACCGTCACGGTGACCGGCTCGTGCGCCGCCCCCCGGGCACTGCTGGTGCCGGTCAGCCGGTCGGGCAGGTGCCGCAGTCGCGAGGTGAGCTCCACGAGGATGCCCAGCGCCGAGGAAGCCCAGGCTCTTCCACGCTGTCGGCCCACTCACAGCAGGGTCACCCCGGCGAGGGAGCCACCGACCCGTCGGCCGGGCACCCGCTCCGGAGGCAGCGGCGGGGCGACCGGCTCCTGCCGGCCAGGACCGGCGCGCGGGGAGGCCCCGGCGGATCCCGCACGGACCGGCGCAGCGCTGCGGCGCAAGGGATCATGGGCGGGTGCCCGAAGGAGACACCGTCTGGCTGGCCAGCCAGCGGATGAACACCGCGCTGGCCGGGGCCACGCTGCGCCGCGGCGAGCTGCGGGTGCCGCAGCTCGCCGCCGTCGACCTCACCGGGGCCACCGTCACCGAGGTCGTGCCGCGCGGGAAGCACATGCTCATCCGCCTCGCCGACGGCCGGACGCTGCGCAGCCACTACCGGATGGACGGCAGCTGGCACGTCCACCGCCCCGGCACGCGGTGGCAGGGCGGCCCCGCGTTCGCCGTCCGGGCGGTGCTGGCCACCGACGAGTGGGAGTGCGTCGGCTACCGGCTGCACGACCTGGCGCTGGTCCCGACCGCGCGGGAGGACGAGCTGGTCGGGCACCTGGGCCCCGACGTCCTCGGTCCCGACTGGGACCTCGACGAGGCGCTGCGCCGCCTGCGCAGCCACCCCGACGAGCAGATCGGCGTCGCCCTGGTCGACCAGCGCAACCTGGCCGGCATCGGCAACCTCTACAAGGTCGAGTCGCTGTTCCTGCTCGGCGTGCACCCCTGGACACGGGTGGCCGACGTCCCGGACCTGGCCGGGCTGGTCACCCGGGCCCGCACGCTGATGCAGGCGAACAAGCACCACCCCGAGCAGAGCACCACCGGCAGCACCCGGCGCGGTGCGGACCACTGGGTGTTCGGGCGCAAGGGCCGGCCGTGCCGGCGCTGCGGCACGACCATCCTGCTCGGTGACCAGGGGCCCGACACCCAGGAGAGGGTGACCTGGTGGTGCCCCCGCTGCCAGGCCCCGCGCAGCGCGATCGACCCGGCCGCCCGCACCGGCGAGCGCGACCACCCGCCGACGCTGGCCGGCCGCTAACTCCTGGGACGCTCCTGGCCGGGACGCCTCCTGCGGGCAGCGCGCCGCCGCCCCAGCCACCGGATCAGTCGGGCGACCGCCAGATCCGGCCCCACGGCGTCGCCCACGCTCGACTGCTCGCCGATGAACTCAGTCCTCAGGTCGCGCCGTCCGGCGTCCCCCCAGGGGCCGCGGTCCAGTGTGCCCATGGTCGCCCCCACGATCCCGGTCACTCGGTCCCGCCCATCCTGCCGCACCGGGACCCGTCCGGGTGCGAACACGACACCGCCCGGTGCCGGACGTCGTCCGGCACCGGGCCGGTGTCGTGCCTGAGGTCAGGCCTGCTCGGGTCGCTCCACCGGCTGCGCGGCCGGCTGCTGCTCGACGTCGGGCACGGCGTCGGTGCCCTGCTCGATGGCCGCGGCCGACTGGCCGCCGGTGACGGCCTGCTGACCGCCGGCGCCCACCGCCTGCTGCCCGCCCATCGAGGCGCGGATCTCGGCGAGCCGGGAGGAGCCGGCGACGTCCAGGGTCGCCTTCTGCACGTCGAGCATCCGCCCCTCGACGGAGTTCTGCGCCAGCTCCGCCTGCCCCAGGGCGTTGGCGTAGCGGCTCTCGATCTTGTCGCGGACCTCGCCCAGGCTGGGGGTGTTGCCCGGCGCGGAGAGCTCGTTGACCTGGCGCAGCGAGTCCGACACCCGCTCCTGCATCTTCGCCTGCTCCAGCTGGGACAGCAGCTTGGTGCGCTCGGCGAGGGTGGTCTGCAGCCGCATCCGGCTCGTCTCCACCGCGCCCTTGGCCTGCTCGGCGGCCTGCAGCGCCTCGTCGTGGCTGCGCTTGAGGTCCTCCATCGCCTGCTCGGCGCTGACCAGCTGGGTGGCGAACGCCTGCGCCGCCTGCTCGTACTCGGCGGCCTTCGCCGTGTCACCGGCAGCGCGGGTCTGGTCGGCCAGGACGAGCGCCTGCCGGGCGGAGGCCTGCATCTGCTCGACCTCGCTCAGCTGCCGGTTCAGCCGCATCTCCAGCTGGCGCTGGTTGCCCAGCACCGCCGCGGCCTGGTTGGCCAGCGCCTGGTGCCGCTGCTGCTCGGACTCGATGGCCTGCGAGATCTGGACCTTGGGGTCCGCACGCTGGTCGATCTGCTGGTTGGCCGACGCCGTCAGGTACTTCCACAGCTTCACGAACGGGTTGGGCATGGCTCCTCCTGTCCGGCGCGCCGGTCCGCCGGGAGGCGGATGGCGCGGCACGGGCGACGTCGTCATCGATCATCGTCCCAGTCGGTCGCGGAGGTCAGCCACCGCAGGCCGTCGGGCGTCGTCCTGGCTCGAGTTGGATCAGGTTCCCTGATCGAGAGCGGTCCCACCGCACCGATGCTGGTGCGGGGGGACCGGCAGTGATCAGGTCACCTGATCACTGCCCCGGGCGGGGTCATCGAACCGGGCGGCCGCGCAGCCTCCGGTAGTGCTCGACCAGCGCCACCGTCGAGTCGTCCTGGTCGATCTCCGGAGCATCCTCGCTGGTCAGCGCGGGGGCGAGCTGGCGGGCCATCACCTTCCCGAGCTCCACGCCCCACTGGTCGAAGGAGTCGATCTGCCAGATGACGCCCTCGGTGAAGACGGTGTGCTCGTAGAAGGCCACCAGCTGGCCGAGCGTCGCAGGGGTCAGCTTCGGCGCCAGGATCGTCGTCGACGGCCGGTTGCCCGGCATCACCTTGTGCGGGACGACGTCGGCGGCGGTGCCGTCGGCGGCGACCTCCTCCGCGGTGCGGCCGAAGGCGAGCACGGCGCTCTGCGCGAACATGTTCGCCATCAGCAGGTCGTGCATGTCCTCGATGTCGTGGTTGGGCTCGCCGAACCCGATGAAGTCCGCGGGGATCAGCGACGTGCCCTGGTGCAGCAGCTGGTGGAAGGCGTGCTGGCCGTTGGTGCCCGGCTCGCCCCAGTAGACCTCGCCGGTGGCGGTGGTGACCGGTTCGCCGTCCCACCGCACCGACTTGCCGTTGCTCTCCATGGTCAGCTGCTGCAGGTAGGCCGGCAGCCGGGACAGGTACTGGCTGTAGGGCAGCACGGCGTGGGTCTGGGCGCCGAAGAAGTTCGTGTACCAGACGTTGAGCAGGCCCTGCAGCACCGGCAGGTTCTCCGCCAGCGGCGTACGGCGGAAGTGCTCGTCGACGGCGTGGAAGCCGGCGAGCATCTCGTCGTAGGCGTCCGGCCCGATCGCGACCATCAGCGACAGGCCGACGGCGGAGGTGAAGGAGTACCGCCCGCCCACCCAGTCCCAGAACCCGAACATGTTGTCGGTGTCGATGCCGAACTCGGCGACGGCGTCGGCGTTGGTGGAGACGGCGACGAAGTGCCGTGCCACCGCGGACTCGTCGGCACCGGAGGCGAGCAGCCAGGCCCGGGCGACCTTCGCGTTGGTCAGCGTCTCCAGGGTGGTGAAGGTCTTGGAGCAGACCACGAACAGCGTGGTCGCCGGGTCCAGGTCGTGGGTCTTCTCGGCGAAGTCGGTCGGGTCGATGTTGGACACGAACCGGGCGGTGAGGCCGCGGTCGCTGTAGTCCTGCAGCGCCGTGTAGGCCATCGCCGGGCCGAGGTCGGAGCCACCGATGCCGATGTTGACCACCGCGCGGATCCGCTCGCCGGTGTGCCCGGTCCACTCCCCCGACCGCACCCGGTCGGCGAAGCCGCGCATCTTCGCCAGCACCTGGTGCACGTCGGCGGTCACGTCCTGGCCGTCGACCACCAGCTCCTGGTCGGCCGGCGCGCGCAGCGCCACGTGCAGGACGGCGCGGTCCTCGGTGGCGTTGATGTGCTCGCCGCGGAACATCGCCTCGATGCGCTCGGGCAGCCCGGCCCGCTCGGCCAGTGCGACCAGCAACCGCACCGTCTCCTCGGTGACCCGGTGCTTGGACCAGTCGACGTGCAGGTCGCCGGCCGTGCCGGTGAGGCGGTGGCCCCGACCGGGGTCGTCGGCGAACAACTGCCGCAGGGTCGTGCCCTCGATGGTGCCGTGGTGGGCGGCGAGCGCACCCCACTCGTCGGTCGCGGTGATGTCCAAAGCTGCCTCCTGGGTCGACCGAGGTCCGTCAGGACACCGGTGCACACCACCGGGCCCGGACAAACGCTGCGGGGGCAGCATGCCGCACCCGGGCAACCGGTCCCCACCCGGGGAACCGGCTGCCCGGGTGCGGCGTCAGGCGGCTCCGGCGCTGCGCTCGCTGATCGATCCCTGGGCGTCGGCGACCTGCTCCTCGCGGTCCTGGGCGGCCAGCCGGGTCAGCTCGGCGCCGGCCTCGGCGTCCCGGGTGAGGTTGTCCCCCGACACCGGGTCGAAGACGTGCACCTTGCGGCTGTCCAGCCAGAACTCGGCGTCGCGCCCCTCCCGGATCCGGCTGGTCGCGTCGATGGAGACGATCGCCTGGGTGCGCAGCTCCTCGGCGTCCAGCTCCCGGGAGAGGTCGCGCAGCTGGGCGCGGATCTCCTCGGGCGCCTCGTAGGGGATGTAGGCGAACTGCGAGTCGCCCAGCCACTCGGTGACGTCGACCCGGGCGCTGAAGACCGAGCCCAGCGGCCGCTTGGCCTCGTCGACCAGCGACGCGTCCTCGAAGTACTCCGGCCGGATGCCCACCAGCAGGACGTCGCGCCCGGCCACGGCGGCGGCGCGACGCTCGTCGAGCTCGATGTTCCCGAACGGCGTCGTCAGCGTCCGGCCCTGCAGCCGGGCGGGCAGGAAGTTCATCGGCGGGGAACCGATGAACCCGGCGACGAAGAGGTTGATCGGCTGCTCGTAGAGCTCCCGCGGGGACGCGACCTGCTGGATCTTGCCCTTGCGCAGGACGCACACCCGGTCGCCCAGGGTCATCGCCTCGGTCTGGTCGTGGGTGACGTAGACCGTGGTGATGCCCAGCCGGCGCTGCAGCCGGCTGATCTCGGTGCGCATCTGGCCACGGAGCTTGGCGTCGAGGTTGGACAGCGGCTCGTCGAAGAGGAACGCCTCCGCCTGGCGCACGATCGCCCGGCCCATCGCCACCCGCTGGCGCTGACCACCGGAGAGGTTGGCGGGCTTGCGCTCCAGGTGCTCGTGCAGCTCCAGGACGTCGGCGGCCTCGTTGACCCGGCGCTGCACCTCGGCGTCGTCGACCTTCGACAGCCGCAGCGGGAACGCGATGTTCTCGAAGACCGTGAGGTGCGGGTAGAGGGCGTAGTTCTGGAAGACCATGGACAGGTTGCGCTCGCGCGGCGCCAGGTCGTTGACCCGCTTGCCGCCGATGACCATGTCGCCGCTGGTGATGTCCTCCAGCCCGACGATCATCCGCAGCAGCGTCGACTTCCCGCAGCCGGAGGGCCCGACCAGGATCATGAACTCACCGTCGGCGATGTCCAGGCTGACGTCGTTCACCGCCGGGAAACCGTCGCCGTACTTCTTGACGATCTGGTTCATCTCGATGGAGGCCATCGGTATCCGTCCCCTTCTGGGCGTACGTGCAGTTCGGTGGGTGGGCGCGCTGGTCGGCGGGATCAGCCCTTGACGGCGCCGTTGGTGAGCCCGGCGACGATGCGCCGCTGGAACAGCAGCACCAGGACGACGACCGGGATGGTGACGATCACCGCCGCGGCGGCGATCGCGCCGGTCGGGTCCTCGAACTGCGAGGCACCGGAGAACAGGCCCAGCGCCGCCGGCACCGGCCGGGCGGCCTCGGTGGAGGTCAGCGAGATGCCGTAGATGAAGTCGTTCCAGGCGATGAAGAAGGCGATGATCGCCGTGGTGAAGACCCCGGGTGCGGCCAGCGGGACGATCACCTTGCGGAACGCCTGCCAGGTCGTCGCGCCGTCGACCTGGGCGGCCTGCTCCATCTCCCAGGGGATCTCCCGGAAGAACGCCGACATGGTCCAGATGGAGATCGGCAGGGTCAGCGACAGGTACGGGATGATCAGCCCCGGCCAGGTGTCGTAGAGGCCGATGTTCCGCCACAGGTTGAACAGCGGCGTGACGATGGAGATGACCGGGAAGATCGCCACCGCCAGCGCCGTGCCGAGGATGAACTTCTTGCCCGGGAAGTCCAGCCGGGCGATCGCGTAGGCGGCGAACATCGACAGGATGCAGGAGATGAACGTCGCGATCAGGCAGATGCCGAACGAGTTGCGCAGCGCCGGGAGGAACAGGTCGCTCGCCCCGCCGGTGAGGATCAGCGAGTAGTTCTCCGCCGTCGGGCTGCTGGGCAGGAACGACCCGTTGGCCAGATCACTGGGCGCCTTGAACGACAGCGACACGATCCAGGCGATCGGGGCCAGGCAGTACAGGACGATGGCGACGCCGGCGACGATCCACCAGGTGCGTTCCTTCGTGGACATCAGCTGTCCCCCCTCGTCTGCGACAGGTCGACCTTGAACCCCTTGATGAAGCTGAACGCGATGAACACCACCGCGAGGAACAGCAGCACCGAGACCGCCGACCCGAGGCCGATCTCCAGCCGCGAGATGGTCTGCCGGTAGGCCAGGAACGACACCGACTCGGTGGCGTTCGCGCCGCCGGTCATGATGAAGATGCTGTCGAAGACCCGGAACGCGTCCAGGGTGCGGAACAGCAGCGCAACCATGATCGCGGCCTTCATGTTGGGCAGGGTGACCTTGCGCATCCGCTGCCACCAGCTCGCCCCGTCGACCTTGGCCGCCTCCTGGAGCACCTCGGGCACCTGGGCCAGGCCGGCCAGCAGCAGGAGCGAGATGAACGGCGTGGTCTTCCAGATCTCGGCCAGGCAGATGACGAACAGCGAGCTCCAGGTGCCGCCGAACCAGTCGGTGTCGCCACCGATCCCGGGGATCCAGCTGAACCAGCTGTTGACGAACCCGGTCTGGATGTCGAAGGCGAACTGCCAGGCGAACGCCGAGACGACGGTGATCACCGCGTACGGGATGAGGATCGCCGCCCGGAGCACCGGACGGATGGTGCTCAGCGCCTTGGCCATCACCAGCGCCAGGGCGAACCCGAGCACCAGCTCGACGGCGACGGTGACCACCGTGATGAACAGGGTGACCAGGATGGCCCGCCACCACAGCCAGTCGCTGAGGATGACGGCGTAGTTGGAGAACCCGGTGAACGACCGGTTGTCCGGGTCGGTGAGCCGGAAGTCGAACAGCGAGTCGTAGAAGGCCTGCGCGATCGGGTAGGCGGTGACCAGCAGCATGACCACCAGCGCCGGCCCGGCCAGCATCCAGCCCAACCGCCGCTCGCTGCGGGTGCGGTCGCTCGTCTTCCCCTCCGGCGCGGAGACCGGGGCGGTCTTCTTCGCCGGGGGGAGCGTCGTGGTGCTCACAGCAGCTCCTCCTTCCGCAGGACCGCGTTGATCAGCTCGGTGGCCGCCTCCGGGGTCTCCTGGGGGTCGACCTCCGACGGCGGGTGGTAGACGCGCTGGATCCCGCCGGAGACCTCGCTGTAGTACGGCGTCTGCGGCCGCGGCGCCGCCTGCTCCAGCGAGTCGCGGATGGTGGGCGCCATCGGGAACTCCTCCAGCACCGCCGGGTCGTCGTAGACGGCCGTGTCCGATGCCGGGTTGCCGTTGGTGACGAAGTAGTACGCCTGGTTCTCCGTCGAGGTGATGCACTCGGTGGCCTCGTAGGCCAGCTCCGGGTTCTCGCTGAAGGCGCCGACCCCGAGGTTGATGCCGCCGTACGGCGGGGCACTCGGGGTGTCCTCGTCGACCCGCGGGTAGAGCGTCCAGCCGTAGTCCTCGGGCACCGAGGGGTCCATCGTCCCGGACTCGACGGCGCCCAGCGCCCGCGGCCACAGGAACGGGTAGTTCACGTTGAACCCGCCCTCGGGCCCCTCGAAGGCGGTGGCGGTGGAGTCCTCGTTGGCCGTCGACAGCGCCGGCCCCGTCGTCCCGCTGGTGGCGATCATCTGCATCACCTCGGTGGCCCGGACCCCGGCCTCGGAGTCCAGGCCGAGCACGATCTCCGACGGGTCGGTGGAGTTCTCCGCGATGATCGAGCCGCCCGCGGACTCGATGAGGGCGTTGAACCAGACGGTGAGCGCCTCCGCCCGGATGCCCTGGACGCCCACCTGGACGCCCTGCTCCTGCGCGGCGGTGACGATCTGCTCCCAGGTGACCGGTTGGCTCATGTCCAGCCCGGCGGCCTCGGCGACCGACTCCCGGTACCAGAGGATCTGGGTGTTCGCCCAGAACGGGACGGCGACCAGTTCGTCGTTCCAGGTGGAGCCCTCGACGGCGCTGTCCACCACGTCCTCGGTGACCCGCCCGGCGACGTCCTCGGGGACCGGTGCGAGGAAACCCGCCTCGGCGAACTCGGGGATGAACGGTGGGTCGAGGCTCATGATGTCGATGGAGGAGTCGTTGGCCGCCAGCCGCCGGATCAGCTGCTCCCGCTGCTGGGAGGCCTCCCGCGGCAGCTGCGCGGTCTCGATCCGGTAGCGGCCCCCGGCCGCCTCGGTGCACCGGGCCGCGATCTCCGCCTGACCCCCGGAGTCCGGGTTGGTGTACCAGGTCAGCGTGCTCTCGCCGCCCCCACCGCCGCCGCAGGCGACCAGTCCCGAGCCCAGCACCACCGCCGCCGCGGCGCCGCCCAGCCCGCGCTTCACCCGCCCACGGTGCGCCGCCCGTCCCGGCCCCGCCCGCTCTCCGTCGACCCCGACCCTGCGAACGTCGCGCACCGTCCACCGCCTCCGTTGACGCCGGGGCGATCCGATGATCGCCGTGGATCTCGGAGGGTGGCCCAGGTCACAGAGGCTGTCAAACGGACGGAGATCCCCCGGTGACCATCTCGGTCCCGACGGCGGAACGGTGCGCCATGACCGACGGCGTGGTGAGCACCGCCGGCAGCCGGGGCAGCTCGTGCTGGACGTAGGAGCGCACCGCCGTCCAGGTGCCGACGTCGAACCCGGCCTGCTCGGACAGGAACCAGCGGTGCTCCAGCACCTCGTGGAACACCTCCGCCGGTGCCAGCCGGCCGGTCAGCTCCTCGGGGATCGCGTCGACCACCGGCTGGTAGACCTCCGCCAGCCAGCGGTGGCCGGCGACGGTCTCCGGCACCGGGCCGCCGGCCCGCTGCTCGAGGTACGCGCGGTAGGAGCGGACGTCGTTGAGCAGGCGCCGGGCCTGGTTCTCCTGCACCTCCAGGCCGGTCAGCCGGACCATCTCGCGACGGTTCTCCCCCGGCTCGGCGACCCGGGTCTCCACCCGCAGCCGGGCACCCTCCGCGGAGGTCACCAGCTCGATCTCACCGACGTCGAAGCCGAGGTCGTTGAGCCGGGCCAGCCGCTCGGCGACCCGGATGGCGGACTCGTCGAGCCGGAAGACCTCCTCCCGGGTCACCTCGTCCCACAGCGCCTCGTACCGGCCCGGCAGGCTGTTGGCGACCTCGAGCGGGTCGATCTCCTCGGGCAGCAGCTCCCCGGCCTGCAGGTCCATCAGCTCCGCACCGACCCGCTCCCGGGCCAGCTCGACGTCGTAGGTCCGCAGGCCCCGGGACAGCTGGGGGTGCCGCTCGGCGGTCTCGGCGTCGACCAGGTAGGCGGTGTACGCGCCGGCGTCCAGGCGGAACAGGGTGTTCGACAGCGAGCAGTCACCCCAGTAGACGCCGGCCAGGTGCAGGCGGACCAGCAGCTGCACCAGGGTGTCCAGCAGCCGCCCCGCCGAGTCCGCCGCGCGTGGACCGGAGAACAGGTAGCGGTAGGACATCGAGTACTCGAGGTACCGGGTGACCAGCACCGCCTCCTGGTCGTCCGGCCGGTCGACGCAGATCCCGAGCACCGAGACCGAGGGCAGGCCCTCGTTCTCGAACTCGGTCAGCAGCGCGTACTCGTGGCGGGCCAGCGGCTCGGCGATCTCCTTCAGCGCGTACACCCGCCCCTCGGCCACGGTGAAGCGCACCACGTGCCGGGAGATGCCCCGCTGCGGCACCTCGAGCAGCAGGCTCTCGTCCCACTCCGCCAGCGGCTGGTCCCAGGGCAGGGTCAGCAGCCCGGCAGCCTCGGTGGCCGGTGGGCGGAAGAGGTACCGCATCAGGTGCTCCAGGGGGTGTGCGGACGGCGGAACGGCCGGTGCCGGGCGGGACGCCGTCGTCCTGGCGTCACCATCCCACGCCGGCGCGCACCGAGCGGCCCACCCGGGCGGGGGCGACGGGGCGGGCGGAGTGGCGGGTCAGCCCAGGATCTGCCCGGTGACGACCGCGGCCTGCGCGGCCCGCTCGGCCGGCGTCCCCGGCTGCAGCACCAGGCCGAGCAGCCACCGGCAGACCAGCTCGGCCTCCGGCCGGGAGATCCGCAGCGCCGAGGCGAGGGTGAGCACCACGTCGGCCCAGCGAGCGGCGTCCAGCGCCATCATCTGCACCAGCGTCTCGGGCTCGGTCTCCGCCAGCCGGCGCAGCACGGGGTGCGCACCGACCTCCTCGGCCAGCGCCGGGACGGCGACGGTGAGGGGCAGCTCCCCGGCCAGCGCGGCCAGCCGGTCGAGCTCGAAGGCGATCAGCGCCTGGGCGACGTCGTCCTTGGTGCGGAAGTGGTTGTACAGCGTCGCCTTGGCCACGCCGGCGGCCGCCGCGACGTGCTGCATGGTGGCCTTGCGCACCCCGCGCTCGGCGAAGGCGGTCCGGGCGCCGTTGAGCAGGCCCCGGCGGGTGCGGCTCATCGCGGAGCCGGTGCGGATCGGCGCGCGGCGCGGGTCGCGGACGGCGGCCGGCGCCGTCGGGCGGGGCGCCGGGACGGCGACGGCGAGCGAGGGCACCGGCGCGGTCAGGTGGTGCCCGGGGACGGGCGGCTGGATCCGGCCCGCACCGACCGGGACCGGGGTGGTCAGGTGCTGCCCGCCGGAGACGGCCGCCTCGGCTGCCGCGGCCTCGGCAGCGTCGGCCTCCAGCACGGTGGCCGCGCCGCCGCGACCGGCGGTGGGCGCCGGTGGCGCGGCGGACGGCGACTGCGGAGAACGGGATCCCGGGGAAGACATGGACACTTTGTGCCCTCCCAGTCGCACTGGGTCAAGGATGTGGACGTCGAGCGGTGTTCGTGTCGCACCGCCCGACGGCCGGTGGCGCCTGCTGGACGGTCCGGGCCACGCTGGTCCAGGGCACGACGGCCGCGCTGCAGGGACCCTCGCTGAGCTGGCGAAGCGTGGGGGCAGCGGGTCCTTCCTCAGGCGGCGAGGGAGACCGCGTCGGAGGCCCGGGCGGCGCGGGCCGGACCACCGCCCACCAGGGCGAGGGCGGGCTCGGCGACCGGGGCCTCGGCAGCGGTCACCGCCTGCTCGGTCGGCTGCGCGGCCTCGTCCCCGGCGGCCTCCTCGGCGCCGGCCCCGGGGACCGGGAGGGCCACCGGACGGACCGTGCGCCGGCCGGGCTCGGCCAGTCGCATCTCCAGGCTCACCTCGGCGAGCAGGTCGGCCAGCTCGACGTCCAGGGCATCGCAGATGGAGGCCAGCAGCTCCGAGGAGGCCTCCTTCTGCCCGCGCTCGACCTCCGAGAGGTACCCCAGGCTCACCCGGGCAGCGCCGGACACGTCGCGCAGCGTGCGCCGCTGCCGCATGCGGTGTCCCCGCAGGGTGGTGCCGAGCTGGGTGCGCAGCAGCGTCATGGCCGTCTCCTGTCCACTCATCTCGAGCAGTCGCAACGAGCAGCTGCGGCGTCGACCGGCCGGGGCCGGGGGGACGCCGTGCGCCCACGGTACGCGGACCGGCCCGTCCTCACGCGCCCGGCCGGGCCTCGTCCGCTCCTGGCGTAACGCCCCGACCACGGTCCGGCTTCCCGGGGGTCAGGCGGGCCAGCAGCCACTGCATCGCCGCCTCGACGGCGCCCGCCCGCACCGCCGCCCGGTCGCCCGGCAGGTCGAGCTGGTGCACCTCGGTCCGCTCGCCGTCGCTGATCCCCAGGTAGACCCGGCCGGGGCCCTGGCCGTCGACCGGGTCGGGGCCGGCCACGCCGGTCAGCCCCACGCCCCAGGTGGCCGTGCAGCGCTCCCGGATGCCCTCGGCGAGTGCGGCCGCGGTGGGCTCGCTGACCGGGCCGGCGGCGGCCAGCAGGTCGGCGGGCACTCCGGCCAGCGTCGTCTTCAGGTCGGTGGCGTAGACGACGGCGCCGCCGCGCAGCGTGCTGCTCGCCCCCGGGACGCCGGCGAGGGTGGCGCAGAACAGCCCGGCGGTCAGCGACTCGGCGGCCGCGACGGTCTCACCGCGGGCCAGCAGGGCGGCGTGCAGCCGGGCGGCCTCCGGTCGGGAGGCCTCCGGTCGGGAGGCCTCGTCGGCGGCGGGCCGACCGGTCACGCCGCGGTGTCCCGGCGACCGGGGTCGCCGCCGGTGCGCCGATCGGCCGCCTCGCGCATCGCCCGGGCACTGGTGCGGCGCAGGGTCAGCGCCCGGTAGACGTAGTCGATCCCGGTGATCACGGTGAGCACCAGCGCCGCCGCCATCACCCACCAGCGGGCCGACGCCAGCACCCCGGACAGCGGCAGCATGTACAGCCCGATCGCCAGCGACTGCAGCACCGTCTTGGCCTTGCCGCCACGGCTGGCCGCCATGACCCCGTGCCGGATGACCCAGAAGCGCAGCACGGTGACCCCGAGCTCGCGGAACAGGATCACCACCGTCACCCACCAGGGCAGCAACCCCAGGATGGACAGCCCCAGCAGGGCCGTGCCGGTCAGCGCCTTGTCCGCGATCGGGTCGGCGAGCTTGCCGAACTCGGTGACCTGGTTGGTGCGGCGGGCGATCATGCCGTCGTACCAGTCGGTGATGATCGCCAGCACGAAGAAGACCGTGGCCCAGATCCGGCGGTCGTCGTCCATGCCGCCGTCGGTGAGCAGCAGCAGGGCCAGCAGCGGCACCATGAGCAGCCGCAGCACGGTCAGCGCGTTGGGCAGGTTCACCAGCCGCGTGGACTGCGGCGGTGTGGCGGCCGGGTCGGCCGCCCCCTCGGGCACCGCCGCGCTCACGAGCTCAGGCCCCGGCCGCGGTGAGCGCCGGCACCACGGCCACGGCGATCAGGTCGACGCCCTCGGTGTCGACCACCTCGGCGCGCACCAGCTGCCCGGCGACGGCGCCGGCCGGCACCCCGGAGAGGGTCGTCGTGCCGTCGGCGTCCGGGTCCTGGTGGGCGGCGTGGCCGGCCCAGACGCCGGCGCCCTCCTCCGCGGAGAGGTCGTCGGTCAACAGCACCTCGACCGTCGACCCGATGCGGGCCTCCGCCCGCTGGGCGGTGAGCTCCTCGACCAGGTCGGTGATCCGCCGGACGCGGGCATCGATCTCGGCCTGGTCCAGCTTCCCGTCCAGCCGCTCGCCCTCGGTGCCCTCCTCGTCGGAGTAGCCGAAGACGCCGACGGCGTCCAGCCGGCCCTCGACCAGGAAGCGCTCCAGCTCGGCGACGTCATCCTCGGTCTCCCCGGGGAAGCCGAGGATGACGTTGGTGCGGAAACCCGCCTCCGGGGCGAGGGACCGGGCCCGCGCCAGCACCGCGAGGAAGTCCTCGGTGCCGCCGAAGCGGCGCATGCGGCGCAGCAGCGTCGGTGAGGAGTGCTGGAAGGACAGGTCGAAGTAGGGCGCGACCCCGGGCGTGCCGGCGATGACCTCCAGCAGCCCCGGGCGTAGCTCGGCCGGCTGCAGGTAGGCGACCCGGACCCGCGCGATCCCGGGCACCGCCGCCAGCTGCGGCAGCAGCTTCTCCAGCGAGCGCAGGTCGCCGGTGTCCTTGCCGTAGGAGGTGGAGTTCTCGCTGACCAGGACGATCTCGGTGACGCCCTCCGCGGCCAGCCACTGGGCCTCGCCCAGCACCTCGGCCGCCGGGCGCGAGACGAACGCACCGCGGAAGGTCGGGATCGCGCAGAAGGCGCAGCGCCGGTCGCAGCCGGAGGCGATCTTCAGCGCCGCGGAGGGGCCGCTGGCCAGCCGTCGCCGGCGCAGCCAGTCGTGGCCGGGGAGCGCCGGCGCCGCGCCGTCGCCGGTGCGACCGGCGGTCACCGCCGCGGTGCGCTCGGCCGGGCTGATCGGCAGCAGCGTGCGCCGGTCGCGCGGCGAGTGCGGCACCAGCGGGCGGCCGGAGAGCACGTCGTCGAGCCGGTCGCCGATCGCGGAGTAGTCGTCGAAGCCCAGGACCGTCGCCTCGGGCAGGGCCCCGGCCAGCTCGTTGCCGTACCGCTCGGCCATGCACCCCACCGCGATCACCTCGGCGCCGGAGTCGGTGGCCTCCAGGATCGCGTCCAGCGAGTCCTTCTTGGCGCTCTCGATGAAGCCGCAGGTGTTGACCAGCACGGCGTCGGCGTCGTCGGCGTCCTCGACCAGCTGGTAGCCCTCGCCGGCCAGCCGGCCGGCGAGCTCCTCGGAGTCGACCTCGTTGCGCGCGCAGCCCAGGGTGACCACGGCGACGCGGCGCGGCGCGGCGGGCTGCCCGTCCTGGACCGGACCGCCCTCGGGAACGAGGGCGGACGGGGCGGAGCGGGGCAGGGCTGGCACCGGCCCATCGTAGGCGCCGCCCGGCCGGCCCGGCCCCCGGCCGCAGTGACGTTGCCCGGGACGGGCTACTCGCCTCCGCCGCGCAGCGTGAACATCACGCTCTCCAGCTCGTCGGGCTTGATGAGCACGTCGCGCGCCTTGGAGCCCTCCGACGGCCCGACGATGCCGCGGCTCTCCATCAGGTCCATCAGCCGGCCGGCCTTGGCGAAGCCGACCCGCAGCTTGCGCTGGAGCATCGAGGTCGAGCCGAACTGGCTGGTCACCACCAGCTCCACGGCCTGCACCAGCAGCTCGAGGTCGCTGCCGATGTCCTCGTCGATCTCCTTCTTCTCACCGGCCGCGGCGGTGAAGACCTCTTCCCGGTACTCGGGCTCGGCCTGCCGCTTGGTGAACTCGACGACCGCCTCGATCTCGGTGTCGGAGACGTAGGCGCCCTGGACGCGCATCGGCTTGCCCGCGCCGATGGGCAGGAACAGCGCGTCACCCATGCCGATGAGCTTCTCCGCACCCGGCTGGTCCAGGATGACCCGGCTGTCGGTGAGGCTGGAGGTGGAGAAGGCCAGCCGCGAGGGCACGTTGGCCTTGATCAGGCCGGTGACGACGTCGACCGAGGGACGCTGCGTCGCGAGCACCAGGTGGATCCCGGCGGCGCGCGCCTTCTGGGTGATCCGGACGATCGACTCCTCGACGTCGCGCGGGGCGACCATCATCAGGTCGGCGAGCTCGTCGACGATCGTGAGGATGTACGGGTAGGGCTGGTAGACCCGCTCGCTGCCCGGCGGGGCGGTGATCTCGCCGCGCTCGACCTTGCGGTTGAAGTCGTCGATGTGCCGGACACCGGTGGCCCGCATGTCCTGGTACCGCTGCTCCATCTCCTCGACCAGCCAGGCGAGCGCGGTGGCGGCCTTCTTGGGGTCGGTGATGATCGGCGTGATCAGGTGCGGGATGCCGTCGTAGGGCGTGAGCTCGACCATCTTCGGGTCGATCAGGATCATCCGCAGCTGGTCCGGCGTGGCCCGCAGCAGCAGCGAGGTCAGCAGCGAGTTGATGCAGCTGGACTTACCGGCACCGGTGGCACCGGCGACCAGCAGGTGCGGCATCTTCGCCAGGTTCGCGCAGACGAAGCCGCCCTCGATGTCCTTGCCCAGCCCGACCAGCATCGGGTGCGGGTCGGCCTTGGCCACCTGCGAGCGCATGACGTCGCCGAGGCTGACGGTCTCGCGGTCGGTGTTGGGCACCTCGACGCCGACCATCGACTTGCCCGGGATCGGCGCCAGGATGCGGATGTTGTCGTTGGCGACGGCGTAGGCGAGGTTCTTGGTCAGCGCGGTGATCTTCTCGACCTTGACCGCGTTGCCCAGCTCGATCTCGTACCGGGTGACCGTCGGACCGCGGGTGAAGCTGGTGACGGCGGCGTCGATGTTGAACTGCTCGAGCACCCCGGTGATCGCCTCGATGGCGACGTCGTTGGCCTTGGACTTGGCCCGCGGCGGGGTGCCCGGCCGCAGCACGCTGACCGACGGGAGCGTGTAGGTGCCCTCGACGGGCTGGATCCGGAGCTGCTCCGGCTCCTCGATCGGCGGGAGGTCCTCGGCCGGGGCGGTGCGGTCGACGACGGCCGGCCGGCGCACCGGGACGGCCTCCGGCGCCGGCTCGTGGACGACCACGTCCGGGGCGCCGTCCAGGGCAGCGGTGTCGATGACGCCGGTGTCCAGGGTGTCCTGCACGGCCGCGGCGGCGGTCTTCCGCCCGCGCCGGGTGCGCGGGGCGGGCTCCTCCGCCGGCTCGTCGTCGTAGAACTCGTCGTCGTCCTCGTCGTACTCGTCGGTGTCCCGGCCGAGCTTGTCGTCGACCCAGCCGCGCAGCCGCTCGGGCACCTGGTGCACCGGGGTCGCGGTGACCACGAGCAGGCCGAAGAACGCCAGCAGCACCAGCAGCAGCACAGTGACGACGGCGCCCACCCCGGCCACCAGCGGCGTGCCGACCGACCAGCCGAGCAGGCCGCCGGCGCCGCTGCGGTCGGTGTCGCTGAGGTCCGGCCCGGTCACGTGGGTGACGCCCACGACGGCGACGACGACGCAGAACCACCCGATCGCCAGCCGGCCGCGGATCTCCGGCTGCGGTGGGTGGCGCAGCAGGCGCAGGGCCACCAGCAGCAGCACGACCGGCAGCACGGCGGTGAGCACACCGATGGTCCAGCGGACCCCGTCGGCCAGGCCGGCGCCGACCGGGCCGATGCCGTCGGTCCAGGTGGCGGCGCCCAGCACGATGGCCAGCCCGAGGACGAACAGCCCGACGCCGTCGCGGCGGTGCTCCGGGGCCAGCGGCTCGGCCTCCGGCGGCCGGGCGACCGAGCGGGCGAGCCCACCGGCGCCGCGGGCCAGCAGCGACCAGGCGCCGACGGCGCCGCGCATGAGCGACCCGCTGAGGGTGCTCTTCTTCTTCGCCGCCGGCCGCCGGGCGGCGGTGGAGCCGCCGCGCTTGGCCGGGGGACGCTTCTTGGCGGTGGACCCGCCGGACCGCGGGCGGGAGGAGGCACCACGCGCCGGCGCCCGGTTCGACGTGGCGCGAGCAGGCATGCGTCGACGGTAGTGGCCCACCGGGTGGTGGTGGATGATCCTGGCCCCGCGTGTCCACCTCCGGCTCGCGCCGGCACCCCGCACGGGCGGTGCGCCGGTCGCGGTGCGATGGCTACGGTCTCGGGGGTGACCGAGACCCGCCCGTACGGCAGCTGGCCCACCCCGATCACCTCCGAGCTGGTGGTCCGCGCCTCCGCGCGGCTGGGTGAGGTGGTCGCCGACGGCTCCGGTACCGACGCGGACGTCTGGTGGGCCGAGGGCCGCCCCAGCGAGGGGGGCCGAACGGTGCTCGTCCGCCGCGCGCCCGACGGCACGACGACCGATCTGCTCCCGCCGCCCTGGAACGTCCGCACCCGGGTGCACGAGTACGGCGGCGGGGCCTGGACCGTGGCCGGTGGCGTCGTGTGGTTCACCTCCTTCGGCGACCAGCGGCTGTACCGGGTGGCCCCGGGCGGCGAGCCGGTGGCGGTCACCGCCGAGCCGGCGATCCCGGCCGGGGTCCGCTTCGCCGACCTGTCGGTGGTGGACGGCGGCGCGGGGGTGCTCGCCGTCCGGGAGACCCACTCCGCCGGCGGCGCGGCGGCCGACGTCGTCCACGAGGTGGTCCGGGTCGGCGGCGACGGCAGCACCGAGGTGCTGGTGTCGGGCAGCGACTTCGTCTCCGACCCGCGCCGCTCCCCCGACGGCCGGTCGCTGGCCTGGTTGCAGTGGCAGCACCCGGACATGCCGTGGGACGCCGCCGAGCTGGTGGTCCGCGGTCCGGACGGCGCCGAGACGGTGGTCGCCGGCGGGCGGTCGGGGGCGCAGCCGGAGTCGGTGGTGCAGCCGGTGTGGGCCGCCGACGGCGCGCTGTGGTTCCTGGCCGACCGCACCGACGTGTGGTCGCTGTACCGCTGGACGTCCGGCGGCGAGCCGGAGCTGGTGGTCGACGTCGGCAGCGACATCGCCGGTCCGCAGTGGGTGTTCGGGCAGAGCCGGTTCGCCCTGCTGCCCGACGGCCGGGTGGTGCTGGCGTACGGCCGGGACGGCGCCGACCGGCTCGCCGTGCGGGAGCCCGACGGGACGCTGCGCGAGCTCGACCTGCCGTACGGGTCCTTCGGCCAGGTCCGGGCGGCCGGGGACGGCGTGGTCTGCGTGGCCGGCGGACCGACGTCGGAGCCGGTGGTGCTGCGGGTCGCGACCGACGGGCGGACCGAGGTGCTGCGCCCGGCCCGCGACCTCGGGCTGGACCCGGCCTGGTTCTCCCGCCCCGAGCACGTCACCTTCCCCACCGAGGAGCGCGGGAGCGGGGTGGCCGAGGCGCACGCGCTGGTCTACCCGCCGGCCAACCCGCGGGTCGACGGCCCGGCCGGGGAGCTGCCACCGCTGCTGGTGCTCGTGCACGGTGGGCCGACCGCCGCGGCGTCGCCGGTGCTGTCGCTGGCCGTGCAGTACTGGACCTCCCGGGGCTTCACCGTCGCCGACGTCGACTACCGCGGGTCGACCGGCTACGGCCGCCGGTACCGGGAGGCGCTGCAGGGGCGCTGGGGCGTCGCCGACCTGGACGACGTCGTCGCCTGCGCCCGGTGGCTGGCCGGCAACGGCCGCGCCGACCCGGCCCGGATGGCGATCCGCGGCGGGTCGGCCGGCGGCTACACGACGCTGGCGGCGCTGACCTTCCGCCCGGGGGTCTTCGCCGCCGGGGCCAGCCACTACGGCGTCGCCGACCTGGCCGCGCTGGCGGCCGACACGCACTCGTTCGAGTCCCGGTACCTCGACGGGCTGATCGCCCCGTGGCCCGAGGGCGCCGACGTCTACGCCGCGCGCTCCCCCATCCACCACACCGGTGCGCTGGACACCCCGCTGGCGGTGTTCCAGGGCGACGAGGACCGGGTGGTGCCGCCGGAGCAGGCGGAGATGATGGTCGCCGCGCTGCGGGAGAAGGGCGTGCCGCACGCCTACGTGCTCTTCGCCGGCGAGCAGCACGGGTTCCGCAAGGCGGAGAACATCCGGACCGCGCTGGACGGCGAGCTGTCCTTCTACGCCCAGGTGCTCGGCTTCGAGCTGCCCGCCGAGGAGGGCATCACCCCCATCGCCGTCGTCCGGCCGTGACCCGGCCGGCCCCGCTCAGCGGAGCGTGGCCGAGACCCGGGCGGCCAGCTCGTCGAGGTGCTCGGCGGCGAGCAGGTCCCAGTGGTCCCCGGGCACGTCGGTGGTCACCAGGTGGGGGGCCACGCGGAGCCAGGCGGCCATCGTGTTGCCGACGACCGGGAGCCGGTCGCGGGCCTGGTAGTAGGTGACCATGCCGTCGTAGCGGGACAGCCGGTGGTCGTCCACGGCGGCGAAGAGCCCTCGCACCATGGCCTGCACCGGGTCGGCGAACCGCCGCCGGAGCCCCGCCGGCAGGTGCCGGGCCACGGCCTTGCCGGCCTTGGTGGCCGAGCGGGCGGTCTGCGCCCGGCCCGCCCAGGAGTGGGCCCGGCGCTCGGCCGGCGTGAGGTTCGCCGCCGGGGGCAGGACGTCGAGCAGCCCGACGTAGCCGACCTGCGCACCGCCTGCCCGCAGCCGGACCGCCGCCTCGTAGCCGACCAGCCCGCCGAACGAGTAGCCGAGCATGCTGTACGGGCCCTGCGGCTGGACCTGGCGGATGCCGGCCAGGGCGTCGTCGACCACGTCGGCGAGGGGGCGGCGCGCACCCCGGTCGTCGGTCACCGACAGCCGCAGCCCGTGCACCGGCCGGGTGGTGTCCAACCGGCGCACGAGCCCGGCGTAGGAGTTGAGCTGCCCCCAGGCGTCGGCGACGACGAACACCGGCCGGCCGGTGCCCGGGCGCATCAGCTCCACGACCTCGGGGGCGGCGGCGCGGGCCGCGGCGGCGAGCCGCACCAGCCCGGCCAGCGTGGGCCGGCGGGCGAACTCGTCGATCGTCACCTCGGCACCCAGCTCGGTCCGCAGCCGCCGCAGCAGGTCCACCGCCTGCCGCGAGGTGCCGCCCAGGTCGGTGAAGTCGTCGTCCGGCTCGGCGGCGCGGAGCCCCAGCGTGGCGCACCACTCCCGGGCGACACCGCTGCGCAGCTCCGCGTCCTCGTCCCCCGCCCCGGCGACGACCGGAGGCGCTTCCGGGGTGGCGGGCGGCCGGCCCGCCGCCGGCACCGCCGCGCGGATGGCGACGACGCACTCGGGGTCCCGGAGCGCGTCGAGGTTCGGCACCGGGTCGCCGTTGACCGCGTCCTGCGCCGCCCGGTACGACTGCTTGCCGTTGTGGGTCACCGGCAGGCCGGGGACGGCGACCACGAGCGCGGGCACGTGCGCCGGGGACGCCTCCCGGCGGAGCGTCCGCCGGATCGTGCGGTCCAGCGCGGCGTCCAGCACGGTGCCGGGGGCGAGGACGACGAGCAGCACCATCCGGGTCTGCCCGGGGTGGCCGGGGTCGCGCTGCTCGACCGGCATCGCGTCGGCGACCTCGGGGACGCCGCGCAGCGCGGTCAGCACCTCGGCCGGCCCGATCCGGACGCCGTCGACGTTCAGCACCCCGTCGGAGCGGCCGTGCACGCGGGCCGACCCGTCGGCGGCGACGTCCACCCGGTCGCCGTGGGTCCACATCCCGGGGTGGTCGGCGAAGTAGGCGGCGTGGAACCGGCTGCCGTCGGGGTCCGCGAGGAAACCGACCGGCCGGGACGGGAACGGGTTGCGGCAGACCAGCTCACCGATCCGGTCCACGACGGCGTCCCCCCGCTCGTCGAGGGCGGCCACGTCCAGTCCGAGGCTCAGCGCCTGGGACCTGCCCCGGCGCACGGGCAGCTCGGGGTGTCCGAGCACGAAGCAGCCGATGATGTCGGTCCCGCCTGAGATCGACTGGAGGGGCTGCGGCCCCACCGCCCCGGCCACCCAGTCGAACTGCCACTCGTGCAGCACCGAGCCGGTCGACAGCACGGCGCGCAGCGCGGCCAGGTCCACCTGGTCACGGGGGCGGTACCCGGCGTCCTCGCACAGCTGCAGGTAGGCCGGGCTGGTGCCGAAGACGGTCACCTGCTCCTCGGCCACCAGTTCCCAGAGGGTCCGCGGCCCGCGGACCGGGCCGTCGTACAGCACCACGGAGGCGCCGACGGCGAGCGCGGACAGCTGCCAGTTCCACATCATCCAGGCGGTGGTGGTGTGGAAGTACATCCGGTCGCGGGGCCCCAGGTCACCGTGCAGCCGGTGCTCCTTGACGTGCTCGAGCAGCGTGCCGCCGGCGCCGTGCACGATCGCCTTCGGTGGCCCGGTGGTGCCCGAGGAGAACATCACGAACAGCGGGTGGTCGAACGGCAGCCGCGGCCACTCGTGGTGCCGCCCGCCGTCGGCCCGCGCGACCAGGTCGGCGAGGCGGCCGACCGGCACGACCGGGTGCTCCGGCAGCGGGCCGTCGTCGAGGACCAGCACGCGCTGGACCGTGGGCAGCCCGCCCAGCAGCTCCGCGAGGGCCGCGGTGCCGGTGGCCGGCCCGACGGACCGGTCGAGCAGCAGGGTGGTCGGCTCGACCTGGGCGAAGCGGCCCAGCAGGGTGGCCGGGCCCATGTCGGGGGTGGAGGTGGAGACCGTGGCGCCCACGGCGGCCAGCCCCAGGACCGCGACGGTGACCGCGCCGTCGTTCGGGCCGATGACCGCGACCCGGTCGCCGGGCCCGATGCCCAGGGCCGCGAGCGCGTCGGCCGTGCCGGCGACGGCCTCGCGCAGCTGTCGCCGGGACCACCGCTGGGCCGGGGCGTCGGCGTGCAGCGAGGTGAGCGCCGGGGCGTCGTCGTCGACCTCGGGCAGGGGGGCGAGGAGCGCTTCGGCGTAGTTCAGGGAGACGTCGGGGAAGAACCGGGCAGTCTCGACGTCGTCCCCGGTGCGCACGGTGCCGGCCGAGCCCGACCAGGGCAGGCCCGACCACTCCAGGAGCAGTCGCCAGAACTCCTGCGGCCGGTCGACCGAGAAGGCGTGCAGCTCCGCCGGGGTGTCCAGGGACCGGCCGGCCAGCGGCTCGCAGGTGCTCCGGAAGGCGGCCAGCTGGCTGCCGGTGGCCCGGCTGTCGGCGACGGACGTCATGGGGTGCTCCTCTCAGCGGGGACGAGATCGAGCGGTCGCGGGACCGGGCGGCGGCGCAGCGCGCGGCGGCGTGAGCAGGCGAGCCGGCCGACCGTCCCGGGCGGCGTGGTCAGACCGGTCACCGTCCACCCGGCCACCTGCGCGCGGGTGGTGGCGAATCCCGGCTCGACCAGCGCCGGGGAGACCGTCAGTCCGCATCCGGCTGCCTTGAGGACGGCTTCCTTGCCGGTCCAGACGCGGGCCAGCGCGGTCGCCCGCTCGCCGGCGGGCAGGGCGAGCAGGGCGGCAGCCTCCCGCTCGGACAGCCACCCGTCGTCGAGCGTGCCGGGGGTCCACCGGCCCACCCGCTCCAGGTCGATGCCGATCCGGACGTCCCAGCCCACGGCCACCAGCCCGACCGTGCCGGAGGCGGTGCAGGTCACGTCGAGCCCGGCCGCCGGGCCGCAGGTCTCCGGCCGCCCGTTCGGTCCGGTGGTGAGCGGGACCTCCCCCGGCCGGCAGCCGAGCTCGTGCGCGGCGACCGTGCGCAGGGCGGCGCGCAGCGCGATCCTCCGCCGGCGGACCCACTCGGTCCCCCGCTCGGCCCGGGCCAGCTCGGTGGGCGAGAGCACGGCCGAGGCCGCCTCCAGCGCGTCGTCCGGGAGGTCGAGGGCCACCTGCCAGACGGCGACCCCGGCGCTCCGGCGCCGAGGACCGGACCCGCTGCCGGGCAGCCGCCGCCCACTCCTCGCTCTGCCGCGCCGCGACGTCCAGGACCCCATCTGGATCATGCTGGCACCGCTCGGAGCCGAGCGCAGCGGGAGTTGCGCGCTCGTCACGCGGTCGGGGGTCAGACCTCCAGCACGGTGGGGATGATCATCGGGCGGCGGCGGTGGGTGTCGCTCACCCACTTCCCGACCGTGCGGCGGATGACCTGCGAGAGCCGGTGCGGGTCGACCTCGCCGTCGGCGAGGGTGCGGCGCAGGTTGTCCTCGACCAGGGCGAGCGCCTCGTCGAATGCCGCAGGGTCGTCGGAGAAGCCCCGGGTCGACAGGTGCACCGGCCGGACGATCGTGCGGGTCGAGGGCTCGATCACCACGGTGAGCGCCACGAACCCCTCGTCGCCGAGGATGCGCCGGGCCTGCAGCGACTCCTCGCCCACGTCGCCGACGTTGACCCCGTCGACGTAGACGTTGCCGATCGGCACGCTGCCCACGATGGCGGCCTTGCCGTCGATCAGGTCGACGACCACGCCGTCCTCGGCGAGCAGGATCCGGTCGCGGCTCATGCCGGTCTGCTCGGCCAGCGCGGCGTGCGCCCGCAGGTGCCGCCACTCCCCGTGCACCGGCATCAGGTAGCGGGGCTTGGCCACGTTGATCAGCGTGCGCAGCTCGCCGGCCGGGGCGTGCCCGGAGACGTGCACCCGTGCGGTCTCCTTGTGCACGACGGTGGCGCCGAGGCGGGCCAGCTGGTTGATCACCTTGTAGACGGCGGTCTCGTTGCCCGGCACCAGCGAGGAGGCCAGGATGATCGTGTCGCCGGCCTCGATGTTGATCTGGTGGTGCTCCCCGCGGGCCATCCGGCCCAGCGCCGACAGCGGCTCGCCCTGCGAGCCGGTGCTGATCAGCACCACCTGCTCCGGTGGCATGGCGGCGGCCTCGTCGAGCTTCACCATCAGCCCGGGGGCGACGCGGAGCAGGCCGAGGTCCTGCGCGACGCCCATGTTCCGGACCATCGACCGGCCCACGAGGGCGACCCTGCGACCGTGCTTGACCGCGCAGTCGAGCACCTGCTGCATCCGGTGCACGTGGCTGGCGAAGCTGGAGACGATCAGCCGCTGGGTGGCCCGCTCGAAGACCGAGTCGAGCACCGGGCCGATCTCCCGCTCGGAGGTGACGAAGCCGGGCACCTCGGCGTTGGTGGAGTCCGACAGCAGCAGGTCGATGCCCGCGACGCCGAGCCGGGCGAAGGCGCCCAGGTCGGTGAGCACCCCGTCCAGCGGCAGCTGGTCCATCTTGAAGTCGCCGGTGTGCACCAGCGTGCCCGCCGGGGTCTGCACCGCGACGGCCAGCGCATCGGGGATCGAGTGGTTCACGCTGATGAACTCGGTGTGGAAGGGCCCCGCGAGGTGGTCGTCCCCGGCGGCGACCTCGACCAGCACCGGGTCGATCCGGTGCTCGCGCAGCTTGGCCTTGACCAGGGCGAGGGTGAACCGGGAGCCGATGAGCGGGATGTCGGCGCGCAGCCGCAGCAGGTAGGGGATCGCCCCGATGTGGTCCTCGTGCCCGTGGGTCAGCACGACGGCGGCGACGTCGGCCAGCCGGTGCTCGATGACCCCGAAGTCGGGGAGGATCAGGTCGATGCCGGGCTGCTCGGCCTCGGGGAACAGGACCCCGCAGTCGATGACGAGGAGCTTCCCGTCGAACTCGAGGACGGCCATGTTCCGGCCGATCTCACCGAGCCCGCCCAGGGCCATCACCCGAAGCCCGCCGGGGGCCAGCGGCGGCGGTGCCTTGAGGTCCAGGTGCGGCTGCAGCGCCTGCTGACCGGGCGGGGGGATCGAGGTCACAGCTGGACTCCTCCGGCGGCGAGGTCCTCGCGCAGCTGCGCGAGCTCCTCGGGGGTCGCGTCGACCAACGGGGGGCGCACCGGGCCGGCCGGCAGGCCGAGCTCGCGCAGCGCCGCCTTCACGGTGATCACGCCCTGGGTGCGGAACACGCCGGTGTAGACCGGCAGCAGGCTCTCGTTGACGGCGCGCGCGGCGACCAGGTCACCGGACTCGACCGCGGTGACCATCTCGGCGAGGCGGGTGCCGACCAGGTGGCTGACCACGCTGACCACGCCGACGGCCCCGACGGCCAGCAGCGGCAGGTTCAGCATGTCGTCGCCGGAGTAGTAGGCGAGGTCGGTGCGGGCCAGGGTCCACTGCACCGCGCCGAAGTCGCCCTTGGCGTCCTTCACCGCCGCGATGTTCGGGTGCTCGGCGGCCCGCACCAGGGTCTCCACGTGGATCGGGATGCCCGAGCGGTGCGGGATGTCGTAGAGCATCACCGGCAGGTCGGTGGCGTCGGCGACGGCGGTGAAGTGCCGGAGCAGCCCGGCCTGCGGCGGCTTGTTGTAGTACGGGGTGACGACCAGCAGCCCGTCGACGCCGAGGCGGGCCGCGGACTGCGCCTTCTCGATCGAGTGCGCGGTGTCGTTGGTGCCGACGCCGGCGATCACGGTGGCCCGGTCGCCCACGGCGTCGATCACCGCCTCGAGCACCGCGTGCTGCTCGCTGTCGCTGATCGTGGGCGACTCCCCCGTCGTCCCGAAGACGACCAGCCCGTCGTTGGACGCGCGGTCGACGAGGTGGGCGGCGAGCTCCTGCGCGCCGGAGAGGTCGATCGTGCCGTCCTCGGCGAGCGGGGTGACCATCGCCGTGATCACGCGCCCGAAGGGCCGGGCGGGGTCGCTGGTCATGCCCGAGAATCTACCGGCCCGCACCGACGCCACCGTGGGACCGTCCGGGCGCGACCCAGCGCTCCGCGTGCTCGGCCAGCACCGCCGGCACCGGACCGGCCGGAAGGGTCCCCCGCCGCCACGACGACACGCGGAACCGGAGGCCGGCGGCGGACGTCGCCCACCCGGCCGCCGGCGCCTGCGCGTGCCGCGCCCAGTCCGGCCCCAGCGGTGGGGCCCAGGTGTCACCCGGCACCCGCGCGTCCACCTCGGTGACGACGACCTCGGCGGCGTGCGGGAGGAACGCCGCGTAGACCGTGCCGCCGCCGATCACCCACGGGTCCTCGCCGCGGTCGAGGACGTCCTCGACCGAGCGGGCCACCGGGACGCCGACCTCGGCCGGGTCGAGCGTGGCGCTGAGCACGAGGTTGCTGCGTCCGGGCAACGGCCGGTACCGCGGCGGCAGCGACTCCCAGGTCCGCCGGCCCATGACCACGGTGCCGCCCAGGGTCAGCGCCTTGAACAGCCGGAGGTCCTCCGGCAGGTGCCAGGGCAGGCCGCCGTCGGCGCCGATGACGCCGTCGGTGGTCTGCGCCCACACCATCCGCACGGTGCCGGCCGGGATCGGGGACGTCACGGTCAGACGGCCACCGCGCCGCGGATCGCCGGGTGGTGCCGGTAGTCGTGCAGGTGGAGGTCCTCGAAGGAGTGGTCGAACAGCGACGGCGCCGGGTCGATGGTCAGCCGTGGGAAGGGCAGCACCTCGCGGGAGAGCTGCTCGCGCACCTGGTCGACGTGGTTGGTGTAGACGTGGCAGTCACCGCCGACCCAGATGAAGTCACCGGGCTCCAGGCCGACCTGCTGGGCCACGAGCTGGGTGAGCAGGGCGTAGCTGGCGATGTTGAACGGCACCCCGAGGAACATGTCCGCGCTGCGCTGGTAGAGCTGGCAGGACAGCCGCCCGTCGGCGACGGCGAACTGGAACAACGTGTGGCAGGGCGCCAGCGCCATCTCCGGCAGGGCCGCGACGTTCCAGGCGGAGACGACCATCCGGCGGGAGTCCGGGTCGGTGCGCAGGGTGTCGAGCACCCCGGCGAGCTGGTCGACGGTGCCGCCGTCGGGGGTCGGCCAGGAGCGCCACTGGACGCCGTAGACCGGCCCCAGGCCGCCGTCCTCGGCGGCCCACTCGTCCCAGATGGAGACGCCGTGCTCCTGCAGCCAGCGGACGTTGCCCTCACCGCGGAGGAACCAGAGCAGCTCGTAGGCCACCGACCTGAAGTGCACCTTCTTGGTGGTCACCAACGGGAAGCCGGCGGAGAGGTCGTAGCGCAGCCGCTCCCCGAACAGGCTCAGCGTGCCGGTGCCGGTGCGGTCGGACTTCGCCGTGCCGGTCTCCAGCACCCGGCGCAGCAGGTCCTCGTACTGGGTGTCGACGACCGTGCCCGGGCGGGGAGCGTCGGAGCGGGAGGTCTCGAGCTGGACGGCCTCGGCCATGGTCTGTTCCTTCTCTCGATCGTCGGTGCGCACTCAGCCCTCGCTGACGTAGGGGCTGGCCGCCATCTCGGTGCCGTCGGCCAGCGCGCTGACCCGGAAGTCGCCGAACACGGCGGGGGCGACCCGCTGCAGCTCGCGCAGGCAGGCCACGGCGAGCTCGCGGATCGCCACGTCGGCGTGCTCGCTGGCGCGCATGGCGACGAAGTGCCGCCACGCCCGGTAGTTGCCGGTGACGACGATCCGCGTCTCGGTGGCGTTGGGGAGCACCGAACGGGCCGCCTGCCGCGCCTGCTTGCGGCGCAGCGTGGCGTTGGGGACGTCGGCGAAGCGCTTCTCCAGCCCCTCCAGCAGGTCGGAGTACGCGGCCAGCGCGGCGTCGGTCGCGGCCAGGAACCGGTCGTGCAGCTCCGGGTCCTCGGCGATGACGGCCGGTTCGACGACGGCGGCGCCCCGCTCGGGGACGTAGCGCTGGGACAGCTGGCTGTAGGAGAAGTGCCGGTGCCGGACGAGCTCGTGGGTGAGCGACCGGGACACCCCGGTCAGGTACATCGTCACGCTGCCGTGCTCGAGCACGGACAGGTGCCCGACCTCGAGGATGTGCCGCAGGTACCCGGCGTTGGTCGCCGTCGCGGGGATCGGCTTGTCCCAGGACTGGTAGCAGGCGCGGCCGGCGAACTCGGCGAGGGCCTGGCCGCCGTCGGCGTCGGTCTCCCAGGGGACGTCGTCCGGCGGGGTGAACTGCGTCTGGGCGATGACCTGCACCTGGAGCGGAGCGATCGCGGGCACCCGTCGAGGGTACGGGGGTGGTGGCACGGTTCAGACCGCCGGCGCCCGGAAGGCGAGGGCGGCCGTCAGCGCCGGCGCCAGGTCACCGGCGCCGGCCACCGCGACCTCCCCGAGCGCCGTCCAGCCGGCCAGCAGCCGCAGCTCGGCGGCGAGCTCGGCCGCGACCTCGCCGTGGTCGACACCGGGTTCGGCGTGCGCGGCCTGCACGCGGAGCACCCCCGCCTGCCGGTCGGCCTTGAGGTCGACCCGGGCGACGAGCCGGTCGCCGAGGAGGAAGGGCAGCACGTAGTAGCCGTGCACGCGCTTGTGCGCCGGGGTGTAGATCTCCAGCCGGTACCGGAAGCCGAAGATCCGTTCCACCCGGGGACGCTCCCAGACCAGCGAGTCGAAGGGGCTGAGCAGCGCCCGCGCCCGGATCCACCGCGGCCGGCGGGCGAACGGGTCGGCCCAGGCCGGTCGTCCCCAGCCGGCCACCTCCACCGGCACCAGCTCGCCGGCCTCGGTGAGCTCGGCGATCGCCGTCCGGGCGTCGGCCGGCGCCAGCCGGAAGTAGTCACGCAGGTCGGTCTCGGTGGCGACGCCGAGGGCCCGGGACGCGGTGCGCAGCAGCTCCCGGATCGCGTCGGCCCGGTCGGGGGTCGGGGTGGCGACGACGGCGGCGGGCAGGACCCGCTCGGTGAGGTCGTAGACCCGCTCGAACCCGGCGGTGCGGGCGCGGGCGGTGAGCGCGCCGGCGAAGAACAGGTACTCCAGGGCGGCCTTCCCGGCGTGCCAGTTCCACATGCTCCCGGGACGGTTCGGGCGGGCCTCCTGCAGCTGGCTCGCCCGCAGCGGCCCCTCGCACCGCACCCGCTCCAGCAGCGCGGCGACGTACTCCGGCCGCTCGCGCTGCACCCGCGTCATCGAGCCCCAGGCCTCGCGGTCGGCGGCGTCCATCCGCCAGCGGAGGCAGGGCTGGAGGCGGGCGGGCAGGAACGAGGCCTCGTGCGCCCAGTACTCGAACAGGTCGTGCCGACGGTTGGAGAGGGCGTCGAGCGTCGACCGCTCGTAGGGCCCCAGCCGGCTGAAGTACGGCAGGTAGTGCGACCGGGAAAGCACGTTCACCGAGTCGATCTGCACGACGGCCAGCCGTTCGGCGGTGCGCCGGAGCTGCCGGGTGCCGACGGTGCCGCTGGGGCGCGGCTCCGCGAACCCCTGGGCGGCCAGCGCCATCCGCCGGGCGAGGGCGGCGGGCAGCCGCTCGACAGCCGTGGTCACGTCGTCGATCCTGCCCTGGGGGTACGACGATCGGGGCACCGCCCGGGTGCGCCGACGACCTAGGCTGCCGGGGTGGACCTGCCCCTGCTCCCCGGCCCGCGCGGCCGCGCCGACGTGTCGGTCCGTCCGGCGGCGCCGGCGGACGCCGAGGAGATCGCCCGCGTGCAGGTGGTCACCTGGCGCACCGCCTACCGCGGGGTGCTGCCCGACGAGGTGCTCGACGGGTGGGACGACGCCGTCGCGGCGAGCACCTGGCGCCGCTCGGTGGAGGCGCCGCCGTCGCCGGCCCACCGGGTCTTCGTCGCCCTGGAGCGGGACGCCGTCGTCGGCCTGGCCGCCTGCGCCCCGTCGGAGGACCAGCCCGGCTCGGGTCTGCTGGAGATCGTGGCCCTGGCCGTGGAACCCCGCTGGGGACGGCGCGGGCACGGCAGCCGCCTGATCGCCGCGGTCGCCGACGCGGCCCGCTCGCTGGACTCGCCGGGGCTGCTGATGTGGCTGCCGACGACCGACGCGGTCACCGCCCGCTTCCTGACCGGGGCGGGCTGGGAGACCGACGGGTGGACCCGCACCCTCGAGGCGGACACCACGACCGTCCCCCAGGAGCGCTGGCACAGCTGGTTCGAGGACGACACGGCTGGGGACGACACACGACAGTGAGGAGCACGGTGGGGTTCAGCGGTTTCCCGGACGAGGGCCTGGTCTTCTACGAGGGCCTGGAGGCGGACAACAGCCGGGCCTACTGGACCGCCCACCGCGGCGAGTGGGAGCAGTACGTCCGCGCCCCCATGCAGGCGCTGGTCGACGAGCTCACCGGGGAGTTCGGCACCCCGAAGTTGTTCCGCCCCTACCGCGACGTGCGCTTCAGCCACGACAAGACGCCGTACAAGACGCACCAGGGTGCGGTCCTGCACCCGAACGGCGCCGGCCTGGCTTCGGTGTACGTGCAGGTGTCCGCGGACGGGCTGCGGGTGGCCGGCGGCTGCTGGCGGCTGCAGCCCGATCAACTGGAGCGGTTCCGCCGCGCGGTGGCCGACGACCTGCAGGGCCCCCGGCTGGTGGCCGAGGTGGGCCGGCTTCGTGCGGTCGGCTTCGACATCGACGGCGACCGCCTGATCCGGTCGCCTCGTGGGTGGCCGGCCGACCACCCACGCATCGAGCTGCTCCGGCACAAGGCGCTGCACGCCGCACGCCAGTGGGAGCCCAGCGAGTGGCTGCACACGGCGGCCGCCGTGGACCGGGTGCGCGACGCGTGGCGGGCGTTCGCGCCGTTGAACCGGTGGCTCGACGACAACGTCGGCGCCACGACGGCTCCGCCGGACCGCCGGCGTTGATCGACGCGGCGCGTGGCCGGACCGGCGGCACTTCCGTCACGTGACGGCCAGCGGCGGGTCCGACGCGGACCGGATCGGCCGTGCTCGGGATCCGGCATGCGGGACACCTGACGGCGAGGCGTCGGCCGGTGCCGAGGTGTTCCAGAAATGCCGAAACGGGGCCGCAGCCTGTGGCTGTGACCCCGTTTCGGGAAAGATTGTCCGGCGGCGTCCTACTCTCCCACCCGGTCCCCCGGGCAGTACCATCGGCGCTGAAAGGCTTAGCTTCCGGGTT
>NZ_JBJHAQ010000036.1:0-38568 GCF_054051115.1 Modestobacter sp. SYSU DS0904 | reverse complement strand
GCCGGCACGACCCCAGCCGCGCCCGATCCGGCTCAGCCGCGCCTGCCCAGACCCCCTCTTCGCCAAAGTGGCCACTTTGGCGAAGAAGGCCGGGAGCCGGGTTCCGGCCGGCGGGGTTCCCCGGCGGTCTGCCGGTGGACCCCGGTGGCCTACTGTGGCTTGCGTCATGGCCGATGCCATGTGCGGGAGCTCGGGCGGAACCGGGCTGAGAGGGCGACGGAGCGTCGCCGACCGCTGGAACCTGACCGGGTAATGCCGGCGTAGGGAGCGATACCTGATGAGCACCCCCACCCGTCCGTCCCCCATGGCCGGGGACGCCCCCCTCACCCTCACCGAGCCGCCACCCCGCACCCTCGGCTTCCGCGACTCGCTGGGCCTGTGGGGCAACCTCGGCATCAGCCTGCTGCTGCCGGTCGCCGCGGTCTACGTGGTCATGCCCGGCCGCTCGCTGTGGGTGACGATCGGCGCCATCGTCGTCGGCGCCCTGATCGGCGCGGCGCTGCTGGGCGCCACCGCCGCGGCCGGCGCCCGCGAGCAGGTGCCGGCGATGGTGCTGCTGCGCGGCCTCCTCGGCCGGCACAGCAGCTACCTGCCCACCGCGCTGAACCTCGTGCAGTGCATCGGCTGGGCCACCTTCGAGATCGTGATCATCGCCGAGGCCGCGTCCCGGGTGCTCGACGCCCCGCGCTGGCCGTTCGTCCTCGGCGCCGGGGTGCTGGCCACCGCGATGGCGCTGCGACCGCTGGGCGTCGTCCGGGTGCTGGCCCGCTACGCGGTGTGGGCGGCGCTGGCCGCGCTGGTCTACCTGTACGTGCAGGTGCTCCGCGAGCCGCTGCCCGAGCTCACCACGGGCAACGCCACCACCTTCTGGACCGCCGCGGACATCGTCATCGCGCTGCCGGTCTCCTGGATCCCGCTGGCCGCCGACTACACCCGGCACGTGCGCAGCAGCCGGGCCGCCGGCCTCGGCGCGGGCCTGGGCTACGGCATCGCCACGGTCGTCATGTTCACCCTCGGCGTGCTCGCGCTGGCCGCCTACGGCAGCGCCGGGCTGGACGTCATCGACGCGCTGCTGGTGGTGCCGCTGGGCGCGCTGGCGGTGCTGCTGCTGGTGGTCGTCGAGCTGGACGAGGCGTTCGCGAACCTCTACTCGACCGCGGTCTCCGCGCAGAACGTCGTCGCCCGGGCCGACCGGCGGGTGCTGGTCCTGGTCGTCGGCGCGGTGGCCACCCTGCTGGCGCTGACCTTCGACATCGCCGCCTACGAGCCGTTCCTCTTCCTGATCGGCGCGGTGTTCGTGCCGCTGGCCGGGGTGTTCCTGGTGGCCTACTGGCTGCTGCCCCGCGGCGCCTGGAACACCTCCGACACCGCGCCGGCCCGCCTGGAGCTGCTGCTGCCGTGGGTGGCCGGCTTCATCGCCTACCAGCTGACCCTGCCCACCTACTTCGCCGGGCCGGGAGCGGGCTGGACGACGTGGTGGACCGAGCGGCAGACCGACCTCGGCATCGACCCGGCCAACGGCTGGTCGGCGTCGCTGGTCAGCCTGGCGGTGGCCGTGCTGCTCACCCTGGTCGTGCGGGCCCCGGCGCTGGTGCGGGGACGCCGGTCGTGACCCTGGGGCGGCTGCACGTGCTCACCGACGCCCGCGGTGGGGCGGCGGCGCTGGCCTCGGTCGAGGCCGCCGTCGCCGCCGGGGCACCGGTCGTGCAGGTCCGCGCCAAGGGCGGCACCGACCGGGAGCTGTACGAGTTCGCCCGCGCCGTCGTCGCCGTCTGCGCCCCGGCCGGGGCGACCTGCCTGGTCAACGACCGGGTCGACGTCGCCCTGGCCGTCGGCGCCCACGGCACCCACCTGGGCGCCGGCGACCTGCCGCTGGCCGCCGCCCGCCGGGTCGCCGGGCCGGGGCACCTGCTCGGCGGCACCTGCCGCGACCCGGAGCTGGCCCGGCAGCTGGTCGCCGAGGGCGCCGACTACCTCGGTGTCGGCCCCGCCTGGCCCACCACCACCAAGACCGGTCTGCCCGACGCGCTCGGCCCGGCCGGCATCGCCGCGGTCGCCGCCGCGGTCGACGTCCCGGTGATCGCCATCGGCGGGGTGACCACCGCACGGGTGCCGGAGCTGCTGGCCGCCGGCGCCGCCGGGGTCGCCGTCGTGGGCGCGGTCTCCGCCGCCGCCGACCCGGCCGCCGCCACCCGGGAGCTGCTCGCCGCGCTGGACCAGGCGGGGGGCGGCGGCCGGTGAGCACCGACGTCGTCGTCGCCGGGGGCGGGCTGATCGGCCTGTCGGTGGCCTGGCGGGCCGCCCAGCGCGGGCTGTCGGTGACCGTCGTGGACGACGCCCCCGGCGCCGGCTCCTCGGCCGCGGCTGCGGGGATGCTCGCCCCGGTCACCGAGGCGTCCTACGGCGAGGAGGCGCTGCTGCGGCTGTGCCTGGCGTCGCTGCAGCGCTACCCCGCCTTCGTCGCCGAGCTCGAGCAGGCCAGCGGCCTGCCGGTGGAGCTGCGCACCGTCGGCACGCTGGTCGTCGGGTTCGACGCCGACGACGTCCGCCAGCTCGACGAGCTGCACGCCTTCCAGACCGAGCTCGGCCTGGACGCCGAGCGGCTCACCCCCCGGGCCACCCGCCGGCGCGAGCCCGCGCTCACCCCCCGGGTCCGCGGCGGGCTGGCCGTCTCCGGCGACCACTCCGTGGACGGGCGCGCGCTGCACGCCGCCCTGCTGGCCGCCTGCACCGCCGCCGGGGTGCAGCTGGTGCGCGACCGGGCGGCGCAGCTCACCGTCACCTCGGGCCGGGCCACCGGCGTCGCGCTGGCCGGCGGCGGGGAGCTCACCGCCGGCACCGTCGTGCTCGCCCTGGGCGCGCACAGCGGGAGCCTGCCCGGCACGCCGCCGCTGCCGGTGCGGCCGGTGAAGGGCCAGATCCTGCGGCTGGCCGGCGCGTCCGGGCTGCTGGGCGGCACGGTGCGGGCGCTGGTCCGCGGCCGGCACGTCTACCTGGTGCCCCACGGCGACGGCCGGCTGATCGTCGGCGCCACCGTCGAGGACCTCGGCTTCGACGCCCGGGTCACCGCCGGCGGCGTGCACGACCTGCTGCACGACGCCATCGAGGTCGTGCCGGAGGTGGCCGAGCTGGAGCTCACCGAGACGCTGGCCCGTTGGCGCCCCGGCACCGCCGACAACGCACCGCTGCTGGGCGCCACGTCGCTGCCCGGGCTGGTGCTGGCCACCGGACACCACCGCAACGGCGCCCTGCTCACCCCCGTGACCGGCGAGGTGATCGCCGAACAGCTGACCACGGGGCAGCTGCCGGCGATCGCCTCGTCCTTCACCGTCGACCGGTTCGGGAGGACCGCATGATCACCCTCACCGTCAACGGCGCCCCCGCCGAGCTGCCCGACGGCGCCACCGTCGCCGATCTGGTGGCGCAGCGCGCCGCGGGCCACGACCGGGTGGCCGTCGCCCGCAACGGCGACGTCGTCCCGCGCAGCAGCTGGCCGACGACGCCCCTCACCGCCGGCGACACCGTCGAGGTGCTCGCCCCGACCGCAGGAGGCTGACCATGGGCACCGCCGAGGACCTGGACCCCGAGGAGCTGGGCGCGGCGCTGGCCGCCGAGGAGTCCGGCGACACCTTCACCATCGCCGGGGAGACCTTCCGCTCCCGGCTGCTGCTGGGCACCGGGGGCGTCCCCAGCCTGGAGGTGCTCGAGCGGGCCATCCGGGCCTCGGGCACCCAGCTGGTGACGATCGCCCTGCGCCGGGTGGAGGCCTCCGCCAGCGGCGCGATGCTGCAGGTGCTCGAGCGCTGCGGCGTCCGGCTGCTGCCCAACACCGCCGGCTGCTTCACCGCCCGCGAGGCGGTGCTCACCGCCCAGCTGGCCCGGGAGGCGTTCGGCACCGACTGGGTCAAGCTGGAGGTCATCGGCGACGAGCACACCCTGCTGCCCGATGCCGTCGAGCTGCTCGACGCCGCCGAGCAGCTGGTCGCCGACGGCTTCCGGGTGCTCGCCTACACCACCGACGACCCGGTGCTCGGCCGCCGGCTGGCCGACACCGGCTGCGCCGCGGTGATGCCGCTGGGCTCCCCGATCGGCAGCGGGCTGGGCATCCGCAACCCGCACAACATCGCGCTGCTGCGCGAAGCGGTCGACGTCCCGGTGGTGCTCGACGCCGGGATCGGCACCGCCTCCGACGCCGCGCTCGCCATGGAGCTGGGCTGCGACGCGGTCCTGCTCGCCTCCGCGGTCACCCGGGCCCGGCACCCGGAGCGGATGGCGCTGGCGATGCGCCAGGCCGTGGAGGGCGGCCGGCTGGCCCGCACCGCCGGCCGGATCCCCCGCCGCTGGCACGCCGAGGCCTCCACCCCGATGGCCGGCCTCCCCGAGCTGTGAGGCCCCACCGGTGACGTCGCTGCCCCGGCTGCTGGTGCTCACCGACCGTGCCCAGTGCGCCGGGTCGCTGGTCGGCGCCGTCGCCGCCGCCGTCGCGGCCGGTGCCCGGGCGGTCGTGCTGCGGGAGAAGGACCTGCCCGCGCCCGAGCGGGAGCGGCTGGCCGGCGAGCTGGCCGCGCTGCTCGCGCCCGTCGGCGGGCTGCTGGTCACCGCCGGCCCCGGCCCGGGGGACGCCGTCCACCTGGCCGCGCGGGACGCGTTCCCCGGCCCCCGGCCGGCGCTGGTCGGGCGGTCCTGCCACGACGCGGTGGAGGTGGCGCAGGCCGCCGCCGAGGGCTGCGACTGGGTCTTCGTCTCCCCGGTCAACCCCACCGCGTCCAAGCCCGGGTACGGACCGGCCCTGGGGCTGCCCGGCCTCGCACGGCTCGCGGCGGGTGCGCCACCGGTCTACGCGCTCGGCGGCATCACCCCCGCAGACGTCACCGGGTGCCTCGCCGCGGGGGCGCACGGGGTGGCGGTGATGGGCGCGGTGATGCGCGAGCCGACCGCCGTCCGGGAGTACCTGGCCGCGCTGGGCCGACCCCGGGTGGGCTGAGGGAGCCGGGGCGCCGCCATGATCGGGGGGTGCCCTACCTGCTGCTCGCCTGCGCCATCGCCAGCGAGGTGGCGGCGACCTCGTTGCTCCCCCGCACCGCCGGGTTCACCGTGCCGCTGCCCACGGTGGCCGTGCTCGCCGGGTACGCGCTCTCCTTCCTGCTGCTGGCCCAGGTGGTGCAGACCGTCCCGGTGGCCGTCGCCTACGCCATCTGGTCGGGCGCGGGGACCGCCGCGGTCGCCGCGATCGGCGCGACGCTGCTCGGCCAGCCGCTGTCCGGGTGGCAGGTGGCCGGCCTGGTGCTCGTGGTCGTCGGCGTGGTGCTGCTCAACCTCGGCGGAGCCGGGCACTGACGTGGATGGGGCGGATGTGACTACGGAACCGATCCGTGCGGAGTCATCCTCGGGATCCGGCGACCGGTGCCCTAGCGTCGCCCGGGACCGGATCGGACACACCCGAGCACCCCGCTGAGACATGGTTCACATCGGCTTGATGTTTGGTCGGGTCCTGCCGAGCCAAGACAGTGGGTCGCCGTCGAGCAGCCGACGGTCGGAGCGCGAGGAGACCGAGTGAGTGGCGAGACGGCGCGCCTGGCGTGGCCCTCCTCGCCGCCCCCACCCGCTGCGGACGGCTGGACCTGGGACCTCACCACGGTCGCCGAGCTCCCCCGGGTGCGCGCCGAACTGCGCCGCGGCCTGGCCGCCCGGTCCGGCGGCGACGCCCGCGCCGAGGAGCTCGACGAAGCCGTCGTCCTGGCCTTCGACGAGATGGCCTCCAACGCCCTGCGGCACGGCGGCGGTGGGGTGCGCGCCCGCGTGCAGCAGACCCCGGGGGCGTGGCTGATCGAGGTGCGCGACTCCGCGGCCACCCGCCCGCCGCAGCCGGCCGTCGGCCGCGACCCGAGCCAGGGCGGCCTCGGCCTCTACCTCATCGCCGAGATGGCCGACGACCACGGCTGGCACCTGGCCGACGGCCAGAAGAGCGTCTGGGCCCTGCTCCCCCGCGGCTGAACCGCCCCGCGCCGGTACCCCGGTTCACCCGACCGGCGGCAGCACCCGCGGCACGATCATCGGCCCGGCCTCCGGTGGGCGCGGCCGGTCCTCCGGGTGCAACCGCACGGCCACCAGCGCCACGTCGTCCTCCGACCCACCGGGTCGCATCCGCGCCACCAGCTGGTCGCAGAGCTCGGCGAGGGGGCGGTCACGCAGCTCACCGAGCAGGCCGGACAGCCGGGCGACGCCGTCGTCCAGCGGCAGGCCCGGCCCCTCGACCAGCCCGTCGGTGTAGAGCAGCACCGTCGATCCCCACGGCAGGGTGAGCACCTGCTCCTTGCGCGCGGCCGTCGGGTGCACGCCCAGCATCAGGTCGGCCCGCTCGGTGGCCAGCACCTGCACCCCGCCGTCGGGGGCCAGCACCATCAGCGGGGGGTGCCCGGCGCTGGACCAGCGCAGCCGGGTCTCCCCACGCCCGCGCTCCTCGGGGGTCTGCTCGAACCGGGCGACCGCCGCGGTGGCCAGGGCGTGCACCTGCAGGCCCTCGATGGCCCGGTCCAGGTCGCCGAGCACGTGCGCCGGCCCGCCGCTGGTGCTGTAGGCGATGCCGCGCAGCAGGCTGCGCAGCTGGCCCATCGCCGCGGCGGCCACGGTGTCGTGGCCGACGACGTCGCCGATCGCGACGACGGTGGCCCCGTCGGGCTGCAGGAACGCGTCGTACCAGTCGCCGCCGACCTGCGCCGCCCGCACCGCCGGCACGTACCGGACGGCGATCTCGGCGTGGTCGGGCTCCGGGGGGGCGGTGAGCAGGCTGCGCTGCAGGTCCTCGGCCATCCGCCGCTCCTGCTCCTGCAGGGCCGCGCTGTCCAGCGCCAGGGCCACCCGGTCGGCGACCTCGCTCAGCGTCTCCTGGTCCCAGATGTCCATCAGCTGCCGGCCGCGGGCGCGGTAGACGCTCATCGCGCCCAGCACGCGGCCCCGGGCCCGCAGCGCCAGGGTGACCGCCGAGCCGGGGTCGAGCTCCCGGTAGACGTCACGGACCTCCCCCTCGGGCAGCCCGTCGCCGACCGCCGCGGCGACGTCGGGGACGACCCGCACCCCACCGCTGAGCACGGCCTGCACCAGCGGCGCGGTGGAGTCCAGCGCGGCGAGCCGCAGCTCGGCGTAGCGCGCGGCGGCCGGGCGCAGGTCGGGGTCGACGTGCCAGCTGGCCACGTCGTACAGCCGACCGTCCTCCTCGACCAGGCTGGCGATCGCCCAGTCGCCCAGCCCCGGGACGACGGCCTGGCTCAGCTCCTGCAGCGCCGCCCGGGCGCTGCGGCGTTCGACCAGCGCCGCCGACAGGGCGTCGGAGACCTGGGCGATCAGCGCCAGGCGCTCCTCCCGGCGCCGGGCGGCCTCCTCGGCGCGGCGACGCTGGGTGACGTCGAGGAAGTACACCGCCAGGCCGTCGGGGTCCGGCCAGGCCCGCACCTCGTACCAGCTGTCCAGCGGAGGCGGGTAGTACGCCTGGAAGACCGTCATCTCGCCGGTCCGCAGGGCCGCGCGGTAGTGCAGCTCGAAGTCGCTGCCGACCGCGTCGGGGAACAGCTCCCAGACGACGCCCCCCAGCAGCTCGTCCCGCGGGCGGCCCAGCAGCCGCTCCGCCTCCCCGTTGACGTAGGTGAACCGCCAGTCCCGGGACAGCGAGAAGAACGCCGAGGGCATCGACTCCAGCACCCGGGAGACCCGCACGTCGGCCACCCGGTCGGCCGTCGTGTCGTGCGCGGCGCCGATCAGCCGGACCGCCACCCCCCGCTCGTCGCCGAGCGCCCGGCCACGCCCGCGGATCCAGCGGGTCTGCCCGGAGGGGAGCACCACCCGGCACTCCGTGTCGTACTGCCCGCAACTGTCGATGGCGGCCTGCAGCGCCCCCTGGACACGCTCGACGTCGTCGGGGTGCACCCGCGCCACGAAGGCGTCGATCGTGCCGGTGAAGTCGTCCCGGTCGTAGCCGAACATCGCCAGCGACCGGTCGTCCCACACCAGCCGGCCGGCGGCCAGGTCCCAGTCGAAGCTGCCGATCCCGGCCGCGTCGATCGCCAGGTCCCAGCGCACCCGGCCGGTCTCCAGCTCGGCGGTGACCGCGGAGAGCTCCAGCTCGGTGACCACCGGGTGGGCCAGCCGCTCGAGCAGCGCCACCTCCTCGGCCGTCCACTCCCGGGGCTCCGGCCCGAACACGGCCAGCACCCCGACCACGGCACCGCCGGCGTCGAACAGCGGGACCCCGAGGTAGCTGGCGACCTCACCGGCCCGCACGGCCGGCAGCGCGGCCACCCGCGGGTCGGTGCGGGCGTCGGGGTAGGCCCGGGGCGCCCGGGCGGCGACGACCGTGCCGCCGAGGGTGTCGTCGAGCCGGCGCTGGGTGCCCACCCGCCAGACCGGGCGCCCGGCCGTGCCCACCACCGTCTGCACCTCGCCGGCGAGCGCGACCCCGGCCGACGGCGCCCGCAGCAGGCTGGCGGCCAGCTCGGTCAGCCGCCGCAGCCCGGGCGGGCCGGCGGCGGCGACCGTCTCGCTGCCGAGGGTGCCGTTCGGCTCCTGCGACGTCATCCTCGGTGGCCTCCACCCCCTCGCCGGCAGGGGGCGGGTGGCCACCGTGCCGTCGCCTGATTCTGCCCGGTCCCATCGGGGCAGGAAGGCGGGGGTGGAGTTCCCCGACCGTCCCCGCCTCCGGCCCGGGTCCCTGGCCCGGACCTGGGCACGTCACCCCCGGGCCGGACTCGCCGTCAAGGCCGCCGTCGCGGCGGCCATCGCCTGGGCGCTGGTGCAGCTGCTGCCCGGGCCGGCCGCCGACTACCCGTACTACGCGCCGATGGGTGCGCTGCTGGCCACCACCACCAGCCTGACCGGTTCCGCCCGCGAGTCGTCCCAGACCGTCGCCGCGGTGGCGATGGGCGCCGCGATCGCGCTGGTCGCCCAGGTGGTCCCGGCGCCGACCCTGCTCCGCATCTCCGTCGTCATCGGGCTCGGGGTGCTGCTGTCCGGCTGGCGCCGGCTGGGCAGCGCCCGGAGCTGGGTGCCCACCGCGGCGCTGTTCGTGCTGATCTTCGGCGACCGCGATCCGTTCAACTACGTCGCCGGGTACGTCGGGCTGATCATGTTCGGCGCGCTGATCGGCATCGTGGTCACCGCCGTGCTCCCGCAGCTGCCGATGGCGCCGGCCCAGGAACAGCTCGCCCGGTTGCGCGACGTGCTGGCCGCCCAGCTCGACGACCTCGCCGACGGCCTGCAGCAGGAGCACCCGCCCACCGAGGAGGAGTGGCGGAAGCGCACCCACACCATCGACCCGGTGCTGGCCCAGATGCGCACTGCGGTGCAGGAGGCCGACGAGGCCCGCCGGGGCAACTTCCGCGCCCGCCGCTACCAGCAGGACGCCAACCGGCAGTACGCGCAGGCCCGGGCGCTGGAGCGGCTGGCCCTGCTGGTGGAGGAGCTGACCGAGCTGCTGGCCGACACCGAGCGGGCCGACCGGGAGCGGGTCACGCTCGGCCCGGCGCTGCGGCCTCCGGCCTCGACGGCGCTGGCCCGGCTGGCCGGGGTGCTGCGCTCGGTGGACGGCGGGGCGAGCGCCGCCGACCCGGACGAGACCCGGGCCGCCTACGACGCGCTGCACCAGCTCGCCGACGCCCTCCGGGAGGCCCGGCGGCGGACCGACGACGACCTGTTCGCCGCCAGCAGCGTCGTGGTGGCGATCCGCCGGGCGCTGGCCGCGGTCGTGCCGCAGGAGCTGGCCGAGGAGGAGGCCCCGCGCTGAGCCCCGCCCACCGGGGCGGGGCTCAGCGGCCGACCGCGTACCCCTGCATGCCGCGGGGGTTGGCCGCTGCCTTGAGGACGCCGGTCTCCGGATCGATCGAGACCGCCGAGAGCCGACCCAGCGACCACGGGTCGGCGACGGTGACCGTGTGGCCGCGGCGGCGGAGGTCGGCGAGCACGCCCTCCCCGATCCGGGACTCCACGACGAGCTCCCCGGGGGTCATGTCCCGCGGGAAGAACGACGACGGGAAGCTGGTGGTGTGCCAGGCCGGCGCGTCGATGGCCGCCTGCAGGTCCAGCCCGCCGTGCACGTGGGCCAGCCAGAAGCACAGCTGCCACTGCTCCTGCTGGTCGCCGCCGGGGGTGCCGAAGGCCAGCGTCGGCACGCCGCCGCGCAACGCCAGCGACGGGGTGAGGGTGGTCCGCGGGCGCTTGCCCGGCACCAGCGAGTTGGGCAGCCCCGGCTCCAGCCAGAACATCTGCGCCCGGGTGCCCAGCGGGAAGCCCAGCGAGGGGATGACCGGCGAGCTCTGCAGCCAGCCACCCGACGGGGTGGCCGAGACGATGTTGCCCCAGCGGTCGACGACGTCGATGTGGCAGGTGTCGCCCCGGGTCGTGCCGCGCGTGTCGACGGTGGGCTCCCCGACGCCGGCGATCGTGGCCGCCGCGGGCCGCTCCCGCGCCGAGGTGTCGGTGACGAAGGCGGGCAGCCGCGGCGGGCGCCCACCGGGTGAACCGGGCCGCAGCTCGGTGCTGGCCCGGTCGCCGATGAGCGCCCGCCGTTCGCTGGTGTAGGCGACCGACAGCAGGTCGTCCACCGGCACGCTCTCCTCGTCGCCGTACCAGGCCTCGCGGTCGGCCATCGCCAGCTTCGTCGCCTCGACGCTGGCATGCACCACCTCGGCGGTGTCGGCGTCCGTGGAGACGGAGGCGGACCTCCCCGCGGTCCCCGCCGGGAGGACGCCGTCCAGCATCGCGAGCGCCTGGAGCAACGCCGGGCCCTGGGACCACGGCCCGGCCTTCGCGAGCGTCCACCCGCGCCAGTCGAGGGTGACCGGCGGCTCGTACGTCGGCTGCCACCGGGCGAGGTCCTCACCGGTGAGGAACCCGCGGTGCGGACGACCGGAGTCGTCCATGACCGGGGACCGGGAGAACTCGTCGATCGCCTCGGCGACGAAACCCGTGTACCAGGACGCCAGTGCCGCGTCGATCTGCGCCTCTCGGGAGGGTCCGCGCGCTGCGTCGAGCAGTCGGCGGTAGGTCGAGGCGAGGACCGGGTTGCGGAACAGGCGGCCGGCGGTGGGAGGTGCTCCGTCGGGGGCGAGCCAGGTGGCGGCCGAGGTAGGCCAGTGCGTGCGGAAGTGCTCGGAGACCGAGGCGACGGTCGCGGCGACCCGCGGGAGGAGCGGGTGGCCGTGCTCGGCGTACTCGATGGCGAAGCGGAGGACGGCGTCCAGCGGCAGGGTGCCGTGGTCGCGCAGGAGCGTGAGCCAGGCGCCGACGGCGCCGGGCACGGTGGCGGCCAGCAGACCCGTTCCGGGCACGAGCCCGAGTCCGAGGTCGGCGAACGCCTGGGTGGTGGCCGCGGCCGGGGCTACGCCCTGGCCGGACAGCACCGTGGGGACCCCCGCGCCTCCGGCTGCCCGCGGGCCCCGGGCGAACAGGATCGGGACCTCGCCCCCCGGGCCGTTGAGGTGCGGCTCGACCACGTGCAGGGTGAGACCCGCAGCGACCGCGGCATCGAACGCGTTCCCACCGGCCTCGAGGGTCGCCATGCCCGCGGCGCTGGCGAGCCAGTGCGTCGAGGCGACCATGCCGAAGGTGCCGGCGAGCTCCGGCCGCGTGGTGAACACCCGGCCACCCTAAGGACGCGCGGGCGGATCGCGCTGCGCGGCGATGGCCCCGGGTTGCGCGGCGCCTCGCGGTCCGGCGTCGGCTCGTCGTCCTCCGGCGCCCGGTGGCGCCAGTCGGCGGGCAGCGCCGGCGAGCGTTCCGGGGTCAGGACGAGCGGCCGGACGACCGGCGGCTGCGGGCGGTTCCACGCCAGGTGCGCACCGTGTTCGCCGCTGCCCCACGTCGCCGCGGCACGGGCCGCGCCACGCACCCGGGCCGTCAGCGCGCGCAGCGGGGCGGTCGCCCGGGACGTCGGCCGCGCCAGCCGCACCGGGGTGGTGAGCAGGTCGGTGCCGAAGTCGGTGGCGAAGTCGATCGCCGCCTCCAGCTCGGGGTCGACCCGCACCCTGCTCCGGGGGGTCGCCGTCGGCGCGGGGACCGGCCGGTCCGCGACCGGGCGGTGCACCGGGCGCACGGCGCCGTCGGTGAGCCGGTAGACCCGCTGCGGCGGCCGGTTCCAGGCCAGGTGCGCACCGTCCGGGCCGGCGCCCCACCGGCCGGCCCGCTCCACCAGTGCCCGCGGCCGGGTGAGCAGTCCGCGGCGGACCGGGGCGGTTCGCGGCTCCGGTTCGTCGTGGGCGCTGGTCCGGAGCCCGAGGACGCCCACCGCCAGGCCGACGGCCAGCCCGGCCGCCAGGTCGCCCATCCCGTACTCGTCGCACGCGGCCTGCGCTGCCCGGTGGGGGCCGGCGTCGGGCCGTCGAGCGGGGTGGCCGGTCAGGTGCCGGGTCGCGCTCCGGGCGGTGGCCGGCGCTGCGGTCAGGGCGGCCGGGCGGGCCGTCCCGACCAGCTGAGCGTCGTCCATGTCGTCCTCCGTGACGTAGTCGCCGCGGCCGGGGAAGGGGCCGCGGACAAGGAGAAAGATAGGGACGACGGCGCGTGCGGACCGGCTCCCGAGACGCTCCGGTCCGGCCGCGTGACCGAACCGTTGCCGGGCACCCGCGAACCGGTCGGTCACCGTCCCCTACCGCGACCACTTGTCGACAGCCGCGCGGGAAGTCCCAGGTCAGGACGGCGGTGGACGCGGCAGGGCGGCCGGTGACCTCGGCGGCCACCGCGCCGTCCCGGCGTGTCGGGTGCGTCTGGTGGGATGAGCGGGTGACCGACTCCGCTCCGCAGCAGGGCATGACCCCCGTCCCGCTGGTGATCGACACCGACCCCGGGATCGACGACGCGCTGGCCGTGCTCCTCGCGCTGGCCAGCCCGGAGGTCGACCTTCGGCTGGTCACCACGGTGCACGGCAACGTGGGCCTGGCGCAGACCACGGAGAACGCGCTGCGGGTGCTCCACCTGGCCGGCCGGTCCGACGTCCCGGTCGCCGCCGGCGCCCGCAGCCCGCTGGTGGTGCCGGTGCCGCGGCGGGCCGGGCACGTGCACGGCGAGGCCGGGCTGGGTGGGGTCGAGCTGCCGCCCTCACCGGCGGCGGTCGACCCGCGGCCGGCGGTGGTGGCGCTGGCCGAGGAGCTGCTGGCCAGCCCCACGCCGGTCACGGTGGCCGCGATCGGGCCGCTGACCAACATCGCGCTGCTGCTGGCGGTGTACCCCGACGCCGCCGCCCGGATCGGCCGGCTGGTGCTGATGGGCGGCTCGGCGGCCCGGGGCGGCAACGTCACCGCCGCCGCGGAGTTCAACATCTGGGCCGACCCGGAGGCGGCCGCCGTCGTCCTCGGGGCCGGGCTGCCCACCGTGCTGGTGGGCCTGGACGTCACCCTGCCCACGGTGCTGACCGGGGCCGGCATCGCCCGGTTCGCCGCCGCGGGGCCGGTGGGCGCGCAGGCGGCGGCGATCCTGGGCCAGTACGTGGACCACGCCCGGGACGCCTACGGCACCGACGGCGTGGTGGTGCACGACGCGCTCGCGCTCACCGAGGCGATCGCGCCGGGCACGCTGTCCACGGTGCGCCGGGACGTCGTCGTCGACACCGGCCCGGGCGCCGGGCGGGGTCAGACACTGGTCGACCGCCGCGCCCCGTCGACGGCGCCCTCGGCCGTCGCGGTGGCCGAGGGCGTCGACAGCGCGGCCACCGTGGAGTTCCTGGTCGGCCGGCTGGAGCGGCTGGCCCGGGGCTGACCCGGGCCGGCACGCTCGTCAGCCCCGCTCGACGAGCCCTTCGGAGACCATCCAGTCCAGCGCCACCTCGGCGGGGTCCTCCCCCTCGACGTCGACCCGGCCGTTGAGCTCGACCAGCACCTCGTCGGTGAGCAGCGGGGTGATCTCGGCGAAGACGTCGGCGATCTCCGGGTACTCCTCGAGCGTCGCGGTGAGCACCTCCGGGGCGATGTTGTACGCCGGGAAGTAGTTGCGGTCGTCCTCCAGCACGGTCAGGTCCAGCGACGCGATCCGGCCGTCGGTGGTGTAGACCTCGCCGAAGTTGCAGATCTCCCCGTTGTCGGTCGCGGTGTAGACGGCGCCGGTGTCCAGGATGCTCACGTTGTCCCGGGGCACGCCCTGCGGGTCGCCCAGCGGGATGTCGTAGGCCTCCAGCATCGGCTCGAACCCGTCGACCCGGGTGGCGAACTCGGACTCGACGCAGAAGGTCCGCTCCTCCACCGGCAGCTCGGCGATGTCGGAGAGGGCGGAGACCCCGCCGAGGTCGTCGACCGCCTCGCTGCGGACGGCGAAGGCGTAGGTGTTGTTGGCCTCCGCCGGCGGCAGCCAGGTGATGCCGTTCCCCGCGTCGGCCTCCCGGACCGCCTCCCACTGCTCCTGCTGGTCCGGGATGCCCTCCTCCATGCCCAGGTAGTTGATCCAGGCGGTGCCGGTGTACTCCCACTGCATGTCGGTCTCGCCCTCGAGCATGGCCGCGCGGGCCGGTGCCGCCCCCGGGATGCCGCTGCGGTCGGTGACGTCGAAACCGGCCGTCTGCAGCGCGATCACCGCGATCTTGCCCAGGATCAGCTGCTCGGTGAAGTTCTTGGCGCCCACGGTGATCGGGGCGCCGTCGACCTCGGCGATGGGCTGGATCTCCCCCGGCTCGGCCGGGGGTGTGAAGCTGGTGGCGCTCTGCAGCCCGCAGCCACTGAGCAGCAGGGCCCCCGCCCCGAGCGCGGCCACGGACCTCATCGGTGTGCGCATCAGAGTCCCTTCGGTCGGGCCGCGTGCTCGACCACCCGGCCCAGCCAGTCGATGGCCAGCGCGAGCAGGCCGACGAGCACCCCGCCGCTGATCAACAGCGCGTTGTTCGACAGCGTGATGCCGGTGTTGATCAGCACACCGAGACCGCCGCCGGAGATGAAGGTGGCCAGCGTGGCGGTGCCCACCAGCAGCACCAGCGCCGTCCGGACGCCGGCGAGCATGACCGGGACGGCCAGCGGCAGCTCGACCCGCCGCAGCACCGCGGTGCCGCTCATGCCCATGCCCCGGCCGGCCTCGACCAGCCGGGCGTCGACCCCCTGGATGCCGACCATCGTGTTGCGCAGCACCGGCAGCGCCGAGTAGACGACCAGCGCCACGACCGTCGTCCAGAAGCCGAAGCCGAGCCAGATCGCCAGCAGGACGAACAGGCCGATCGCCGGGGCGGCCTGGCCGATGTTGGCCACGGTGATCACCACCGGCGTGAAGCGGCGCAGCGCGGGACGGGTCAGCGCGATGCCCAGCGGGATCGCGATGGCCAGCACGATGGCCGCGGCGACCACCGTGAGCGCCAGGTGCCGCAGCACGCTGTCCCACAGCGTGGCGGCGCCCAGCTGCCGGGCCTCGGTGTCGCTGAGCGTGGCGGTGGTCCGCCACAGCAGGAAGGCCGCGACGCCGACCAGGACCAGCAGCGGCTGCACGGCCAGCGCCCGCCAGCCACCGCGGGCCTGCTCCGGGGCGGCGGCGTCGCGGGTGGCGCTCTGCGCCGCCTCGGGACGGAGCAGCGGGTCGGGACGCTGCGCGGTGTGCGGGTGCTCGGGGGCGGTCATCCGCTCACCTCGTTCCGGGTGCGCTGGATGCGCTCCATGATCGTCTCGATGGAGACGATCCCGGCCAGGCTGTTCTGCCGGCCGACCACCACCGCGCCGCCCTGGCTGGCCGCGAGCATGGTGTCCAGCGCGTCGTTGAGCGTCGAGCCGAGCCCGACGACCGGCAGCCGCTCGTCGACGGTCGCCGGCACCTGCGTCATCCGGCTGACCTCGGCCAGCGTCGGCCAGCTGATCGGCCGGCCGCGGCGGTCGAGCACCACGACGTAGTCGTCGCCGGCGGCCCGGGCCCGCGCCACGGCCTCGGCGGCGTCGTCGCCCACCGAGGCGGTGGTGACCGGCCGCATGTCGAGCTCGTGCACCCGGGTGAGGGTGAGCTGCTTGAGGGTCGCGCCGGCGCCGACGAAGTCGGCGACGTACTCCTCGGCCGGCTCGGCCAGGATCGCCTCGGGGGTGTCGTACTGGACGATCCGGGCGCCGACGTCGAAGACGACGATCTTGTCGCCGAGCTTCACGGCCTCGTCGAAGTCGTGGGTGACGAAGACGATCGTCTTGCCCAGCTCCTCCTGGATCCGCAGCAGCTCGTCCTGCAGCCGCTGGCGGGTGATCGGGTCGACCGCGCCGAACGGCTCGTCCATCAGCAGCACCGGCGGGTCCGCGGCCAGCGCGCGGGCGACGCCGACCCGCTGCTGCTGACCGCCGGAGAGCTCCTTGGGGTAGCGGTCCCGGTAGACCTCCGGGTCCAGCCCGACCAGCTCCAGGAGCTCGTCGATGCGCGCGGTGACCCGCTCCTTGTCCCAGCCGAGCATCCGCGGCACCATGCCGATGTTCGTGCCCACGGTCATGTGCGGGAAGAGCCCACCGGCCTGGATCACGTAGCCGATCCGGCGGCGCAGCTGATCGGGGTCCTGCCGGGTGACGTCCTCGTCGCCGAGGTGGATGCTGCCTCCCGACGGCTCGATCAACCGGTTGATCATCTTCAGCAGGGTGGTCTTCCCGCAGCCCGAGGGGCCGACGAACATGACCGTCTCGCCGGCGGGGATGTCCAGCGAGACGCCGTCGACGGCGGGCTGGTCCTGGCCCGGGTAGCGCTTGGTCACGCCGTCCAGCCGGATGGCGACGCCGCTGACCCGGCGCTCGCCGGGGACCGGGCCGCCGCTCGCCGGCTGGGCGGCCGTGGCGCCGGTCGGGGCGCCGGCGGGTGTCCCGGCGGAGGTCGAGGTCTCAGACACGGATCCCCCTGGGGGTGGTGAGGCGACCCAGCAGCAGGAGCAGCAGGTCGAGGACGAGGGCCAGGACGACGATGGCGATCGTCCCGGTGAGTGCGGAGTTCAGGGCGTTCGCGCCGCCCAGCCGGGAGAGGCCGGTGAAGATGAAGCCGCCGAGCCCCGGGCCGAGCACGTAGGCGGCGATGGCCGCGATGCCCATGACCATCTGGGTGGAGACGCGGACCCCGGCCAGGATCACCGGCCAGGCCAGCGGGATCTCCACGCGCAGCAGGGTGGCCAGCCGGCTCATCCCCATGCCGCGCGCCGACTCGATCAGCGCGGGGTCGACCCCGGCCAGGCCGACGACGGCGTTGCGCAGCACCGGGAGCGCCGCGTAGAAGGTCACCGCGATCACCGCGGGGGCGATGCCGAACCCGAAGGGGGCCAGCAGGATCCCGAGCAGGGCGAAGGCGGGGATGGTCAGCCCGACCGCGGAGAAGCCGTTGGCCACCCCGGTGGCCCGGGGGCTGCGGTAGACCAGCACGGCCAGCGCCAGGGCGATGAGCGAGCCGAGCACGACGCACTGCACCACCAGGCTCACGTGCTGGAAAGCCTGGAAGGCGATCTGGCCCCGCCGGTCGAGGACGTAGTCCCACATCCGGTCTGTCTCCTCCTCTGCGGGGTCGCACGGCGCAGGCGCCGGGACCCGTCGGTGCCGGTCGGTCGGCTGCGCCGGCGGCGGGTGTGAGCCCGGCCGTCTCCTGCACAGCTCGCTGACCACGGAAAACGGCCGTTCTCCACCGTCACACATCGCCCGGTGGGGCGCGAGTCGTGGGTCATGACGATGCTGTGACGGCGGGCCGACCGGCGCCTCTGCCCCCATCGGGCGACCGCCCCCCGGCGGGGGATGGCCGGACCGTGTGCGGGGGCACACGATCTGTCCTGTACACACGGCAGGTGCCGCGCTGATCGAGCGCACGGTGGCGCGGCGCCCGGTCGTGGTCTGCGAGGAGGAGTCATCAAGACGGTCAGGTCGGCTGCCGAGGCGCCGTTCGAAGTGACGCTGGCGGACGGGCCCCAGCCCGGCCAGGTCGTCGCCCGGGTCCGTGGCGAGCTCGACGCCGCCAGCAACCCGCTGCTGCAGCAGACCCTGCTGCGCGCACTGCGCCGTGCCGAGCGGCTGCTGACCATCGACCTCTCCGAGGTGACGTTCTTCGGCTCGGCCGGGGTCACCGCACTGGTCTGGGTCAGCCAGCACCGGGAGGCGGCCGGGAAGCACGTCACCGTGGTCGCGACCAGCCGGGTCGTCACCGGTCCGCTGGAGCTGACCGGTCTGCTGGACCGGCTCGACGTCGAGGGCATGCCGGGCTCCGGCGCGCCCGCCTGAGACCCCCACCGTGCACTGCGGAGCGTGATCGGCCACCATGGACCCGGTCAACGACCCGGCCGGCGAGAGGACCCGACGTGAGCGGACTGGTGTGGCCGTCGGCCCCGGTCCCTACCGAGGACGGCGACGTCTGGCGGTGGGAGCTGCCGACCGTGCACGACGCGTCGCGGGTGCGGATGGACCTGCGGGCGCGGCTCGCGCACCCCTCGTTGGCCGCCCGGTCGACCGAGGACGCGCGTGAGGGCCTGCTGCTGACCTTCGAGGAGCTGTCGTCGAACGCCCTGCGGCACGGGGGCGGCGCCGTCGAGGCGCTGATCGTGGCGATGTCCACCGGCTGGCTGATCAGGCTGACCGACGGCTCCCCCGACGCACCGCCGCGGCCGGCGATCGACCGCGACCCCGCCTTCGGTGGCATGGGTCTGCCGATGGTGGCGCAGCTGTCGGTCGACTACGGCTGGTGCAGCGAGCCCGGCCGCAAGCACGTCTGGGCCCGGCTGCCCTCCGGCCTGGCGACCGCCTCGGTGCCCCGGCCGCGCAGCTCCTCCGGCCCCGCCAGCTAGCCACCGGGGCAGGACGGCGGCCGGACCACCTCGACGGCGTCGAAGCCCTCGTCGGTGCTGGGCGGGGTGAGCCGCCGCCGGGTGTCGAACACCCCGACGAGCGGCACCCGGGCCCGGCCCTCGCGGGCGTCGTTGCGCGCCAGGCAGGTCTCCAGCGGGGTGTCCACGAAGACCGCGCGCACCGGGACGCCGGCCGCCCGGGCCAGCGCGACCAGCGGTGCCCGCTCGGCCGGTGCGGGGTTGGTGTTGTCGACGACGACGCTCGCGCCCCGGGCCAGCAGCTCGGCGACCACCCGCTGCTGACGCGCCTCCCGGCGGCGGGCCCGCGGCCAGTGGTCCTTGCTCACCACCTCGTGGCTGCCGGCCAGGTGCGAGGCCACCCAGCTGGACTTGCCCGACCCCTGCAGGCCGACCAGCACGACCAGCTCCTGACCCGCCCGCGCGCCACCCACCCCGCCATGGTCGCGCGGTTGGCGCCGCTCGCGCCCGGGCAGGGAGCAGCGACTGCCACCGAACCCAGGAGGTTCCCCGTGTTCCCCGCCGAGAACATCCGTGACTGGCGCACCATGAACGTCGTCGACCCCGACGGCGGCAAGATCGGCACGCTCGAGTCGGTCTACGTGGACACCACCACCGACCAGCCGTTCTTCGCCGCCGTGATGACCGGGATGATCGGCCGGCGGCAGCTGGTCTTCGTCCCGCTCACCGGTGCCACGGTCAGCCCCGAGCACGTGCGGGTCACCGTCACCAAGGACCTGGCGAAGCACGCGCCGGCCATCGACACCGACGGCGAGCTGACCGCCGAGCAGGAGCCGGAGGTGTTCGAGCACTACTCGCTGCCCTACACCCCCGGCGTCCGACGGCTCGCCCGCCGCTGACGTCAGCCGCGGCGGGCGAGGAAGGAGCCGGCGGCCTCCCGCAGGTCCTTGGTCGGCCGCAGCCAGGCACCGTCGACGGGCAGGGCGTCCAGCCGCACCCGGTCCAGCGGGGCGGCGAACGCGCCCGGCACGTCCTCGATGTCGATGAACTGCAGCAGCTCGGAGGTGATCGCGTAGCCGGCGACCTCGCTGAACGCGACGACGATGACCTCGGTGCCGGCGCGGGCGAGGTCCTCCAGCGGCTCGGCGAAGTTGCGCCCGTCGCCGGAGAAGACCACCAGCCGGCGCAGCTGGTGGCTCTCCGTGCGCGCGCTGATGTGGTCGAGCATCGACTGGTCGATGTCGTCGTCGGCCTGCAGCTTGGGCCGGGCGAACACCGCGTAGCCGAAGCTGCGCAGCGCCTCCACCCAGCGCTGCAGGGTGACGGCGTGCTGCGGCGGCACGTTGGCGAAGACGCAGGCCTCGACCTCCGGCGGCGCCGCGGCGGCCGGGTCGTCGGCGCCGTCGACGAACCAGGCCGCGATCGCGTCGAACCGGGGGCGGGACGCCGCGGTGGGCCGGGCGCCGATCACCGTGGACAACGTCATGTCGATGTTGGGGGCGTCCCAGACCAGCAGGTCCAGCGCGGGGCGGTCGTCGTCCGCGGAGAACCGGTCGGCCGGCTCGGTCTGCACAGCTGCGTCGGCGGTCACAGGGGCAGTCTGCCGAACCGGGGTCGGCGACGGCGCACCCGCCGGTGCGGTCGCCCGCCGGCGCCGCCGCAGCCGTCCACCCTCGCTCATGCCGGCACGACCGCGGCGCGCTCGACCAGGGCCCGCACCGGGGTCCCCGCGGGCAGGGTGCCCAGCACGCCACCCCAGTCGCCGCCGAGCCGGCTGGCGCAGAACGCGTCGGCGACGGCGGTCGGGGCGAACCGCAGCAGCAGCGACGCCTGCAGGCACAGCGCGAGCCGGCCGGCGATCCGCCGGGCGCGCAGCGGCAGCTGGTCGGGGTCGGCCAGCTCGGCGGCCAGCGCGCCCAGCGCGGCGTCGTAGCGGGGGTCGGCGCCGCGGGCCAGGTCGAGCTCGGCGGTGACCGCGGCCAGCGCGGCGGACCCCGCGCCCAGGGCGCGCAGCACGTCCAACGCGATGACGTTGCCCGAGCCCTCCCAGATGGAGTTCAGCGGCGCCTGCCGGTAGAGCCGCGGCATCCCCGATTCCTCGACGTACCCGTTGCCGCCCAGCACCTCCAGCGCCTCGGCCACGGCAGTCGGGGTCCGCTTGCAGACCCAGAACTTGGCGACGGCGCCGGCCAGCCGCAGCAGGTCGCGCTCGCCGGCGTCCTGGGCGGCGGCCAGCCGGACGCCGAGGGCGGTGGCCGCCTCGCTCTCCAGCGCCAGGTCGGCCAGCACGTTCTGCATCAGCGGCTGGTCGGCCAGCAGGCCGCCGAACGCCGACCGGTGCCGGGCGTGGTGCACCGCCTGGGTGAGCGCCGCCCGGGTGGTGGCCGCCGATCCCAGCACGCAGTCCAGCCGGGTGGTGGCGATCATCTCGATGATCGTCGGCACGCCGCGACCGGGCGCCCCGACCAGCCACGCCGTCGTCCCGTCGAACTCCACCTCGCTGGAGGCGTTGGACCGGTCACCGAGCTTGTCCTTGAGCCGCTGCAGGCGGAACACGTTGCGCTCGCCCCCGGGCAGCACCCGCGGCACCAGGAAGCAGGACAGCCCCTCGTCGAGCTGGGCGAGCACCAGGAACAGGTCGCTCATCGGCGCGGAGGTGAACCACTTGTGCCCGGTCAGCGACCAGCTGCCGTCGTGGTTCGGGGTGGCCCGGGTGGTGTTCGCCCGGACGTCGGAGCCCCCCTGCTTCTCGGTCATCCCCATCCCGGCGACCAGGCCGGGCTTGGTGGCCGGGTCGGCGAGACCGAACCGGTACTCGCGGCTGGTCAGGCCGGGCCCCAGCGCCGCGGCGAGGTCCGGGGCCGCCCGCAGCGCCGGGACGGCGGCGTAGGTCATCGTCACCGGGCAGCCGTGGCCGGCCTCCACCTGGGTCCAGCCCAGGTAGCCCACCGCGCGGCGCACGTGCGCGTGGTGGTCGCCGGCCGCCTGGGCCGCCCAGGGGGCGCCGGCCAGGCCGTGCCCGACCGCGGCGCCCATCAGCTCGTGCCAGGCGGGGTGGAACTCGACCTCGTCGACGCGGTGCCCGTACCGGTCGTGGGTGCGCAGCCGGGGCGCGTGCTCGTCGGCCTGCCGCGCCCACTCCTGGGCCTGCGCGCTGCCGGCCAGCGCACCCAGGTCGGCCAGCGACGCCAGGGTGGCGGTGTCGGCGTGCCGCCGGCAGGCCTCGGCGAGCGCGGCGTCACCGGCGATCGGGTCGTGCCCGACCAGCGGCGGCGCCTGGTTGGTCACCTCGTGCGTGGCGCGCATGCCCGGCACGCTACGAGATGGCGGTGCGGGTCAGGTGGAGACGGTGACCAGCCGCTTGAGCGCCAGCAGGGCCAGCGGCGCGTAGCCGACGACCAGCGGCGCGAACCCGCTGATCCGCAGGCCGGCCGTCGTCCCGCCGTCCGGCGCCGGGCTCACCCAGTGCACCAGGCCGAGCCGGGTCGGGCCCACGGTCACCTGCCAGGCCCACCGCCGCTCCGCGTCGGACACCTCGTCGACGACGAAGCCGACGGAGGTGCTGATCGGGTCGTACACCCGGCCGCTCACCCCCGGGGCGATCCGCGGCGCACTCGCGTCCACCTTCTTGATCTGCGGCGACCACTCCGCCCAGCGGGCCGGGTGCAGGTAGCGGTCCCACACCTCGACGGGGTCGACCGGGCCGGTGGCGTGCAGCGTCAACGTCGTCACCGGCTCCTCCTGCCCGCTGCGTTCCACGTGGAACCCCGGCGTCGGCGACCGGCCCACCCGGACCGAGGATGTCGACGTGCCCGCTGCGCCCACCCTGCGCCCGATGACCCCGGACGACTGGCCCGCCGTCGAGGCCGTCTGGACAGCCGGGATCGCCACCGGCCTGGCGACCTTCGAGACCGCCACGCCCTCGTGGGCGGAGTTCGACGCCTCCCGGCTGCCCGGCCACCGGCACGTCGCCGTCGACGGCGAGGTGCTGCTGGGCTGGGTCGCCTGCACCCGCGAGTCGAGCCGGGACGCCTACGCCGGCGTGGTCGAGCACTCGGTGTACGTGGCCCCCGCCGCGCAGGGGCGCGGGGTGGGTGGCGCGCTGCTGCAGGCCCTGGTCGCCTCCACCGAGGCGGCCGGGATCTGGACCATCCGGGCCGGGATCCTGCCGGCGAACACCGCCAGCGTCGCGCTGCACGAGAAGCACGGCTTCCGGGTGGTGGGCCGCCGGGAGAAGGTCGGCCGGCGCATCACCGACGGCGTGCCCAGCTGGCACGACGTGCTGCTGATGGAGCGCCGCAGCCGGGTGGTCGGCTGGGTCGGCTGACCTCAGGTCGGCGGGCCACCGAGCAGCAGCTGGCGCAGCAGGTGGACGGCGAGCGTGCCGGTGCGCCCGCGGACGGCGTCCCGGTCACCGCGCAGCCGGTCGGAGTACGCCAGCGCGCCGTCCGGGCCGACGACGGCCAGGTGCACCGTGCCGACCGGCTTCTCCGCCGTGCCACCACCCGGCCCGGCCACCCCGGTGACCCCGATCCCGACGTCGGCGCCGAACCGGGCCCGCGCGCCCTCGGCCAGCGCCCGGGCGACCTCCGGGCTCACCGCGCCCCCCGCCGCCAGGGTGGCCGCGGGTACGGCCAGCAGCTGCTCCTTGGCACTGTTCGCGTAGGCCGCCACCCCGCCCAGCACCCGTGCGGACGCACCGGCGGGTGCGGTGAGCCGGGCGGTGACCAGCCCACCGGTCTCCGACTCCCCCACCGCCACCGTCCAGCCGCGCTCGTCCAGCGCCCGGGCGACCAGCTCGTCGGCCGTGGGTCCGTCGCTGAACAGCGTGCCGGCGAAGTCGGCGGTGACCGCCGCGACGAGGCGCTGGTACGCGTCCTCCTCGTCCGGCCCGTACCGGGTGACGATCTCCAGCTCGCCGTCGCGCAGGCAGGTGGTCACCTCCAGGCCGGCCAGCTGGTCCTCGACCCGCCGCAGCGTGGCGGCCAGCTCGGACTCCGGGGTGCGCCACAGCCGCAGCGTGCGCTGGCGCAGCTCGGTGGCGCCGGCCAGCGCGCGGCGCACCGGCTCGGCCGCCAGCGCGGCCGGCCACATGCCCTGCAGCTCCACCGGCGGGCCGGGCAGCACCAGCACCGGCGGCCCGCTGCGGCCGTCGGCCACCGGGACGACCAACCCGGGCGCGGTGCCCACCGGCTCCAGCACCGTGGCGCCGGCCGGCACGAGGGCCTGCTTGGCGATCCCCGCCGCGGCCGACTCCGGTTCGGTGTCCCAGCCCCGCCGGGCGGTCAGCTCGGCGACGACGGCGGCGATCCGCTGCTCCAGCGCGCGGTCGAGCGCCGACGGGCGGCCCTGGAAGAGACCGACCTCGGCGGCGGTGAGGTCGTCGGCGGTGGGGCCGAGCCCGCCGGTGGTGATCACCAGGTCGTTCCCCGCGGCCTGGAAGGCGAGCGCGGCGCGCAGGTCCTCGGGCCGGTCGCCGACGACGACGACCGTGCCCACGTCGACCCCCTGCGCCCGCAGCGCCTCGGCCAGCCACGGCCCGTTCCGGTCGGCGACCCGGCCGGTGAGCACCTCGGTGCCGGTGACGACGATCCCCGCGCGTGCAGCCACGGCTCGACCCTAGGTCCCGGCCACCTGGCCGGTCGACCGGGCCGACGCCGCTACCGTTCGACGGACCCCCTGCCCCGCCGCCGCACGGGCGCCGCGGTGCGTGCGGTGCCCGACGCCTGCCCCTGGAGGACCGATGAGCCAGTCCCATCCGCCGATCCCCGAGCCGCAGCCGGCCGCCGAGCCACCGGACGACGCCCCGCGCACCGAGTCGATCCTGCTGCCGCCCAGCCAGCGGCAGCACGAGCAGGCCGAGCAGCCCCCGGCGGCACCCGGCCCGGCGACCGGGCCCGCCCCGGCCTGGACCCCCTGGGCGGCGTCCGACGCGTACCAGCAGGCGGCGGCCCCGGGGGCGCCCGCGCCCAGCCAGCCCACCGGGCCGGTGGCCGGCGTCCCCGGCGTCGGCGCACGGCCGGGCGACGACCAGGCCGGTACCGGGAGCAGCGCTGCCGGTCCGCAGACGATGGTCGGGGCGCCGGCGGTGCCCGGGCCGTCGACCGCACCCCGGCCGTCCCCGGGACCGTCGTCCGCGGATCCCGGCGGGGAGCGGAACCGCCGGGGCGCCGCAGCCGGCCGGGTGGCGCGCGGCGCCGTGCAGCGGGCGGGCGAGGACCGGACGGTCCTCGTCGCCCTCGGCCTGGGTGTGCTGGGGCTGGTGCTGCTCGAGCTCGGGCTGGCGCTGGACTTCGGCACCGAGTCGGTGTGGGAGGTGACGCCGACGTGGTCGGCGTTCGCCACCGTCGCCGCCCTGCTGGCGCTGGTGCCGGGCCTGCGCCGGCTGGCCGGGGACCGGCTCGGCGCGCGGACGGCGTGGCGGGTCGGCGCCGGGGGCGCCGTCGGGCTCGCCGCGTTCTGGGTGCTGGTGGCGCTGCCGCTGGTCGCCAGCGACCGCGGCTTCCTGCTCACCGCGGCCCTGGCGGCGGCCGCCGGCGCCGTGTGGCTGGCGCCCGGCCGCCCGCGGTGACGGGCCCGGCGCGGGGCTGGCTGGGCGCGGCGGCGCTGCTCGGCGTGGCGGCGCTGGGCCTGTCCTGGGGGTTCGGGCCGGGGGCGGCGCACCCGGCGCGGGTGGCGGTCGTGCTGGGGCTGGTGCTCGCGGTGGCCGCGGTGCGCACCGGCCGGGACCGGCTGCTGCTGGCGGCCGTCGCCGCCGGCGCGGTCGGCGTCCTGCTCGGCGGCCCGGACCCGACCCCCGGGCGGCTCGCCCTGGCCGCCGCGACCGGCTGCCTGCTCGCGCACCGGGCAGCACGGCGCGCCCCGACCGCCTGAGCGGGCGGCTCAGCTCCGGGCGCCGCCCCGGCCGTTGCCGTTCCCGTTCCCGCCTCCGTTGCCGTTCCCGCCTCCGTTCCCGTTCCCGCCTCCGTTGCCGTTCCCGCCTCCGTTGCCGTTCCCCTGACCGTTGCCGGCGCCGTTCCCGTTGCCCTGGCCGTCGCCACCGTTCCCCGGCGCGGTCGAGCCACCGCCGGCGCCGCCCGTCGGGGCGGTGCTACCGCCGGACGACGTCGGCGCGCCCGACCCGGCCGGGCTGCTGGCCGGCGCGGAGGACTCCGAGCCCTCGTCGGTCTCCGGCTCCTCCGCGTCCTCGCTCGGGGACTGCGTCGGCGTGGGGTCGGGGCTCGGGGCGGGTGCCGGGGTGGAGGGCTCCGGCGCGATGCTCACCGGCGCCCGGTCGACCGGCACCTGGACCGCGTCGATCGGCGCCCGCCGGGGCTGCACCGGGGCGCTGTCGGTCTCCGGTGCCACCGCGTAGCTCACCAGCACCTCGGCGCCGCGCTCCAGCCGACCGGTGAGCGGCGCGACGTCGACGACCAGCCCGGCGTCGACCGAGCCGGTGGTCACCGGCTGGGTCTGCACGACCAGCCCGAGCGCCTCCAGCTGCCGCTGGACGGCGGCGACCGGGCGGTCGAGGTAGTCCGCACCGTCGAGCACCAGCTCGGCGGGGCGCGCCGTGGCGGTGGCCGCGCCGAGGCCCTGTGCGGCGGCCGTGCTGGTGCCGGCGCCGTCGGGGGCCACGCCCTGCAGGACGACCGCGGCCACCCCGGCCCCGGCCAACAGCGCGACCAGCGGCACCAGCACCCGGCTGAGGCGTCCCTGGGGCGCGGGTGCCGGGCGGCGCACCGACCCGTCGGCGGACGTCGCGCCGGCCAGTGCGGCGGCATCGGGGAGCAGCCAGAAGCTCTGCGTGTCGGTGCGCTCGACCGGGGTCAGCACCCGGCCGGCGAGGACGTCGTCGATCGCGGCCGCGAAGGCGGCGCCGTCGGGGAAGCGCTGGGTCGGGTCCTTGACCAGCGCCCGCTCGATCAGGGTGCGGACCCCGGCGGGGAGGTCGTCGGGCAGCGGCTCGGGGGTGTCGCGGAGGTGCCGCAGCGCGATGGTCACCGAGTTGTCGCCGTCGAACGCCCGCCGTCCGGTGAGCAGCTCGTAGCCGACCATGCCCAGCGCGTAGACGTCGCTGGCCGCGGTGGCGTGCGCCCCCGACGCCTGCTCCGGGGAGAGGTAGGAGGCGGTGCCGATCACCTGGCCGGTCTTGGTGAGCGGCACGCTGCCGGCCGAGGAGGCGATGCCGAAGTCGGTGATCGCGACCGTGCCGTCGGAGCGCACCAGCACGTTGCCCGGCTTCACGTCCCGGTGGACGACGCCGGCGGCGTGCGCGGCGCCCAGCGCCGAGGCGGTCTGCTGGAGGATCTCGAGCACCCGGCCGGGGGGCAGCGCGCCCGCACGGGCCAGCACGGTGGCCAGCGACTCCCCGTCGATCAGCTCCATCACCAGGTAGGCCAGGTGCTCGCCCGACCCGTCGATCGCCGGCTCCTCGCCGTAGTCGTAGACGGCGGTGATGTTCGGGTGGCTCAGCGCGGCCGCGTGGTGGGCCTCGGCGCGGAAGCGGGCCAGGAAGAGCGGGTCACCGGTGTACTCGCTGCGCAGCACCTTGATCGCGACGGTGCGGCTCAGCAGCGTGTCGGCGGCGCGCCACACCTGGCCCATGCCGCCCGTGGCGAGCAGTGCCTGCAGCTCGTAGCGGCCCCCGAGGGTGCTCCGCGTGGGCTCCACCACGTGCGCCCCCCTCGTCCCGCCGTCTCGACCCGTCCGACCCCCACCGGCCGACGCCGGCGGCTGGACGCACCGAGGGAGGGGATGCCCCCGTCGGGCGTTCGTACACATGCGATCGGACGGCTGGGTCCACCGCGATCCAACACCCATGTGTGACGGACCGTTCCCGCCCCCGCTGTCGGCCCGGTCACGGGCGGGCCGGTCAGGTGCGGGCCGGCCACTCCGCCGCCAGCACCTCGCCGGCCCTGGTCAGCCAGCGGGCCGGGTCGGCCATCGCCGCGACCGTCGAGCCGGCCAGGTCGGTGAGCGAGAGCGCGCGGCGCACCGGGTGGTCCGCGTCGCCCACCCGGCCGGCGACCACCACCACCGGGACACCGGCGGCCGCGGCCCGGTCCAGCAGGTTCCCGACCACCTTGCCGCGCAGCGACTGGGCGTCGAACTGGCCCTCCCCGGTGATCGCCAGGTCCGCACCGGCCAGGGCGTCGTCCAGCCCGGCGGCGGCCGCCACCGCCGTCGCGCCGCTGACGAACTCCGCACCCCAGGCGACGGCGAAGCCGTAGGCGGTACCGCCGGCCGCGCCCGCCCCCGGTGCGTCGCGGTCCCCGCCGAGCAGGTCGGCGAGCCGGGCCAGGCCGGCGTCGAGCACGGCCACCTGGCCCGGGTCCGCGCCCTTCTGCGGGCCGAACTGGCCGGCCGCCCCCAACGGGCCGAGCAGTGGGGCGGTGACGTCGACCAGGCACTGCACGCCCCCCGGCGGCGGGGGCACCAGGCCGGCGAGGTCGACCGCGGCCAGCCGGGGGAGCGCGCCGCCGCCGGGTGGGAGGTCCACCCCCTCGGCGTCGGTGAAGCGGGCACCGAGCGCGGCCAGGGCGCCGGTGCCGCCGTCGGTGGTGGCCGAGCCGCCCAGCGTCAGCACCACCCGCTGCACCTGGGGGTCGCCCACCACCGCGGCCAGCAGTTGGCCCAGCCCGCGGGTGGTGGCGCCCAGCGGGTCGGGCCCGGCCAGCAGCGGGAGGCCGGCCGCGCGGGCCATCTCCACCACCGCCGTCCCGTCCGGGCGCAGCAGCCACGCGGCGTCCACCGGCCGGCCGTCCGGGCCGCTCACCGCGGCGGCGCGCCAGGCCGCGTCGGGCAGGTCGTGACCGAGCGCCTCCAGCGTGCCCTCGCCGCCGTCGGCCAGCGGCACGGTGCGCACGTCGTCGTCGGGACGGCGCCGGCGCCAGCCGGCCGCGAGCGCCGCGGCGGCCGCGGCGGCGTCGAGGGTGCCCTTGAACGAATCGGGGGCGAGGACGACGCGCACGCCGCCACCCTGGCCGCTGCACCCGGCAGCGGCAAGCCCGATCAGCCGGGGTGCTCGCCGTCGGACCGGGCGAACCACGGCCCGGTCTCCCCGGACAGCGCGCGGGCCACGAGCTGCGCCTGCACGCCGACCAGGTCGGGCAGCCGGGGCGGGTCGCACCAGACGACGTCCAGCGACTCGTCGTCGGCGACGTGCGCCTCGCCACCGACCGCCCGGCAGGCGAAGGTGTGGTCGACGAACTGGCAGACGTCGCCGTTGGGGTAGGTGAGCGGCGGCTGGGTCCACAGGCTCACCAGCCGGTCGACGACCACCTCGACGCCGGTCTCCTCGAGCACCTCACGGGCCAGCGCGACGGCCAGCTGCTCGCCGGGCTCGGGGATGCCGCTGGGGAGCGCCCAGCGGCCGGTGTCGCTGCGCTGGGTGAGCAGCACCCGTCCGGCGTCGTCGGTGACCACGCCGGTCACCCCGGGCAGCCACAGCAGGGCGTGGCCGATGGTCGAGCGGAGGTCACGGATGAACTCGGGCACCGGCACCCGGCCAGGGTAGGCGGGGTCAGCTGAACAACGCCCGGCCCCACCAGTCGTCGTCGTCGGTGACCCCGGGCGGGCAGGCGAAGACCGCCGAGGAGGTGTGCTGGAGGTACTCGTTCATCGCGTCGGTGCTCAGGTTGCGCTGGATCTGGGTGAACCCGGTCTCCGGGTTGCGCTGGTAGGCGATGAAGAACAGCCCGGCGTCCAGCCGGCCCAGGTCGTCGGAGCCGTCGACGAAGCTGTAGCCGCGGCGCAGGATCGCCGTGCCGGTGTTGGTGGGGTGGGCCAGGAAGACGTGCGACGTCGGCGGCAGCGCCGCGAGGTGGACCGGGTCGAACTCCGCCCGCCCGCCCAGCGGGGCCCCGGCGCCCTTGGTGCGGCCGACGCTGGCCTCCTGCTCGGCCAGCGTCTCGGCGTCCCAGGACTCCACCAGCATCCGGATCCGGCGGGTGACCAGGTAGGAGCCGCCGGCCAGCCAGTCGGCGCCCGGGTCGCCGTCGGCCACCCAGACGAACCGCTCGATGGCGGCGCTGTTCTCCGCCTTGAGGTTGTCGGTGCCGTCCTTGAAGCCGAACAGGTTGCGCGGGGTGGCCTGGGTGTCGGAGGTGGACGACGTCCGGCCGAAGCCGAGCTGGGACCAGCGGACGCGGACCACGCCGGCGCCCAGCCGGATCAGGTTGCGGACGGCGTGCACCGCGACCTGCGGGTCGTGCGCACAGGCCTGCACGCAGAGGTCCCCGCCGCTGATCGCCGGGTCGAGGGCGTCACCGGGGAAGTCCGGCAGCTCGGCCAGCGGCTCGGGCCGGCGCGCGGCCAGGCCGAACCGGTCGACGCCGTCGGCGGTGGTGAACAGGGTGGGCCCGAAGCCGACGGTGAGCGTGAGCCCGGACGCGGGCAGCCCGAGCGCCTCGCCGGTGTCGTCGGGCACCTCGTCCGGCCCGCCCGCGACCGCGCCGACCTCGCCGGCGTCCCGCCCGGCGGTCATCCGGCGGGCCGCCGCCGTCCAGGCCCGCAGCACGGCGACCAGCTCCGCCCGGTCGTCGGTGACGACGTCGAAGGCGACGAAGTGCAGCCGGTCCTGCGCCGGGGTGACGATGCCGGCCTGGTGCGGGCCGGTGAAGCGGACCGCGCCGGTGACGTCCGGCGGAGCGGCCCCGGCCGGCTGCTCCGCCGTCGCCCGGCCGATCACGCCACCCGTGGCGCCGGCGACCACCACACCGGCCGTACCGGCGCCGGCGAGGCCGAAGAACCGCCGCCGGGAGAGCCCCCCGGGGCCGGAGCTGGCAGAGCCCATGCTGGTGTCGGTCCCCTCGTCAGGTCGGCTCGGGCCGGCTCGGGCCGGTCGGCGGCGGTGCGGCGCAGATGGTGCCCGGCCGGTCCAACGGCCGTCCGGGTGGCACTGTTCCGAGCCCGCCGCGGCAGCGGCGGCGCCCGGCGTCGCCGCCGGCGCGGCGTCCCGTGACAGGGTGACGGGAGCCACCGCCCCTGACCGCTCAGCCGAGGAGCCGACAGCGTTGTCCGAGCCCACCGTCACCCGCACCGACGCCGAGGGCGTCGCGACGCTCACGCTGCAGCGCCCCGCGCTGACCCACCGGATGCGCACCGAGCTGCTCGCGCACGTGCGCGGGCTGGCCGCCGACGACGACGTCCGGGCGGTGCTGCTGACCGGCACCGGCCGCACCTTCTGCGTCGGCCAGGACCTCGGCGAGCACGCGGCGGAGCTGCGCGAGCCGGCGACCACCCCGCTGTCGGTCGTCGCCGACGAGTACAACCCGCTGGTGCTGGCGCTGGCCGCCCTGCGGGTGCCCGTGGTGGTCGGGATCAACGGGGCGTGCGCGGGGGCCGGACTGGGGCTCGCGCTCGCCGGCGACCTGCGGATCGCCGCGGCCGGGGCGAAGTTCACCACCGCGTTCGCGGGCATCGGGCTGGGCAGCGACTCCGCGCTCGCCTCCCGGCTGGTGCACTGCGTCGGGGGGTCGCGCGCGGCGCAGATGCTGCTGCTGCCCGAGCCGTTCCCGGCCGAGACCGCCGCGATGTGGGGGCTGGTGCACGAGGTCGCGGAGCCGGACCAGGTGCTGCCCCGGGCGCAGGCGCTCGCCGCCCGGCTCGCCACCGGCCCGACGCTCGCGTTCCGGGCGATCAAGGAGGTGCTGGCGACCGCGGCCACCGACCCGCTGGACACCACGCTCGCGCTGGAGGCGCGGCTGCAGGCCGAGCTGGGGCAGACCGCCGACCACCGCGCCGCGGTGGAGGCGTTCCTGGCCAAGCAGCCGGCCACCTTCACCGGCCGCTGACCCACCCCACCCCGTTGTTCGCCGAAGTGGCCACTGCGGCGACCGGGTGGGGCGCAACCCAGTCGCCCGAGTGGCCACTTCGGCGAAACGAGGGGCCGGGATCGAACCCGGGGCCCTGGGATCAGCCGAGCTGGGCCGAGCAGGCCAGGCAGACCTCGCCGGTCGCGGCGGGGGGCCACGGCAGCTCCCCGGTCACCCGGGCCAGGGCACCGCAGACGGTGAGCTCGCAGGCCCCGTCCAGGTCCACCGCGGCCCGGTGGACCTCGACGGCGTGCCACAGCGCCGGCGTCGACCCGTGCGCGCGGCTGCGAGCGGCGACGAAGGTGTCGGTGTTCACGGTCACCCCGGTGTTGTCGGCACGGCGCCCGGCCCGGGACAGCCCACGGCCGGCGTCCCACCCGATCGGGTGAGCCGGCCGCTGACCGCCGCAACCCCCGGCGGCCCGCCGACCGCCGCGGCATGGCACGGTGCCTGTCCAGCACCCGACCGCACACCCGATCACCCCGGAGGCCCGAGGATGCAGCTCACCAAGCACGGACACGCCTGTGTGGTCCTGTCCGACGGGGACCGCCGGCTGGTCGTCGACCCGGGGGCCTTCACCGCCGACGACCCGCTGGCCCTGGACCCGGGCGACCGGACCACCCCCGGCACCACCGCACTGCTGCTCACCCACGAGCACCCCGACCACTTCCTCCCCGACCGGGTGCGCGCCGCGCTGGACGCCGACCCGGGGCTGGAGGTGTGGACCAACTCCTCGGTCGCCGAGCGGCTGGCGGGGGCGGGTCCGCGCGTGCACGTGGTCGGCGCCGGGGACACCTTCACCGCAGCCGGGTTCGACGTCTCGGTCCACGGCGAGTGGCACGCGGTGATCCACCCGGAGATCCCGCGGGTGCGCAACGTCGGGTTCCTCGTCGCCGGGCAGGTCTTCCACCCCGGGGACGCCTTCACCGTGCCCGAGGTCGCCGTCGCCACGCTGTTGCTGCCCGCCCACGCCCCGTGGTCGAAGACCGCCGAGGTGATCGACTACCTGCGGGCGGTCGGCGCACAGCGGGCGCTGGCGGTGCACGACGGCCTGCTCAACGACACCGGCCTCGGCCTGGTGGCGGGGCTGGTCGGCGAGCGGGGTCCGGGCCAGCCGACACCCTACGAGCGGCTGGCCCCCGGGGAGTCGACCACCGTCTGACCGGACGGGCCGGCCAGCAGCTCGGTCAGCCGGGCGTCGAGGTCCCGGCAGCGGTCGCGCTCGGTGGCCAGCGCCCGTTCCGTTTCCACCCGGGCGGAGACGTCGGCCTGGATGCCGATGTACTGCACCACCGCGCCGGTCGGGTCGGTCACCGGGATCAGGTGGCACTCGTTCCACCAGCTGCTGCCGTCGGCCCGCCGGTTGAGCAGCACCTCGCGGCACTCCTGACCCGCTGCGATCGCGGCCCGCACCCGGGCCAGCGAGGCCGGGTCGGTGTCCGGGCTCTGCAGGAACCTGCAGTTGCGGCCGAGCACCTCCTCGGCCGGGAAGCCGGCCAGCCGGGCGAAGGCGGGGTTGACGTAGACCAGCGGCTGGTCGGGCAGCCGCAGGTCGACCACGGTCACCCCGGTGTCGACCGCGGCCAGCGCCTGCTGCAGCAGCGCCTCGCGCGGGCTGCCGGCCAGGATCCGGGCGGCGGCCGGCGGCGGTGCCGGCGGGGCGGGCTCGGCCGGCACCGGGGCGGTCAGGGTGCACGGGGCGACCCGCTGCAGCAGCGCCCGGGCGGCCCGGACGACGGTGTCCCGGTCGTAGGTCAGCGCGAAGGCGAACCGGCGGTCCAGGTCCGGACCGTCGTCGCCGAGGTCACGGGCCAGCAGCGCGGCGCTGAAGTGCGGGCTGAGCACCACCAGGTCCCACTCCCCGAGCACCGGGTCCCCCGCCGCCAGGTCGGCGCCACGCAGCCCGGGCAGCGGTTCCGGCGGCAGGTCCGCGCCCAGCGCGCAGGCGAAGCCGACCCGCTCGACCAGGTCGCGGTAGCGCAGCCGGGTGGCCGGGGTGAGGTGGCGGGCCTCCTGGAAGGTGGCGGCCACGACGCAGGTCTCGCCCAGCCGCATGGCCTGCCGCTCCAGCTGCTTGCTCAGCTCGATCAGCAGCGCCTTGGGCGACTCGCGCAGCGGGAACTCCGGCGGCAGGCAGGCGAACGGGGAGAGCGCGCCGGCGTCGGCGTCGCTGGGCGGGGCGTCCGGGAGGCGGAGCGACCCCACCGCCGCCCCGGCGACCGGCGCGGCCCCCGGACGGCCGAACAGCCAGCCCTGGCCGAGGGTCGCACCCAGGGCACTGGCCATCGCCAGGTGCCGGCCGTCCTCGATGCCCTCGGCCAGCACGATCGCCCCGGTCGACTCGGCGTAGGCGTTCACCGCGTTCATGATCTCGGCGATCGCCGGCCCCGGCCGCTCCTGCACCAGGCGCAGGTCGAGCTTCACCACGTCCGGGCGCAGCAGCGGCATGAAGGCCAGCGACAGCGAGTCGGCACCGACGTCGTCCAGCGCGATCGCCCAGCCGAGCTCCCGTACCCGGGCGACGGTGCGCAGCAGCTCCGCCGGGCGGGCGGCCAGCGCCCGCTCGGTGATCTCCAGGACCACGCGCAGGTCGCCCGGCACCTGGTCGGCGCGGTCGATCAGCGCGGTCAGCGGCGCCTCGTCCACCGCGTCGGGCTCGACGTTGACGAACACCGTGAGCGGGGCCAGCAGCCCGGCACGCACCGCCCCGCGCAGCGCCGACGTCCGGCAGGCGTGGTCCAGCTCGACCAGGAGGCCCTCCACGCGGGCCGCGGCGAACAGCGCGTCGGGTGCGTGCAGGGGGCCCACCGGGCCACGGGCGAGCGCCTCGTAGGCGACGACGCGTCCGGTGTCGAGCTCCACGATGGGCTGGAACACGCTGGTGACGGCGGCGTCGCGGAGCACGGCGGCGACGAGGCACGCCGGGTCCTGCTGCAACTGGTCCACGTCGTCCCCCATCGGGTGCGGGCATCCCGGACCCGAGTCTGACAGCATCGGGCCTGCCACGAAGGGGTGAGCCCGCAGCCGGTGCGCACCGGCCGGTCCGACGGCACGGAGACGGAGGCGGTCCCCACGCAGCGCGCCACATCGCCGCACGACGGCTACGAGCTCCCCACGTGGGCCCCGCTGCCGGCGCTGCCCGATGCCGAGTTCGACCGGGTCGCCGCCGAGGTGGCCCGCCGGCTGTCGGTCCCCCAGGCCCTGGTGGTGCTGGTGTCCAAGGGTGGTCAGGTCTTCCCGGGCGTGTACGGGCTGCGCGAACCCTTCACGACGCAGCGCTCCTCGCCGCTGAGCCTGTCGATGAGCCAGGTGGTGGTGCGCACCGGGCGGCAGCTGGTCGTGCCCGACACCGGGGCCGACCCGCTGCTGCGCGACTCCGCCGTCGTGCGGAAGACCGGCATCGTCGCCTACGCGGGCATGCCGCTGTGGAACGGCCAGGGCCGCCCGATCGGGGTGCTCGCCGCCTCCGACGACGTCCCGCGGAACTGGTCGACCGACGAGCTGGCCGTGCTGGACCAGCTGGCCGGCGACTGCTCGCGCCGGCTGCAGTTCCGCGCCCTGGAGCTCGCCGACCAGGAAGCCCGGGCCGCGGCGACCCGGGAGGCGAGCGCGGCCCGGCAGGCCGCGGAGGCCGCGCAGGCCGCCTACGTCGAGGCCGAGGTGGAGGCCGACCGGACCCGCCTGGTGGCCCGGTTCGGCGACGGTGTGCTGGCGGTGGACACCATGCCGGACGTGCTGCGTGCCCTCGACCGGCTGGTCCGCTCCCCGCTGGGTGCCTCCGCCGCGCTGATCGGGATCGCCGAGGCCGGCAGCGACGAGTTGCGGCTGTGGACCACCTCCTCGGGGTCGGCGTCCTACGCCCGGCCGACGGCGGTGGTCGGGCTGCCGGCACCGCACCCGCTGGCCCAGGCGGTCCACGAGCGACGGGTGGTCCCGGTGCCCGCGCCGGAGGAGGCCGACCCGGTCGCCCCCGACGGGCCGGCCGGCCGACCGCAGAGCGCGCTGGCGGTCCCGGTGCTGCTCACCCAGCACGAGGCCGCCGGCGGGCTGCACATCACCTGGGGGCACCGGCGGGCGCTGGACGCCCCGCTGCACACCGCCGTGACGGAGCTCGCCCGCCACCTGGGGCACGCGCTGGACCGGGTGCTGCTCCGCGAGCAGCGACTCCGGCTGGAGTCCGCGCAGCCCGCTCCCGCCCGGGCCGACGCGGCCGGCTGACCGGTCAGCGCCCGCCGACGGAGACCTCGAACTCCACCTGGCTGACGTCGGGGCGGAGCCGGGAGAACGAGTGCACCAGCGGGTGCCCGGTGCTGTCGTGCACCGTGGTGCGCACCACCAGCAGCGGGGAGCCGGCCACGATCTGCAACCGGTCGGCCTCGTCGGCGGCCGCGGTGCCGACGTCGACCATGATCCGCGCGTGGGCCAGGTCCTCGCCGTACTCGCGGCGGAGGAACTCGTACAGCGATCCGTGCCCGAAGTCCTCGGTGGCCGCCTTCGGGTACCGCGCGGCGGGCAGGAAACTGCGCACCACGTGGTTGGGCAGCCCGTCGACACTGCGCAGCCGGACCAGCTCGACGACGTCCTCGGCCACCGGCAGGGCGAGCTCGGTGGCTATCGCCGGCGCCGCGGGCACGATCCGCTGGCTGAGCACCGCGGTGCCCACCTGGGCGCCCTGCTCGGTCATCACCGAGTGGAACCCGGCGATCCGGTGGACGAAGCTCTCCCGGTACTCGTGCCGGATGCCCGGGCGGCTGACGTAGGTGCCGCGGCCCTGCTCCCGGACCAGGTGCCCGTCGGCGACCAGGCCGTCGACGGCCCGGCGCAGGGTGATCCGGCTGACCCCGTATTCGGCGCAGAGCACCGGCTCCGGCGGCAGCAGGGTGTGCTCGGGCAGGGCGAGCGCGCGGCGCCGGAGCGCCTCACGGACGGCGAGGTACTTGGGCCCCGCCTCGGTGCTCGCCACGCCCAGAAGGTACTGCACCGAGAGACGTCTATACGTCATGACGTACCGTTCAGGAGCCCACCACCCCTCGTCCGGAGGAGACGCTCGTGCGCATCGGAGTGCTGACCGGCGGGGGCGACTGCCCCGGCCTCAACGCCGTCCTGCGGGCCGTGGTCCGCACCTCGGCCAAGGAGTACGGCAGCGACGTCGTCGGCTTCCGGAACGGGTGGCGCGGGCTGCTCGAGGACGACGCGATGCCGATGGACCTGCCGCTGGTCAACGGCCTGCTGACCCGGGGCGGCACCGTGCTCGGCTCGGCCCGGGTGGCGCCGCAGAAGCTGCGCGACGGGCTGGGCCGGATGCGCGAGGTGCTCAAGGACCACGGGGTCGACGTGCTCGTCCCCATCGGTGGCGAGGGCACGCTGACCGCGGCGGCGTGGCTGTCCTCGGAGGGCGTGCCGGTGGTCGGCGTGCCGAAGACGATCGACAACGACATCGACGGCACCGACCTGACCTTCGGCTTCGACACCGCGGTCAGCATCGCCACCGACATGATCGACCGGCTGCACACCACGGCCGAGTCGCACCAGCGGGTCCTGCTGGTCGAGGTGATGGGTCGGCACGCCGGCTGGATCGCGCTCAACTCCGGCATGGCCGCCGGCGCCCACCTGGTGATCACCCCGGAGCAGCCCTTCGACATCGCGGAGGTCTGCCGGATGGTGACCGCGCGCTTCGACCGCGGCCACCGGCACGTGATCGGGGTGATCAGCGAGGGAGCGACCCCGGCGCCCGGCACCATGCCGATGCGCGAGGGCGGCCTCGACGAGTTCGGCCACAAGCGGTTCACCGGCGTTGCCCAGCAGCTGGGCGACGAGCTGGAGCGACGCACCGGCAAGGAGGTGCGGACCACCGTCCTGGGGCACGTGCAGCGCGGCGGCACCCCCACCTCCTTCGACCGGGTGCTGGCCACCCGGTTCGGGCTGCACGCCACCATCGCCGCCCACGAGGGCCACACCGGGCAGATGGTGGCCCTGCAGGGCACCGACATCGGGCTGGTCCCGCTCGCCGACGCGGTCGCCCGGCTGAAGACCGTCCCGCCGTCCCGGCTGGCCGAGCTGCGCGCCTTCACCGGCTGAGTCACCAGCGCCAGGTGTAACCGAAGACGCAGTCGCCGTCGGGCACGACCTCCAACGCGGTCTGCCCGCCGACGAGCGGCACGGGCACCGCGCTCGACGGCTCGGCCGCGGCGAGGTCCGGCCACCGGCAGCGCCACACCTCGCGGGGCAGGGCCGCCGCGTGGAACCGCACGGTGAGCGCCAGGTGACGCACCCCGGCGGTCACCCCGCGGCGGAACTCCGGCGCCGGCGGCTCCGGGTAGGCGAAGACGGTCTCGTACTCCAGGTGGGTGGCCTGCCCGGGCAGCAGCGGCTCGGCCAGCAGGATCTCCACCACGCACAGCGGGGTGCCGGCGACCCGCCAGGCGTCCACCGGCACACCGCCGGTGCGCACCGCGACCGCGGCATGCACGGTGTCGAACGCGTAGTGGTACCGGGAGGTCTCCTCCACCGCCTCCAGCAGCTGCCGGGTGACGTGCCGGCAGGGTGACCGGTCGGCACCGATCTCGTGGTGCTCGGCGACCTGGAGGGTGCGGACGGTGCGCCGCGGCACGGGCCGGGGGACGGTCGGCGCGCCGGCCACCACCAGCCGGTCGCCGGCCGGGCGGCCGCGGCGCAGGGCGCGCAGCTCCTCCGCGTGCTCGTCCGACATCTCGAAGGCGGCGATGAACAGCTCGAGGGTCCGGTCGGAGAGCCGGTCGCCGTTCAGCGCGCGCCCCACCCGGTTCTCCAGGCTGCGCGGCCGGAGGTCGGCCGCGGCCTCACCGGTGTCCACCAGGTGCTCGGCCAGCACCGCCGCCACCGCGGCCCGCGGCACCTCGCCACGTCGCACGCTGCTGAACCGCTGCCAGCGCCGGCGGTACCGCGGTTCCGCCAGCAGCCGCGCCAACCGCTCCGCGGCCCACCGGACCCCGACGGTCTGCTCCATCGCACCCCCCTGCGAACGGCCACGTCCCGGCCACACGCTCCAGGTATGAACCCGGAGCTGCGGTCGCGCGGCGCGGGGGGCCGCGCGAC
>NZ_JBJHAQ010000035.1:0-39618 GCF_054051115.1 Modestobacter sp. SYSU DS0904 | reverse complement strand
GGTGGGGGGGGCCGGCGGCGTGGTTCAGAACCTCCCGCAGGGCGGCGCGCCCCCCCGCCGCCGGCCGCCCCCCCCCCCCCCCCCCCCCCCCCCCCCCTCTCGGCTGGCGGTGGCGGTGGGATTTGAACCCACGGAGGCTTGCACCTCACACGCTTTCGAGGCGTGCTCCTTCGGCCGCTCGGACACGCCACCGCCGCAGAGACTACAGGCCCCGCTTGGCGCGGAAGAAGGCGCGTAGCAGTGCCGCCGACTCCTCGGCCCGGACGCCGCCGGTCACCTCGGGCCGGTGGTTGAGCCGGCGGTCCCGGACGACGTCCCACAGCGATCCGGCCGCGCCGGCCTTCGGGTCGTCGGCGCCGTAGACGACATGGGCGACCCGGGCGAGCACGCTGGCGCCGGCGCACATCGTGCAGGGCTCCAGCGTCACCACCAGCGTCGCGCCGCTCAGCCGCCACCCGTCGCCGTGGGCCCGGGCGGCCGCCCGCAGCGCCAGCACCTCGGCGTGCGCGGTGGGGTCGCCGACCTTCTCCCGCTCGTTGGCCGCCTCGGCCAGCACCGCGCCGTCCGGACCGAGCACGACCGCACCGATGGGCGTGTCACCCCACTCCTGCGCCGCCGCGGCCAGCTCGAGCGCCCGCACCATCGCCGCGTCGACGGCGTCCGGCGCGGTCACGGCGCGGCCACCTCGGCCAGCTGCTCGGCGAACCCGAGGCGTCCCGCGATCGCCAGCACCATCTCGTCGGCCCACAGCTCGTCGGAGGACAGCAGCGCCGCGAGCTCCTCGGCGGGCAGCCCGGCGTCGGCGAAGAGGTCCAGGTCCCCGCCGGGCCAGCCCTCCTCGTCCTCGTCGAAGCTCACGTCGTCGACCGGGATGCCGTAGCGCTCGACCACCTCGGCGGCCAGCAGCCACTCCTGGAAGGTGGCGTCGGAGATCAGCGCCCGCACCATCCCGCCGGGACCGGGGCGCAGGGCGACGAAGTACAGCCGGCTGTCGACGACCAGCACGTACGGGCCGGGCCAGCCCTCGGCGGCCGGCTCGGCGAGGGCCCGCTCGAGGACGGGCAGTTCGTCGGAGGCGTCGGCGGCCAGCAGCTCGCAGCGCCAGCGGCCGCCGGTGCGGGCCACCCGCACCGCGAAGCTCGTGCGCAAGGGCTCCTGACTCATCGCTTGCGCAGGAAGGTCAACCCGTCGGACACCGGGAGCAGCACGGTCTCCCAGCGGGGATCGGTGGACAGTGCGGCGTTCAGCTCGACCACCGCACGGTCATCGTCGCTGCGCGGCTCGAGCACCCGGCCGTGGCGCAGGGTGTTGTCCAGCAGCACCAGCCCGTTCTCGGCCATCCGGGGGTGCAACTGGTCGACGTAGTCGGCGTAGCCGCTCTTGTCGGCGTCCACGAACGCCAGGTCGAACACCGGCTCGGCCGGCAGCTCACGCAGCGTCGCGTGGGCATCGCCCAGCCGCAGCTCGATCCGGTCGGCGACCCCCGCCCGCTCCCAGTACCGGCGGGCCACCGCCGTCCACTCGCCGTTGCGGTCCAGACAGGTCAGCCGGCCGTCGGCGGGCAGGCCGCGGGCGACGCACAGCGCGGAGTACCCGGTGAAGGTGCCGATCTCGACAGCCCGGCGGACCCCGAGCGCCCGGGTGAGCAGCTGCATGAGCGCGCCCTGCTCCGGGGCGATCTGGAAGCTCGCCGGAGCCTCACCGCGGTCGGCGAGCGCGGCGGTCTCGGCCAGCAGGTCGGCCACCACCGCATCGGGCGGCTCGGAGCCGGCACGGACGTAGTCGGCGAGCTCCGGCGTCAGGAGGAAGGACCGGGGGGTCATAGGGTCCGATCATGGCGGATCCCCAGGCCGACGTCCCCACCCCGCCGGAACGGTCGACGTCCTTCCCCGTGCCCACCATGCCGGCGCCGCCGGTCTCGGTGGTCGGGCTCGGCCAGCTGGGCGGGTCGCTGGCCGCCGCGCTGGCCGCCGCCGGGCGCGCGGTCTCCGGCTGGGACGTCGACCCGGCCGCCCGCGCCGTCGCCGAGGAGCACGGCGTGCGGGTCACCCAGGACCTCACCGGCGTGGTCGTCCTCGCCGTCCCGCTGCCGGTGCTGGGCAGCGCCCTCGACGGGCTGCGGATCGACCCGGGCGCCACGGTCACCGACGTCGGCTCGGTCAAGGGGCCCGTCCTCGCCGAGCTGGGCGCCGCGCTCGGCGACCGGTTCGTCGGCGGGCACCCGATGTGCGGCACCGAGCGCTCCGGCCCGGACGCCGTCGACCCCGAGCTGTTCCGCGGTGCCCGCTGGGCGCTGTGCCTGGAGCCGGGCACCGACCTGCGCCGCTGGCTGCGGGTGGCCGAGGTGGCCCTCGCCGTCGGCGCGGAGGTGGTGCCGGTGACCGCCGCCGAGCACGACGACGCGGTCGCCGCGATCAGCGCCGTCCCGCACCTGCTGGCCGCGGCGCTGGCGGCCGCGGCCGGTGAGGCGGGGCCGCTGGCGCTGTCGCTGGCCGCCGGCAGCTTCCGCGACGGCACCCGGGTCGCCGGCAGCGACCCGGCGTTCGTGACCGCGATGGTGACCGGCAACGCCGGTCCGGCCGCCGCCGCCCTGGACCGGGTGCGCGCCCAGCTGGACCGGCCGGTCGCCGACCTGGTCAGCGCCGGGCACGCGGTCCGGAGCGCGCCGGCACCGGTGCGCCGTCCGGTGCGGGTCCCGCTGGAGCGGTCGGCGCTGCTCGCGCTGGGCCGGTCCGGGGGCGCGGTCACCCGCCGGCTGGCCGCCTTCGTGGAGGGCTGGGTGCCGGAGCGGCCCGAGGCGTGAGCGGCGCCGTTGCGGGGCAAGTGGACCGGGACGCACGAGGAGAGGACGAGATGGCCGACGAGACCAACACCCACGAGCACCTGAACGACCAGCAGATCCACGACCGGATCCACGCGCTGGCCGAGGAGGAGCGCCAGCTGCGCGAGCACGGTGACCACACCGAGGAGCAGCGCGCCCGGCTCGCCCACATCGAGCACGAGCGCGACCAGCTCTGGGACCTGCAGCGGCAGCGGGACGCCAAGCGGCAGTACGGCGAGGACCCCGAGCAGGCGCAGCCCCGCCCCGAGCCGACGGTGGAGAACTACCTGCAGTAGCGCTCGGCCGGCCGCCGGTGCCCGGTGCCCAGCAGGGCCAGCTGCCAGAGCAGCCGGGTCCGGGGGTCGGTCACCGCGCGGCCGGTGAGCTGCTCGATCCGGCGCAGACGGTGCATGACCGTGTTCCGGTGGCAGTACAGCGCGTCGGCGGCGCGGGTCGGTGACCCGTCGGCGGCCAGCACGGCGGCCAGGGTGCCCAGCAGCAGCTCGCGTTCGTCGCCGGGCAGCTCCAGCACCCGGCCCAGGGTCTGCGCCACGAGCCGGTCGGCGATCTCCGGGGCGCTGATGAGCAGCGCCTCGGGCAGCCGCTCGTCGATCGGCACCACCTGTCGGCTGCCGGCCGGCAGCGTCCGGGCCGCGGTGTCCGCCAACCGCCAGGCGGCCGCGATCGTGGCCGCGCCCTCGACGACGGCGGAGAGGCCGACCGGCCCCTCGGCCAGCTCCGCCAGCCACTCCGCCAGCTCCCCGGCCCCCCGGTTCCCCAGCGCGACCACCCCGACCTGGGCGCCGAAGCGCCAGCCCCAGACCGAGCGCACCCCCCGCTTGAGCAGCCGGGCCCCGGGGGCGGCCAGGGTGGGTCCGCCGGCGTCGTCCGGGGGCGCCACGACGCAGACCAGCCGGCCGTCCAGCGGCAGCGCCAGCAGCTCGGCGGCGGCGCGGACGAACACCGGGTCGTCGCCCCGGCCGCTCAGCAGCCCGTCGAGCACCTGCTGCCGCGCCTGGTCGTCGATGCCGGCCAGCCGCCGCTCCTCGCAGCGGTACGCCTCGGCCAGCGCGGCGCACTGCAGGTCGTTGACGTGCCACACCGAGCCGGCGACCTCCAGCAGCACGTCGCTGTCCCCCGGGGCGTCGGCGTCCTGCGTGGCCCGCCGCAGCTCCTCCCAGGTGACCTGCCCGCCGAGCCGGTAGGCCCGCAGCACCGTCTCCAGCGGCATCCCCTGGGCGGCCCGGCGGCGGCCCACCTCGCGGGCGGCCGCGAGCGCCGCGTGGCCCCCGTCGTCCCCGCCGCCGACCAGGGTCCGCACGCCGCGCTCGAGGTTCTCCCGGATGGAGGCGTGCAGTTCGACCAGCACGGCCGGTGACTGCGCGGCGTAGGCGCTGTCGGTGCGGGTCAGGATGCCGACCATCCGGTCGGTCATCGCGTCCAGCCGGTCCAGCAGCGGCGGGGCCAGCTCGGCCAGCCGGGCGGCCACCTGCGGGCGGAACGGCTGCACCGCCCACCTCCTCACCGTCACCTCGTTGTGACCTTGGACACAGTGCACAACCACGCCCGGTCATCACTGTGCTGGGCGCCCATTGTGACCCCTCTCACTGCACTCCAGGCTCGGGAGCAGTCGGGACCCCCGACGCGACCGGCCCCAGCGCCGGCGTCCACCCGAGGCAGAGGAGCCGTGGGCCCGTTGGCGGAGCCGAGAGCGACCGCAGGCAGCACCGCCGTCCACCCGCGCGCGGCGCGGCAGCGCGGGGCCCTCCCGCCGTCCCGCCTGGAGCTGACCGGCATCACCGTCGCGTTCGGCGGCGTCACCGCGCTGGCCGACGTGTCGCTCACCGTCGAGCCCGGCCAGGTGCACGGCCTGATCGGCCCGAACGGAGCCGGCAAGACCACGCTGTTCAACGTGGCCTGCGGGCTGGTCCGCCCCACTGCCGGGCAGATGACCTGGCGGGGGGAGCCGGTCCGCCGGCTGCGCCCGCACCAGCTGGCCGGCCTCGGCATCGCCCGGACCCTGCAGGGCGTCAGCCTGTTCGCCGGGCTCACCGTGCTGGAGAACGTCATGATCGGCGCGCACCGGCACGCCCGGGCCGGCTTCGCCGCCGCGCTGCTGGCGCTCCCCCGGTCCGACCGCGACGAGCGGGCACTGCGCGACCGGGCCACCGCCGCGCTGCGCGACCTCGGTGCGGAGCGGTACGCCGGCGCGTACCCCGGCGGGCTGCCCTACCCGGTGCAGAAGCGGGTCGCGCTGGCCCGGGCCCTGGTCGGCGAGCCCGACCTGCTGCTGCTCGACGAGCCCGCCAGCGGCCTGGGCGAGGACGAGATGCACGAGCTGGGCTCGCTGATCCGCACCCTGTCCGGGCGGATGAGCGTGCTGCTGGTCGAGCACCACATGGACCTGGTGATGCGGGTCTGCGACCGGATCACCGTGCTCGACTCCGGCCGGTGCATCTCCGCCGGCACGCCCGCCGAGGTGCAGGCCGACCCCGCCGTCACCGAGGCCTACCTCGGGGACGACGTCCGCCCCTCCGGGACGGCGGCGGAGGTGGACCGTGGCTGACCCGGCCGGGGGTGGCCGCACGGCGGTCGCGCCCGTGCCCGGGCAGGGTCCGGCGCTGCTGGAGGTCACCGAGCTGACCGCCGCCTACGGGCCGGTGCGGGCGCTGGACGGCGTCTCCCTGCAGGCCGGCACCGGGCAGATCACCGCCGTGCTGGGCGCCAACGGCGCCGGGAAGACGACGCTGCTGCGCACGATCAGCGGGCTGGTCCGGAGCTCGTCGGGCCGGGTGACCCTCGACGGCGAGGACATCACCGCGGCCCCGGTCGAGGCGATGGTGCGCAAGGGCATGGCGCACGTGCCGGAGGGCCGCGGGGTGATCGCCGAGCTGACCGTCGAGGAGAACCTCCGGGTCGGCGCGCTGTTCCGCGGCAAGGTCGGCCGGGAGGAGTTCGACCGGGTCTACGACCTCTTCCCCCGGATCGCCGAACGGCGGGAGAACCCGGCGCACACCCTGTCCGGGGGCGAGCGGCAGATGCTGGTCATCGGCCGGGCGCTGCTGGCCCAGCCGCGGATGCTGCTGCTCGACGAGCCCTCCCTCGGCCTCGCCCCCCGGATCGTGGCGCAGATCTTCGAGCTGCTCCGCCGGCTGGTGGACGACGAGGGGCTGTCGGTGCTGCTGGTCGAGCAGAACGCGCGCAGCGCGCTGTCGGTCGCCGACGTCGGCGTCGTCCTCAACCTGGGCCGGGTCGTCGTCACCGACTCCGCGTCCGCGCTGCTGGCCGACGAGCAGCTCCGGCACGCCTATCTCGGTTTCTGAGCCGCCCGCCCGCACCGACCGCCGTCCCGCCAGGAGGACACCCCCGCCGTGCAGTACTTCGTGAACGTCACCCTCACCGGGCTGACCGAGGGCATGGTCTACGCCGCCTTCGCCCTGGCCCTGGTGCTGATCTGGCGGTCCACCCGGATCGTCAACTTCGCCCAGGGCTCGATGGCGGCCGCGACCACGTTCATCGCCCTCGCGCTGATCCAGGCCGGGCAGTCCTACTGGGTCGCGCTGGTCGTCGCGCTGGCCTCGGGCTTCCTGCTCGGCGCGGTCATCGAGCGGGTGGTCATCCGGCCCGTCGAGGGCGGCCCGGAGCTCAACGCCGTCATCGTGACCCTGGGCCTGTTCGTCGCCATCCAGGCGGGCATCGCGATCGTGTTCGGCTCGTCGTTCCAGTCCTTCGGCACCCCGTTCGGGCTGCAGGGCTTCCAGATCGGCGACGACCGGATCGCGCTGACCCCCAACAGCGTCTACGTGATCGTCGCGGTCCTGGTGACCATGGCCCTGCTGGTCGTGCTCTTCCGCTTCACCCGGGTCGGGCTGGCCATGCGGGCCTCGGCCTTCGGCCAAGAGGTCGCCCGGCTGCTCGGCGTCCGGGTCGGCCGGATGCTCACCCTGGGCTGGGCGCTGGCCGCCGTCGTCGGCTCGCTCGCCGGGCTGCTGATCGCCGGCGGGGAGTTCGTCTACCCCGCGTACATGGACAGCCTGATCGTGTTCGGCTTCGTCGCCGCGGTGCTCGGCGGGCTGGACTCCCCCCTCGGCGCCATCGTCGGCGGGCTGGTCCTCGGCCTGGCACTGAGCTACGTCAGCGGCTACGTGGAGCGCGGCAGCGCCCTGGTCAACGTGGCCGCGCTGGCCATCCTGATGGTGGTGCTGCTCGTCCGCCCCGGCGGCCTGTTCGCCAGCAGCACGGCCCGGAGGGCGTGACGATGAGCGACCTGCAGAGCCCCACCGCCACGACCGGCCGGACCACCGACGGCGCGGCCACCGACGACGCCCCGACGCAGGCCACCGCGGCCGCCGACGAGCCCACCCCGACCGGCCGCCGCGGCCTGCTGCCGAGCTCGACGCTGCTGCGGCACCTGCTGGTGCTGGTGCTCGGCGCGATCGCCGCGGTGGTGCTGCTGGAGGTCACCGACCCGTTCACCAACTCGCAGCTGGCGACGCTGAGCTACTACGCCATCGCGGCCGGCGGGCTCACCGTCCTGACCGGGATGAACGGGCAGATCTCGCTGGGGCACGGGGCGCTGATGGCCGTCGGCGCGTACACCACGGCCCTGTTCCTGGCGGCCGAGGAACCGCTGCCCCTGCCGCTCGTCCTGCTGGCCGCCGTCGTCGTCGCCACCGCCGTCGGCGCGCTGGTCGGGGTCGCGGCCGCCCGGCTGCACGGCCCGTACCTGGCCGGCGCCACGCTCGCCCTCGCCGTCGGCCTGCCCGGGCTGGCGATCTACTTCCACGACCTCCTCGGCGGCGAGCAGGGCCTGCGGGTCCGGGCGCCGCGCGCGCCGGAGGCCTTCGAGTCCTTCATCGGCGCCGTCTCGGGCAACGCGGCCAGCAACACCAAGTGGCTGGCCTACCTCGGGGCGATCTGCCTGCTGATCACCTACTTCCTGCTGGCCAACCTGGTCCGCAGCCGGATCGGGCGGACCTGGCGCGCGGTCCGCGACCAGGACGTCGCCGCCGAGCTGGCCGGCATCCACCTCGGGGCGTGGCGGGTGCTCGCGTTCACCGTCAGCGCGGCCGCCGCCGGGCTGGCCGGCGGGGTGCTGGCCCTGGTCGTGCGGCTGGCCGCGCCCAGCGGCTTCACCCTGGTGCTCTCGCTGTCGCTGCTGACCGCGGTCGTCATCGGCGGGCTGGGCAGCCTGCTCGGCGCGCTGCTCGGCTCCGCCCTGCTGGTCTTCCTGCCGCCGTTCGTCACCGACCTCGGCAGCGGCTGGGGGCTCAACGACACCGAGGCCGCCCAGCTCGCCCCGTTCGTCTACGGCGTGGTGCTCGTCGTCGTGATGATCTTCGCCCCCGCCGGCCTCGTCGGCAGCCTCCGCCGGCGCTGGCTCACCCGCCGCGCCGCGCGGTCGGCGGGCCGGCCGAGCAGGGGGTGAGGGCGGCCCGGTCCGCAGCTCCCGGCCTCATCCCCCCACCCACTCCCGGGCAACGACGCCCGGGCCGCACCAGAGGAGCACCGTTGTCCAGATCCTCCCGACGCCTCGCCACCACCCTGACCGCAGCCGCCGTCGTCGCCACCCTCGCCGCCTGTGGCGGCGGCGACGAGGGGGGCGGTGGTGGTGGCGGTGGTGGTGACGCCGGCGGCGATGGCGGGGCCAACGAGGCCTCCGACGTCGGCGTCACCGAGACCTCGATCAAGCTCGGTGCGCACTTCCCGCTGACCGGGGTCGCCGCGCCCGGATACAGCGAGATCCCGACCGGCTCGCAGGCCTACTACGACTGCCTCAACGAGCAGGGCGGGGTGAACGGCCGGCAGATCGAGTACGTCTACCGGGACGACGCCTACAACCCGACGAACACCAGCCAGGTGGTGCAGCAGCTGGTCCTGGAGGACGAGGTGTTCGCCATCGTCGGCGGCCTCGGCACCCCCACGCACACCGCCGTCCTGGACTTCCTCAACAGCGAGGGGGTGCCCGACCTGTTCGTCTCCTCCGGCTCGCTGCTGTGGGGCGAGGACCCGGAGGCCAACCCCTACACGTTCGGCTGGCAGACCGACTACATGAGCGAGGGGAAGATCATCGGCCAGTACATCGCCGAGGAGTTCCCGGACGCGCAGGTCGGGCTGTTCCTGCAGGACGACGACTTCGGCGAGGACGGCGAGGCCGGCATCCGCGAGTACATCGACGACCAGGTCGTGGCGGCCGAGCGGTACACGCCGGGCAACACCAACATCGGCCCGCAGATCGCCGCGCTGCAGGCCGCCGGGGCCGACTTCGTCGTCGGCTTCAACGTGCCCAGCTACACCGCGCTGTCCCAGCTCGCCGCCCTGCAGCTGGGCTACGACCCGCAGTGGTTCTACTCCAACGTCGGGTCTGACCCGACGCTGGTCGGCAGCCTGCTGAACAACTTCTCCCAGGGCCAGGTGAGCGACTCCAGCCTGCTGGACGGCGCGCTCACCACGGACTACCTGCCGACGGTCGACGAGCCCGAGGACCCGTGGGTGCAGGAGTTCCAGCGGATCTGGGACGAGTGCGGCGGCGACGGCGAGCTGACCAACTACCGGATCTACGGCATGGCGCAGGCGTACACCACCGTGCAGGCGCTGCAGGCCGCCGGGCAGAACCCGACCCGGGACGGTCTGGTCGAGGCGATCGAGACCGCCGGCAGCGAGTGGGAGGGCCCGGTGCTGGCGCCGTTCCGCTACTCCGCGGACAGCCACCTGGGCACCAGCGGGATGTCGATCAGCCGGATCACCGGCGACACCACCGAGGAGGTCCAGCCGGTGATGATCACCGACATCGGCGACGCCGAGATCACCGAGTGGGACGGGGAGCAGGCCCCGCCGCCGGCCAACGGCATCCCGGACGAGGAGCCCGTGGACTGAGGAAGGACCCTCGTGCCCCCCGACCCTCGCTCCGCTCGGGCCGGGTCCCTGCACGAGGGCCGTTCCAGCCCCTCACCTGGGCCGTTCCAGCACCTCACGAGGGCCGCCGGCTCCCCCGGGAGCCGGCGGCCCGGACACTTCGGAGGTGAAGTGTTTCCGGAGTTGATCTCCGGGTAGGCCCGGCCTGGCCGGTTCCGGCCGCGGACGGCGGGACGAGGGAGTTCAGGCGATGGCGGTGCGCAGCGCTCGGGAGATCAAGCGTGCGGTGGTGACCGGCGGCGCGGGCTTCCTGGGCTCCCACCTCTGCGAGCAGCTGCTCGACCGCGGGGTCGAGGTCGTCTGCCTGGACAACTTCCTCACCGGCTCACCGGAGAACGTCCGGCACCTGACGGAGCGGCCCGGGTTCCGGCTGGTCCGGTGCGACGTCACCGACTACGTGCACGTGCCCGGCCCGGTCGACCTCGTCCTGCACTTCGCCTCCCCGGCCAGCCCGGTCGACTACCTGAAGATGCCGATCGAGACGCTCAAGGTCGGCAGCCTCGGCACCCTGCACACCCTGGGCCTGGCGAAGGAGAAGGGCGCCCGCTACGTGCTCGCCTCCACCTCGGAGGTCTACGGCGACCCGCTCGAGCACCCGCAGCGCGAGGAGTACTGGGGCAACGTCAACCCGGTCGGTCCGCGCGGGGTCTACGACGAGGCCAAGCGGTTCAGCGAGGCGCTCACCACCGCCTACCGCACCTCGCAGGACACCGACACCGCGATCGTGCGGATCTTCAACACCTACGGCCCGCGGATGCGCCCCGACGACGGCCGGGCCATCCCCGCGTTCGTCGGCCAGGCGCTGGCCGGCCGCCCGCTGACCGTCGCCGGGGACGGGTCGCAGACCCGGTCGATCTGCTACGTCGACGACACGGTGCGCGGCATCCTGGCACTGGCCTCCTCGACCGAGACCGGCCCGGTGAACATCGGCAACCCCGACGAGCTGTCCATGCTCGAGCTCGCCCGCTGGATCGTGCAGCTGACCGGCTCGTCGTCCGAGATCGGCTTCATCGACCTGCCGGTCGACGACCCGAAGGTGCGCCGGCCGGACACCACCCGGGCGCAGCAGCTGCTGGACTGGCGGCCCCAGGTCGCCTCCGAGGAGGGGCTGCGGCGCACCGTCGACTGGTTCGCCGCGCAGCGAGAGCTGCTCGCCGCGCAGGCCGGCTGACCTCTCGTCACCCGGGGTCACCATCTGGGCACTGGGCGCCGATCTGTCCCGCCCCCTCCTCAGCTCAGCTGGGTAGAGTTCCGTCCGACCCCGAGCCCGGCAGGCGTCCTCGACGTGCGCGCCGGGCTCCCCGCAGGGGGCCGACGACCTACGGAGAAGCCAGATGGGGCGCCACGCCCAGACGCGCGCCGGTTCCGGGCTGCCCGCCCGGCCGGCCCTGCTCGCCGGGCTCGCCGCCCTGCTCGTCGTCGTCATCGGCGGGGGTCTGCTGATCTGGGGGCAGTCCGGGTCCGGGGACCCGGCGGCCGCCGGGGGCTGCGAGGACGAGCAGACCGTCCGCGTCGCCGTCGCCCCGGAGGTCGGTGACCTGGTCGGGCAGCTGCTGGCCGAGCCGATCGAGCTGGCGGACGGCGGCTGCGCCGTCGCCGAGGTGACCGCCCGCGAGCCGCTGCAGACCCTGGCCGACCTGAGCTCGCTGGACGCCGAGCAGCTGCCCGAGGTGTGGGTGCCGGACTCCTCGCTGTGGGCCGCCCGGGCCGGGGCCGACGCCGCCCTGGAGACCTCGGGTTCGCTGGCCACCTCCCCGCTGGTGCTGGCCACCAGCCGCGCGGCCGTCGAGGAGCTCGGCTGGGCCGAGGAGCCGCCCAGCTGGGGTGACGCGCTGCGCACCGACCGGGCGCTGGCCGTCCCCGACCTGACCGCCAGCGCCGAGGGGCTCTCCGTCCTCGCCGCCGTTCGGCAGTCCCTCGGCGGCGACGAGGAGGCCGACAACGCCGTCGTCTCGGCGGTGCTCGCGGCCGCCCGCGGTGAGGTGCCGTCGGCCCGCGACGGGCTGACCGCGGGCCTCGCCGGCGGTGCCGACGCGCCGCTGGTGCCGGTGAGCGAGCAGGAGGTGCTGGCCGCCAACGCCGGCACCGAGGAGGCCGCACTCGTCGCCGTCTACCCCAGCGACGGCTCCCCCGCGCTGGACTACCCGGTGCTCCGGGTGACCGACGCCCCCGAGGCCGGGGAACCGGCCACCGACGCGGTGATCCGCGCCCTCACCTCCGACGCCGCCGACGAGGCCGTGCGCGAGGCCGGGTTCCGCGACCGCGCCGGCAACGCCCCCGCCGGGGCCGGCGAGGGCTCCGGGGTGCGCGAGGAGGCGCCGGAGACGCTGGCGCTGGAGCCGACCGCGATGCTGACGCTGCTCGGGCGGGTCGCCAGCCTGGCGACGCCGTCCCGGCTGCTGACCGTCGTCGACGTCTCCACCTCGATGAACGCCCCGGTCGGCGACGGCACCCGGGCCACCCTGGCCCGGGACGCCACGCTCAGTGCGCTGGGCCTGCTGCCGGACTCCCACTCCGGCGGCGTGTGGGTCTTCGCCTACCAGCTCGAGGGCCAGCGGGACTGGCAGGAGCTGGCCCCGCTGCGCACCTTCGGCGCCGAGGTCGACGGCCGCACGCACCGGCAGGTCGTCGCCGAGCAGCTGCGCAGCATCCCCGACCGGCTGCGGCCCGGTGGCACCGGCCTGTACGACACCACGCTGGCCGCGGTGCGCGCCGCCCGGGAGGCCTACGACCCCGGCTCGGTGAACTCCGTGGTGCTGATCACCGACGGCGACAACGACGACGACGCCGCAGGTGTCGAGCTCGGGGAGCTGGTGAGCACGCTGCGCAGCGAGGCCGACCCGGAGCGCCCGGTGAAGGTCATCGGCATCGCGCTCGGCCCGGAGGCCGACCTCGGTGCGCTGGAGCAGATCGGCGAGGCGACCGGGGGCGCGGCCTACCAGGCGCTGGACCCCGAGGACCTGCAGGCGACGCTGTTCGACGCCATCCGCCGCCGGGGCTGAGCACCTCGCGATCCTCCGGATCGCACCGCGGCCACGTGCGGTTCCCCGGTCAGGCGGAGCCCTCCCGTACCGCCTGCGCGGAGCCCTCCGGGCCCCCCTCGGCGGGACAGGACAGCACGCTGTCCAAGGCGGTGGTGACCTCCTCGACCGTCACCCGCGCCAGCGCCGGGTCGAGCTCGGAGCCGTGCGGGTCGCCCGTGCCGTCCCCGTGCCACAGCACCCGGTGCTGCGGGCGGGACGGTGGCCCCCACAGCGCCGGGGACACCGGGCCGAAGAGCACCACCGAGGGGCGCCGGTAGGCGGTCGCCAGGTGGGCCACCCCGGTGTCCCCGCAGACCACCACCCGGGCGGCGGCGACCACCGCGGCGAGCTCCAGCGCCGTCGTCCGGCCGGCCAGCACCGCGTCGTCCGGGAGCCCGGCGAGCTGCGCGACGTGCTGGGCGAGCTCCCGCTCGGCCGGGCCACCGGTGACCACCACTCGCTCCCCCGCCGCGGCCAGGTGCCGGGCGACGGCGGCGAACCGCTCCGGCGGCCAGCGCCGGCCGGGGAACGCGGCCCCGGGATGCACGACCGCCACGTCGCGCACCGGTGGGTCGACGTCCGGGACGGCGAGGTCGAGGGCGTCGGGGTCGCACCGCACCCCCAGCCCCTCGTCGACCAGCCGGCACCACCGGCGCACCTCGTGCTCGTCCGGGTACCAGGTCGGGCCCGGCCAGCCGGGGCTGGCGAAGGTGAGCAGCCGCCGCGAGCGCAGGTCGCCGACGACGACGTGCGAGGCCGGCCCCTTGCCGTGCAGGTCGACGGCGAGCTCCGGTGGCGGGCCGGACCAGTCCAGCGGCGCCAGCTCCACGGCGGGCAGCACCTCGTCGACGGCGTCGATCAGCGCGGCGAGCGGTTCGAGGGCGCGCGTCGTCGCCAGCACCAGCCGGTGGCCGGGGACGGCGGCCCGGATGCCGCGGATGGCCGGCACCCCGGTGAGCAGGTCCCCCAGCCCGAGCGGCCGCAATACCACCGCGACCGGCCGCCCATCCGCAGAAATGGCCATTTCTGCGGGTCGCGACGGCGACCTCACGAGCCTGCAGGGGCAGGAATGGCCATTTCTGCCCTCGTGGGGTCGTTCACACCCGGGAGCGCTCGACCAGGGCGGTGGTCGAGCGGCCGGGCAGGTACGGCAGGACGACGGCCTGGCCGCCCCACTGCCGGAGCACCGCGGCCTCGGGCAGGTCGGCGCCGGCGTAGTCGCCGCCCTTGGCCCACACGTCGGGCCGCAGCTGCTCGAGCACCGCCGAGGGGGTGTCCTCGTCGAAGACCACGACGGCGTCGACGAACTCCAGCGCCTCCAGCACCCGGGCCCGGTCCTCGGCGGACACCAGCGGCCGGGAGGGCCCCTTGAGCCGGGACACCGAGGCGTCGGAGTTGATGCACACGACCAGGCAGTCGCCCAGTCCGCGGGCGGCCCGCAGGGTGGCGACGTGCCCGGCGTGCAGCAGGTCGAAGCAGCCACCGGTGGCGACGACGGTGCCTCCGGCCCGGCGCACCCGCGCCAGCAGGTCGGCCACGTCGGCGGCCGGCGTCGGCGGCTCGGCGGCGACGGCGTCCCAGGACGTGGCCCCACCGCGGGCGACGAAGGCCCCGGCGGTGGCGACCGCGGTGGTCACCGCGTCCCCGGTCACGGCGCCGCCGGCGAGCGCGACGGTGGCCGCGGCGGCGAAGGAGTCCCCGGCCCCGCACGGGTCACCCCCGGTGACGGGGGTGGCGGGCACGACCATCGGCGCACCCTCGCCGTAGGAGAGCAGCGCGCCACGGGCACCGAGGGTGACCGCGACGGCGCCGACGCCCCAGTGCCGGATGAGCGCCTCGGCGCGGGCGCCGACGGCGGCCAGCCCGTTCCCGGGCACGCCGGCCCCGACCACGCGAGCGGCCTCGGGGCCGTTGGGGGTGACCAGCCGGGCGCTGGGCACCGGATCGGCGCCCCGCGGGTGCGGGTCCCAGACGACCGGGCCCGAGGCGGCGGCCAGCGCCGCGCGCACGTCGGGGGCCGACGTCGTCCCCCGGCCGTAGTCGGCCACCAGGACGGCGGCGGCGTCCCGGATGGCGGCGGCGGCCTCGGCCGGCAGCGCACCGAGGGTCGCCGACGGAGCGCCGCTGTCGATCCGGACGACGGAGTGGTCGCCGACCCGCACGCGCTGCTTGACCGCGGTGCCGCCGGTGGCGGGGATCTCGATCAGCCGCACCCGCCCGTCGAGCAGGGCACGCAGCCGCTGGGCGCCCTCGTCGTCGGCGAGCGGCGCGATCAGCACCACCTCGCGGTCGCCGGCGAACCGGGCGGCGAGGACGGCGGCCAGCGCGGCGCCGCCGGGGCGCTCGTGGGTCTGCACGTCCTCGACCACCGGCACCGGGGCGTCGGGGGTCAGCCGGGACGCCGTCCCGACCAGGTCGACATCGAGCAGCGCGTCGCCGACGACGACGACCGGGGCCGCGGCAGACCGGGCGCGCGCGCCGCTCACCGGACCACCTCGACGTGGTTCGCCGTCGGGATCCGGCTGGGCTCGGTGAGGACCGCGGCGTCGAACGCGGCGCAGAGCAGGTGCAGGGCGACCAGGTGGCACTCCTGCACGGTGGCGGTCCACGGTGAGTCGATGGCGACGGTGTCGTCGGCGACGGCGGCCAGCGGGTTCGGCGCCGGCCCGGTCATCGCCAGCACGGTGATGCCGCACTGCTTGGCCCGCCGGGCGGCGGCCACCGCGTTGGGCGAGCGGCCGGAGGTGGACAGCAGCACCAGCACGTCACCGGCGCGGCCGTGCGCCTCGACCTGGCGGGCGAACAGCTCGTCGGGCGGGTAGTCGTTGGCGATCGCGGTCAGCGACGACGTCTCCGCGGTCAGGCAGATCGCGGAGAACGGCGGCCGGTCGGCGCGGTAGCGACCGACCAGCTCGGCGGTGAGGTGCTGGGCCTGCGCGGCGCTGCCCCCGTTGCCGGCGGCGAGCAGCCGGCCGCGGGTCGAGGAGCACAGCACGTCGGCGAGCAGCTGCCCCCAGCGGTTGAGCGTGTCGACCTGCGCGGTGAGGTCGCCCAGTGCCGAGGTCAGCGAGGCCACGTGGTCGTGCCCGGTGAGGTGGGTGCAGCTGTCGGGCGACACGACCTCGCGGTCGGTCAGCGGGGCCGAGGGGAACGGGGTGACGCTCATCGGGCTTGCTCCACGGGGGCTCATCGGGCGACCTCCACCGGCGTGCGGGCGGCGAGGACCTGGCGGTACACGGCGTCGGTGTCGGCGACGACCCGCGACCAGCGATAGCGGGTGCGGGCCCGGGTCACCCCGGCGGCGCCGTAGGCGGTGCGGCGGACGTCGTCGGCCAGCAGGCCGGCGAGCGCCTCGCCCAGGGCAGCGGGGTCGCGCGGCGGGACGAGCAGGCCGGTGCGGCCGTCGACCACGGTGTCGACCAGCCCGCCGACGGCGGTGGCGACCACCGGGCGCCCGCAGGCCATCGCCTCCAGCGGCGTGATGCCGAACGGCTCGTACCAGGGGACGGCGAGCACCACGTCGGCCGAGCGCACCCAGGCGGGGACGTCGGCGCGGGCGACGGCGCCGGTGAACACCAGCCGGTCGGCGACGCCGAGGGTCTCCGCGACGGCGCGCAGCCGGGTGACCTCCGGGTCGGTGTCCAGCGCCCCGGTGTCCGGGCCGCCGACGACGACCAGCTCGGCGTCGGGCACGTGCACCAGCGCCCGGACGGCGTCCTCCTGGCCCTTGCGCTCGACCAGCCGGCCCAGCACGAGCAGGCGCTGGCGGCCCGAGCGCGGCGCGACCGGGCCGTCCGGGGTGAAGACCCCGGTGTCGACGCCGCACGGCACGATCGAGACCCGGTCGCTGGGCAGGCCGAGGCGGCGCAGTTCGAACACCTCGTCGGTGCAGGTGGCGACCACGTGGCTCACGTCGTGGCACAGCCCGCGCTCCAGGTCGATGCGCTGCTCGGGCGAGGTGTCGGCGTCGCCCTGGTGGCGGCGCTTGACCGAACCGAGGGCGTGGAAGGTCTGCAGCACCGGGACGCCCAGCGGCGCGGCCGCCTGCACCGAGGCGAGCCCGCTCATCCAGAAGTGGGCGTGCACCACGTCGGGGCGCTCGGCGGCCCACTCGGCGGCGAGCGCCTCGGCGAAGGTGCCCATGTGCTGCAGCAGGTCGTCCTTGGGCACGGTGCGCGCCGGGCCGGCGGTCACGTGCGCGACGGTGTAGCCGTCGGCGGTGGTCACCCGGTCGGGCAGCTCGGCGTCGTCCCGGCGGGTGTGCACGGTGACCTCGTGGCCGCGCATCGCCAGGCCGGCGGCCAGGGCCGCGACGTGCACGTTCTGCCCGCCGGCGTCCACGCCACCGATGGCGGCGAGGGGGCTGGCGTGCTCGCTGACCATGTCGATCTTCATCGGGTGACCTCGCAACGGGACGCCATCAGCTGGACGGGGTGAGTCGGGTACGTGGTCCTCATCGGGTCACCTCTCCGAGGAGCCGGTCCCAGTCGGCGAGGAACCGGTCGAGGCCGTAGCGGTCCAGTGCGGCGGCGCGGGCGGCCTTGCCCGCCAGCCGGGCGGCGTCGGGCTCGTCGATGAAGTGCCGCACCGCGGCCGCGAGCCGCTCCGGCCGGGTGGAGAGCACGCCGGCCTCGGCCGGCACCGCCTCCACCGCCTCGGTGGTGGCCAGCCCGACGACCGGCAGGCCCAGGTGCATCGCCTCCAGCAGCGACAGCCCGAGCGACGTCCAGCGCACCGGGTGCACGTAGACCCGGCGGCGGGCCAGCTCGGCGTGCATCGCGGCCTGCGGCGGGTCGTCGTGCAGCGCGACCCGCTGCGGGTCCAGCCCGTAGCGCTCGTGCAGCCCGGCCAGGCCCATGCCGAAGACGTCCAGGGGAGCGGCCCCGGCGAGGAGCGGCAGCAGGTCGCCGCCGGTGTACCGGCCGCGGCGCACCGGCTCGTTGACCACCACGGCGGCCCGGGCCAGCTCGCCGGTGTACCGCTCGCCGGGGTCGACGATGCCGTGCTCGATCACCACCGTGGGCGCCGAGCCGTTGTCGTAGAACAGCGCGTTGAAGTGGGTGACGTGCGCGATCGGGATGTCGCGCTGGTCGGCCAGCGGGTGCCGGGTGTCCGGCACCGCACCCGTGCCGGTGTCGGGGCCGGGGGCGTTGTGCTCGAGGAACACCGCGGGCAGGTCCCGGCCGGGCTCGCGGCCCAGCCACTCGCGGACCAGCTCGAGGTCGCGGGTGCGCTGCAGCACGACGACGTCGGGCTGCTCCGCGCGGAGCTGCTCGGGGGTCACCTCCCTGGCCGACGCCGGCCAGTCCCAGGTGCGGGCGCGACCCAGCCCGTCCGGGCCGCGATCGGGGACGACGGGCAGCAGGTACTCGTGGGCGCCCTGGACGAACGCCGTCGTCCAGGAGCCGTGCACGTGCCAGAGCAGGACCTTCATGCGGCGACCAGCTTCTCGACGGCGGCGACGACGTCGCCGGCGGTGACGGAGGTGAGGCAGGGATGCCCCGGCACCGGGCACTCGCGCGCCCGGGTGTCCCGGCAGGGGGCGGACTGGTCGCCCAGCAGCACGGTGGGGACGCCGTAGGGCGCCCACCGCACGGCCGGCACGACCGGGGAGAACAGCGAGACGACGGGCGTGCCGACGGCGGCGGCCAGGTGTGCCGGGCCGGTGTTGCCGACGACGACCGCGGCGGCGCCGTCGAGCAGCGCGGCCATCTCGGCCAGCGTCGTCGCGCCGCCGAGGTCGACGCCACGGGTGCCGGCGACGGCGGCGGTGAGCGCGCGCTCGCCCGGGCCACCGGTGACCAGCACCCGCCAGCCGGCGTCGCTGAGCTCCTCGACGGCCGCGGCGCACCGCTCGGCGGGCCAGGCGCGGGCGGGTACGGAGGCGCCGGGGTGCAGCACCACGTACCCAGGCGCGTGGTCGGTGGGCGGGAGGGGACGGCGGACGGCGAGCCGCCCGTCGTCGCCGTCCGGCAGCTCGAACCCGGCCGCGCGGGCGAGCGAGAGCGCCCGCTCCGGCTCGGGCAGGTCGTCGTCGACGCGGTGCCGGACGTCGAGCAGCGAGCCGGGGTAGTCGACGCTGATCGCGGAGATGCGCCACACGCCGGCGGTGCGCAGCACCAGCGCCAGCGGCAGCGGCGACTGGTGGAAGCTCGTGCTGATCACCGCCTCGTCGACCCCGAGCGCGCGCACCCGGTCGGCGAGCGCGGCCAGGTCGGCGGCGTCGACCGGCTGCGGGTTCCCGTCGATCCACGGGCAGTGCCAGGTGAGCACCTGGTCGACGCCGGGCAGCAGCTCGGCGGCAGCGGTGCCCTGCGGGCTGGCGAGGAACACCACGCGGTCGGCCGCGGCCGCGACCGCGCGGACCAGCGGGCCCTGCAGCAGCACGTCGCCGGCGTTGTCCAGCCGCGCGACGAGGACCGTGCGGTGGGAGGCGGGGGCGGTCACCACGACCCGGCCAGGACGTCGTCGACCGCCTCGGCGAGCGTCGGCGCGCGGTGGGCGGCGGCGGTGACCTCCTCGGGGCGGGTGACCGGCGTGGGCACCAGGATGCCGGCCGCACCCGCGGCCGCCGCGGCCTGCACGTCGGCGGCGATGTCGCCGACGAGCACGCAACGGGCCGGGTCGACGTCGAGCTCGGCGCAGGCCGCCTTCACCATCCCGGGCGCGGGCTTGCGGCAGGCGCAGCCGTCCTCGGGGGCGTGCGGGCACACCTGCACGGTGTCGAAGGGGCCCAGCAGCTCGGCGACCCGGGCGTTGACCGCGTCGGCCTGCGCCCGGGTGATCAGCCCCCGACCGACGCCGGACTGGTTGGTGACCAGGCCGATGCGCACGCCGCGGGCGCGCAGCGCGTCCAGCAGCTCGCGCGCACCCTCGACCGGGCGGACCAGCGCCGGGTCGCCGTTGTAGGGGACGTCGTGCACGAGCGTGCCGTCGCGGTCGAAGAGCACCAGGTCGGGCAGGCCCCGCCAGGGGGTGACGTCCCGGTGCACGACGGCGCCGCGGAGGAAGTGCCAGGTGGCCAGCGGCGGGATGACCGCGCTGGTCAGCGCCATCGTGGCCACTTCGTCGCGGGTGCGCGGGCCGGGGGCGATGCGCGCCCAGGCGAACTCCGCCGTGCCGGCCGCCCAGCCCAGCGCGGCCAGCGCGGCGGCCCGGGGCTTCCCGGCCACCGCCAGCCCCACCGCGGCGAGCGCGGCGGCGGTGACGGCGAGGTGCCGGGGCCGGCGGCCGACGGCGGCGTCGGCGCGCTCGCGCCAGCTCGGGCCGTGCAGCCGGCGCATCAGGACGTCGTCGGCGTTGCCGGCCTGCACCCGGGCGCTCACCCAGCGGTCGACCGGACGCACCGGGTGGGTGATCCACCGCTCGCCGCGGGTGAGCCGGGCGCCGGTGTCCATCACCCGCAGTGCCAGGTCGGAGTCCTCGCGGAAGGCCCGGGGGAAGCGCTCGTCGAAGCCGCCCACCGCGGCCAGGGCGGCGCGGCGGTAGGCGAGGTCGGCGGTGATCCAGCTGCTGGTGGCCAGGCCCGCGGTGCCGCGCTCCCAGTCGGTGGGGCGCCGCCCCTCGGGCAGCGGCACCCGCACCCGGCCCTGGGTGCCGGCGACGTCGGCGGGCAGCCCGGCCAGGTCGGCGGCGAGCCGGGCGTACCAGTCGGGGTCGGGGACGACGTCGTCGTCGAGGAAGGCGATCCACTCACCGCGGGCGACCCGCCAGCCGAGGTTGCGCGCGCGGGCCGGACCACCGCCGCCGGTGCGCACCACCCGGACCGGGGGCAGGCCGTCGCGGTCGGGCCGCAGCGGGGCGCCGGTGGGCCGGTCGTCGACCAGCACGAGCTCGGCCGGGCGCGGACCGGTGGCGCCGGCCAGCGCGTCGAGGAGCACGTCGAGCGACGGTCGGCCGATGGTCGGCACGACCAGCGTGCAGTTGGCCAGCGCACCCGTCATGCCCGCGACGGTGCCCACAAGATCGTGGCCGAAACACTACGGCCTTGAAGTTTCTCCCGGCCGGGACCCGCACTACCCCGGTCGGGCGACGTTCACCCCTCGCCCGGGCGTGTCGCCGTCCGGGACCGACCCGCCCCGCGGGCGCGGCGGCACGGCGAGTTCGCGCGTCAGCGGGGGCGGCGGGCGGCGGCGGAGACCCGGGCGAGCGCATCGGTGACCACGCCGGCGTCGTCGCCGAGCAGGGTCAGCAGGTGCGCGACCAGGTCGTCGTGCGTCCGGCCCGCGGCACGCACCCGCTCCCGGCCGACGTCGGTGAGCCGGGCGTGCAGCAGCCGCCGGTCGCCGCCGACCCGCTCACGCGTGACCAGCTCCTCGGCGACCAGCCGGTTGACCGTGCTGGTGATGCCCGGCCGGGACAGCCCGACCGCCTCGGCCAGCTCCCCCATCGACGCGCTCTCCCCGGGCGACTCCGCGATCCGGCGGAGCACCTCGAAGCCGGTGAGCGAGACGCCGTGCTGCCGGTGCAGGGCGGAGTCGACCCGGCGGGTGACCCGGTCGTGCACCTGCACGATCCGCAGCCAGGTCTCGGTGGCGGTGGGCCCGGCAGCCGCGAGCCCACTGACGTCCCGCGGCACGCCCCGGGCGGGGGCACCGTCGGATCGCGGGTCGGTGTGCTGCTCCATGGTGGGTCGGGTCCTCCGTGGGCCGGTGGGTGGCTGGGTGGGCGGCGGTGCGCGTCAGTGCGGGGGGCGGTCGCCACCGCGGGAGCGCCGGCGGGCCACGACACCGAGGGTGCCTGCGGTGGCCAGCAGGGCGATGCCGGCGACGAGCGCCGGCGGGGAGCCGGAGTCCTCGGCGACCGGTTGGTCGCGGGCGGCGACCTGGAGGTCCAGCCCGGCGCGGGCCGTCGACCGGCTCCCGACCAGCTCCACCCCGGCGGCGCCGAGGGCGACCTCGCGGGGGATCTGGAGGACCGCCTCCACCCGGCCGTCCGGGTCGGCGGTGACGGTGGCCAGCGGCTCCGCGACGCCGCTCATGAAGACGGTGACCGGTTCGCCGGGCGCGAACCCGGAGGCCCGCACGGTGACCACGCCACCCGGGGCGACGGACGCTGCCGGGCCGTCGGTGGCCGGCGCGGACGTCGGGGGCGGCGGCGGCGCGGTGGTCCCCGGCACACCCGGGACGGGCGCCGGCGCGGGGGGCGGCGGCGCGGGCACCGGGCCGTCCGGCGCCTCGGTCGCCGGCGGAGGCGGAGGCGGAGGCGGCACCGACGCAGGAGCCGACGTCGACGGCGCGGCGGACGACGGGACCGGGGACGACGGCTCGGGCTCGACCGGCTCGGTCGACGGCGGGGCCGAGGACGACGGCGGGGCCGAGGACGACGGCGGGGCCGAGGACGACGGCGGGGCCGAGGACGACGGCGGGGCCGAGGTCGACGGCGGCTCCGACGAGGAGGGCGGTTCCGTGGCCGGCGGCGCGGAGGACGACGGCGACTCCGAGGACGGCGGCGGCTCCGACGACGGCGGCACGGGCTCGACCGGGGCGGACGGTGGCGCGGTGACCGCGGCGCAGTCCTCGGCGCTCGGCCGGGTGTAGGTGCCCAGCTGCACCGGGGCCTCGGCGGTGCCGTCGGGGTCGGTCACCGTGACCGAGACGTCGACGGTGACCCCCCAGTCGACGTCGGAGCTGGTGAGTTCGGCCTGCGCGCCGGCCGGGAGGTCGGCGCTGGCCTGCTCGGTGGCGCCGTCGAACACCAGCGCGACCCGGTGCGGCTCGGACCCGTTGGTGACCAGCACCCGGACGACCGCCGGCCCGCAGCTGGGCCCGTGGGTGATCTGGACGCCGGGGCGGCGGGGGTCGTCGATCGCGGCGGCCGGCGGTGCGAGGACGACGCCGGCCACCAGGGCGGCACCCGCGGCGAGCGCGAACGCGCCGGTCGGGCGCAGTCGACCGCGCCCGGACGGTGTCGTCGTCGGCACTGCTCGCCCCCGTTCTCGCGCGCCCGGCGGACGGCTGTGCCGCTGCTCTGCCCAGGACGTGCCCCGACTATGTCCACAGCCGCCGTTCCGTCGTCCGTTCGTCACACGAGCCCCACGCGTGTCACCGGCGTGTCGGCACCGCCGCGCCGGGGGCCGCTCTCCGGTGCCGGCGAGCGCAGGTCACCGAGAGCCGGGTCACATCCCGCCGCTACCGTGGCCGAGGTGAGCTCAGCGGCCGGCACCGGACGACAGCGGCAGGACACCGTCTACCGGGCGGGCGTCTACGGGCGGCGCCCCCGGGTGCCCACCGTCTACCGGGCGCTGGCCGAACGGGCCCGGCGCCGGCTGGACCCCCGCGCCCACGGCTACGTGGCCGGGGGCGCCGGCGACGAGGACACCCAGCGCGCCGACCGCGCGGCCTTCGACCGCTGGGCGGTGGTGCCGCGGGTGCTGCGCGACGTGAGCACCCGGGACAGCTCGGTCGAGCTGTTCGGCCGACGGCTGCCGGCCCCGGTGCTGCTGGACCCGGTCGGCGCGCTCGAGCTGGTGCACCCCGAGGCCGACCTCGCCGTGGCCCGCGCGGCGGCGGCGCTCGGTGTGCCGATGGTCTTCTCCAACCAGGCGTCGGTGCCGATGGAGACCACCGCCGCGGCGATGGGCGACAGCCCGCGCTGGATGCAGCTGTACTGGTCGACCTCGGACGAGCTGGTGGCGAGCCTGCTGGACCGGGCCGAGGCCAGCGGCTGCGAGGCCGTCGTCGTCACCCTGGACACCACGATGCTCGGCTGGCGCCCGCGCGACCTGGACCTGGGTCACCTGCCCTTCGCGCTGGGCAAGGGGATCGCGCAGTACACCTCCGACCCGGTGTTCCGCCGGCTGGTCGAGGAGCGGGCCGCGGCGGCCGGCACCCCCCGCGACCCCCAGCCGAGGCCCACGCTCGCCGCCGTCCGCGCGCTGGTCGGCATGGCCCGCGCCTGGCCGGGGCCGCTGGTGGAGAACCTGCGCTCCCCGCTCCCCCGGGCCGCCGTGGAGACCTTCCTGGCCATCTACTCCCGGCCCTCGATCACCTGGGCCGACCTCGCCTGGCTGCGCGAGCGCACCCGGCTGCCCATCGTGCTCAAGGGCGTGCTGCACCCCGACGACGCGCGGCGGGCGGCCGACGAGGGCGTCGACGGCCTGGTGGTCAGCACCCACGGCGGGCGGCAGGTCGACCGCTCGATCGCGGCGCTGGACGCGCTGCCCGGCGTCGTCGCCGCGGTCGGCGACCGGATGCCGGTGCTGTTCGACAGCGGGGTGCGCAGCGGCGCCGACGTGCTGGTGGCCGTCGCGCTCGGCGCCCGGGCGGTGCTGCTGGGCCGGCCGTGGGTGTGGGGGCTGGGGCTGGCCGGCGAGGACGGCGTCCGGCAGGTGGTCGAGGACGTGCTGGGCGAGTTCGACCTCACCCTGGGCCTGACCGGCCACACCGCCGTCGACCAGCTCACCCCCGAGGTGCTGGTCCGCCGGCCCTGAGCCGCGGGTGCGCGGCTGTCGGGGTGACCGGCGAGGCCGTCCGCCCGGCAGCCGCGCGACGACGGTCCGGGTGGTCAACGGCGCACCGACGCGGCACAGTGCCCTGGTGCCCGAACCGTCGTTGCGCGCCCCGTCGCTCCGGACGACGTGCCGGTGACGGTCCTGCTGGGCTGGAAGGCCGCCGAGCACGGCAGCGGGGACGACGCCGCACTGCAGCTGGCCGCGGGGCTGGCGCTGGTCGAGGACTCGCCCGCCGTGGTGGCGACCGTGGTGCCGCCGGGCCCGATCAGCGCGATCGCCTCCCGCATCGACCGGGAGTACCTGCAGTGGCGGGCGGCGCTGACCGTGACCCGCCAGGCCGAGGCGGTGACCGGGTTGCGCCGGGCCGGGGTCGACGACGTCCGCACCGCGGTGGTGCCGGGGGCGTCGGTGCCCGCAGGACTGATCGAGTCGGTGCACCGGTACCGGGCGCGGGTGCTGGTGCTGGGGGTCTCGGCCGCCTCGACGCCGGGCCGGTTCACCACCGGGTCGGTGGCCGAGCAGCTGCTGCGCAGCTCCCCGGTGCCGCTCGCGCTGGCGCCGCGGGACTGGGCCGGGCCGGGGCGACCGAACCGGCTGACCTGCGCGTGGGCGGGGACGGCGCGCTCGCGCGAGGCGCTGGCCACCACCCGGGCGGCGGCCGCACGCTGGGGAGTGCCGGTGCGGATGGTCACCTTCGTGCCCGAGCGGGCGGCGACACTGCCCTCGGAGACCGGGCCGCGGGTCGAGCAGCTGGTCGGCGAGGAGTGGGCCGGGCAGGCCCGCGGATCGCTGGAGGAGGTCGTCGGGAGCTGGCCGGGCCCGGGCCCCGCCCCGGAGACGGTGCTGGCCCGCGGCGCCGGGTGGGCCGGTGCGGTGGCGGCCGTGCCGTGGGAGCCGGGTGACGCGCTGGTGATCGGCTCGTCGCGGCTCGGCCCGCCGGCCCAGGTCTTCCTCGGGTCGACGGCGACGGAGATCGTGCGCGTCACGCCGGTGCCGGTGCTCGTCGTCCCGCGCGGCGCGGACGGCACGCCGTCACCCTCTTGACGCCACTGAGTGAGCTGGCTCACAGTCAGGTGCGGGCGGGGGAAGCCGGCTACCAATGGCCACCCACTGCTGGGTGGACCGACCAACGCGGCCAGACCGTCAGGACCGGCCCCCCGCCCGCCAACTCCGATCAGCCGCTCGTCGCCGCGCCCTCTCCTTGCCCCGAGGGGGACGCGGCGGTCGGCTCCAGCGTGGGCTCGGGCGTGGGCTCGGACTCGGGGGCGGGCTCCGGCTCGGGCGTGCGCTCCGGCTCGGGCGTGGGCTCCGGCTCGGGCGTGGGCTCCGGCGTCGGCTCGGGCGTGGGCTCCGGCGTGGGCTCGGGCGTCGGCTCCGGCGTCGGCTCGGGGGCGGGCTCCGACTCGGGCATGGGCTCCGGCTCCGGCGTCGGCTCCGGCGTGGGCTCCGGCGTGGGCTCCGGCGTGGGCTCCGGCGTGGGCTCCGGCGTGGGCTCCGGCGTGGGCTCGGGCGTGGGCTCGGGAGCCGGCTCGGACTCGGGAGCCGGCGGGGCAGGCTCGGGCGACGGGGTGGGCTCCGGTGCCGGGGCGGGCGTGGGTGCCGGGGCGGGCTCCGGCGCGGGCTCCGGCGCGGGCGTTCGCGTCGGAGTCGGCTCCGGGGTCGGCTCGGGGGTCGGCGAGGGGCGCGGAGGGCTGTACCGGGAGCCGTTGCTCACCAGCACCACCACCTGCTGCCCGGGCGGCAGCGGTGTCCCGGCGCCGGGCCGCAGCCCCACGACGCGACCGGCCGGCACCGCGGCATCGACCACCCGGCGCACCGGCTCGTAGCCCGCCTCGGCCAGCAGCGACTGGCAGGCGCTCGCACCGTTGGTGACGCAGCCACCGGGGACCGCGGCGCGCGCACCGCGCAGGTACTCGGGGTCGGCCGGCGGGAAGGGCGCGACGGGGCGATCGGAGAGCACCGGCGTCATCGCCTCCCGCCAGATGGTCGCCGGGATGCCGCCGCCGAACCCGCCGACGTCCCGGTTCTCCTTCGGGTCGTAGACCATGACGCCGGCGGCGAACTCCGGGGTGTACCCGACGAAGGTCGCCGAGTAGTTGTCCTGCGAGGTGCCGGTCTTGCCGGCGATCTCGTGGCCGGGCACGTACGCGCGGCGGCCGGTCTGGCCGGCGTGGCCCGGCTCGACGTCCTTGCGCAGCGCCTGGCTGATGGTGGCGGCGATGCCCGGCGCGATCGCCTCGGGCGTGCACTCCGGCTGCCCGCCCAGCGGCTGCCCCTCCGGACCGGTCAGCGGCTGCCCCGTGCGGTCGAGCACCTCCTCCACCAGCAGCGGCCGGCAGGCGGTGCCGCCGGCGGCGAGGGTGGCGTAGGCGTTGGTCAGCGCGAGCGGGCTGGTCGCCTCGGCACCGAAGGTGAACGACCCGCGGTTCTCGGCCACCACCTGGTCGGCCACCGGGTCGAGGCTGCGCAGCCCTATCCGCTGGGCGGCTCGGACCGGTGCCTCGACGCTGCCCAGCAGGTCCTCCAGCGCCAGGAAGTAGGTGTTGGAGGAGCGGTAGAGCGCCTCCTCCATGTCCAGCCGGGACGGGTAGCGGCCGGCGTTCTGCACCTCGTAGGGCTCGTCACCGTCCCGGTAGACACCGGAGACGTACGGGTCGGAGGTGCGCAGCTCCAGGTCCAGGCCGTAGCCGGCCTCCATCGCGGCCACCGCGGTGAACACCTTGTAGGTGGAGCCGGTGCCCTGCCCCGCGACGGCGGGGAGGTCGAGCGTGGTCTGCGCCGGGTCGCTCTCGTCCAGGCCGAACTCGCGGTTGACCGCCATCGCCAGCACCCGGCCGGTACCCGGCTGCACGGCGACGAAGATGCCGGCCCGCGGGTCGTCGGTGGCCAGGGCCTGCCGGACGGCGGCATCGCCGGCCTGCTGCAGCGCGGGGTCCAGGGTCGTGCGGACGGTGAGCCCGCCGGCCTGCAGGCGCTCGCGGGTGAGGCCGTAGCGGTCGGCCAGGACGCCCAGCAGGTGGCCGCAGAAGAAGTCGCCGATCCGCGCGTCGGCGCAGCCGTTGGGCGGGGTACCGCCGTCGACGATGCCCAGCGGCTCGGCGCGGGCGGCCACGGCGGCGGCGGGGTCGAGCAGCCCGACCTCGGCCATCCGGGTGAGCACCAGGTCGCGGCGGCCGATCGCCCGTTCCGGGGCGGTCAGCGGGTCGTAGGCGGAAGGGCTGCGGACCATCGCGGCCAGCAGGGCCGCCTGCGCGGCGGTCAGCTGGTCGGGGGTGGTGGCGAAGTAGCGCTGCGCGGCGGCGGCGATCCCGTAGGCGCCGTTGCCGTAGTAGACGGTGTTCAGGTACCGGGTGAGGATCTCGTCCTTGCTGTAGCGCTGCTCGAGGGCCAGTGCGATCTGCGCCTCGCTGAGCTTGCGGCCGAGGGTGTCGGCGGTGGCGTCGGCGCGGCCGGCGGCGTCCTCCGCGGTCTGCAGCCGCAGCTGCTTGACCAGCTGCTGAGTGATCGTCGAGCCACCCTCGGCGACCTCGCCGGCGACGATGTTCTTCAGCAGCGCCCGGGTCAGCCCCCGGGGGTCGACGCCGGGGTGGTCACGGAAGCGCGCGTCCTCGATCGCCACCAGGGCGTCCTTCGCCACCTGGGCGATCTGCTCGCCCGGGACGGGGGTGCGGTTGCGCCGGTAGAACTCGGTGATCAGCGAGCCGTCCGCGGCGAGCACCCGGGTGTTGCCGGGTAGCCGGTCGTCGACGGCCGGGTCCTCCACCGGCTGCACCAGCGCACCGCCCTGCTTGGCGGCCAGGCCCACGCCGGCCAGCCACGGGGCCAGCACGCCGGCGACGAGCCCACCGGCCACCACGACGGCCAGCAGCAGCCGCAGCAGCACCCCGGCAGTTCCCCGCCGACCACCGCGCGCGGACCCAGGGTCCGGCGGCAGTCGCCGCTGCGACTCCTCGGCGATGACCCACACCCCCGGCGCCTCGACGAGTGGGCGGAGGCCCACGGGACCCAGGTGCACTGCTCGGCAGGACCGCCCAGGATGCGTGCGTGCGGCGATCGCAACGAGACCGTCATGTGCCGCGGGCAGTCTGACGGCCGTGCCGGAGGTCGAGTTCGACGTCGGCACCGGCTACCCGCTGGACCGGCCGGGGCCCGGACAGACGAACGGCCCCGCTCTCCGAGGAGAACGGGGCCGCGCGCTGTCTCAACCAGACGTGCACCCGAAGGGACTCGAACCCCTAACCTTCTGATCCGTAGTCAGATGCTCTATCCGTTGAGCTACGGGTGCGTGCTGTTCAGTTGTTGCGCGGAGGCTCCGGGATTTGAACCCGGGATGGGGGGTTACCCCAAACCGCATTAGCAGTGCGGCGCCATAGACCGGACTAGGCGAAGCCTCCCGGGTTCCGAGTACACCCGGAACCACCGAGAAAGAAGACTACCAGCGCCTCCCGGGGAGCCCCAACGAGGGTCCCCGGGGCCCGCCGTACCCGAGCCCCACACCCTCCTCAGCACACCCGCAGGTGCCTCAGGCGTGGACGACGCCCCGCGCCGGCGTCGCGGGCGCCGACGGACGGCGGCCCGGCAGCAGCGTCACCGCCACCGCGACCGCCGCCGCCGCGGTGGCCAGCACCAGCGCGCCGGCCACCCCGGCCGAGGTCTCGATCAGCGCACCGCCGGCCGCCGCGCCGATCGCCGAGGCGCCGAAGGAGACGGTGGAGAGCCAGGTGAAGGCCTCGGTGGTCGCCGACGCCGGGGCGATCGAGCCGACCAGCGAGCTCTGCACGGTCAGCGTGGGGGCGATCGCCGTCCCGCCCAGGAAGAGCAGCACGCCCAGCAGCCACGGGCTGGAGACCGCGGCCAGCGGGGCCAGGCCGACGGTGATGCCGAGCATCCCCCAGCGGTACTGACGGGGCAGCGAGACGCTGAGCACCCGGGCGCCGAACCACAGGCCGCCCAGCGACGAGCCCAGCGCCCACACCGCGAGCAGCACGCCCGACATCCCCGGTGTGCCGGCCGCGGAGGCGAACGCCGGGACGGCGACCTCCAGGGCTCCGATGCCGAGCATCAGTGCCGTGCCGCTGAGCAGCACCCGCGGCATCCCCGGCGTGGTGACGGTGGCGAACAGCCGGCGCGGACCGTCGGCGGCGACCGGCCGCCAGGCACCCATCGCCCGGCTGGTCGCGATGCCCAGCGCGCCGGCCACCCCGAGCACGCCGGCCACGGCGAGCGCGACGGCGGGACGGGCCCAGAAGGTCAGCGCGGCGACGAGCGTGGGGCCGGCGACGAACACCAGCTCGGTCGAGGTGGCGTCCAGCGCGTAGGCGGTCGGGCGCACCCGCGGGTCGACCCGCGACCACAGCGCGCGCACCGTGCCCGACACCAGCGGCGTGCTCGCGCCGATCCCGGCGGCGGCCAGCAGCATCGCCCACGCCGGGGCGCGGCCCAGCACCACCAGTGCCCCCGCCGTGAGCAGCAGCGGGTGGACGACGGACTGGACGAGGAGCACCCGCCGGGGGCTGCGGCGGTCGGCCAGCCGGCCGAGCACCGGGGCCATCACGGCCGTCGCGATCCCGAACATCGCCGAGACCCCACCGGCGATCGCGTACGAGCCGGTCTGCCGCTGCACCATGAGCAGCAGGGCGAGGGGGATCATCGACGACGGCAGCCGGCCGGCGAAGCCGGCCAGCAACAGCACCGGGGCGGACGGGAGCCGCCACACGGCGAGGTACGAACGCATGGCTCCACTCACTCCGGGGTCGTGCGAGGCGGGGAATCGGTAGGCGGTGAACAGATGTTGACCGCCTACAGGTTCCGGAGACTACGGACCGACGGGGTAGGGAGTCAAATGAACTACGACACCTACGGGTCGACAGCGGTGGAACTGGCCATCGACCTGGCCAACGCAGCACTGGACGACCCGGCCGAGGTGCAGCAGTTCCTGGCCGGCCACGACGAGTGGTTCACCGACGGGACGGCGCTCGACCTCACCCCGGAGGAGGCGACGGAGGTGGCCCACACCTCCACCCTCGTGCGCGAGGTGGCGCTGGCCGACAGCGAGCCGACGGTCAGGGAGCGGCTCAACGCCCTGCTCGCCCTCGCCTCACCCCGTCCGTACGCCACCGACCACGACGGCGAGCTCCACCTGCACTACGCCCGGCCCGACGCCGATGCGCTCGAGCAGCTGATCACCACCGTCGCGATGGGCCTGTCCCAGGTCGTGGTGCAGCACGGCTGGCGCCGGCTGGGCGTCTGCTCGGCCGAGGGGTGCGACGACGTCTACGTCGACACCTCGCGGAACGCGAGCCGCCGGTACTGCTCCAACACCTGCGCCAGCCGGTCCACCGTCGCCGCCTACCGCGCCCGCCAGCGCGCCTGATGACGGGCCCGACTGCCCCGCACCGCCCGCACGCCCGCGGCGGACCCCGGCCGGCCGGCCGCGCGAGCAGGTTCCCGGCCCTGGGCTGGGACGCCGACCTGTACGCCCGGATCGGCCGGCTGCCCACCACGCGGGCCGACGGGTGGCTGCGCCGGCTGTCCACCGCCGCCGACCGGGGCGCGCTGTGGCTGGGCCTCGCCGTCGTCCTCGGCCGGCGGGAGGGGCGGCTGCGCCGGGCCGCCGTCCGGGGCGTGGGCTCGCAGCTGGTCTCCAGCGCCCTTGTGAACCTGGTGCTCAAGCGGCTGTTCCACCGGGTCCGGCCCGACCTGACCACCGTCGCCACCTCCCGCGCGCTCCGCCGGGCGCCGCACACCCCCTCCTTCCCCAGCGGGCACGCCGCCTCGGCGGCGGCGTTCGCCACCGGCGCGGCGCTGGAGAGCCCCGCGCTCGGCGCCCTGCTGGCCCCGGTGGCCCTGGGGGTCGGGTACTCCCGGGTGCACGTCGGGGTGCACTACCCGGGCGACGTCGTCGCCGGGTTCGCCGTCGGCTCGACCCTGGCGCTCGCCTCGCAGCACTGGTGGCGGGTGCGGCCCACCCGCCCCGCCCGGGTGCGGCCGGCGGCCGACGCCCCGGCGCTGCCCCGGGGCGCCGGCCTGGTGATCGCGGTGAACCCCCGGTCGGGCCGGGAGGACTACAGCCCGGCCGCGCACATCGCGGAGCTGCTGCCGGCGGCCGAGGTGCTGGAACTGACCCAGGACGCCGGGGTCTCCGAGCTCCTCGGCGCGGCCGCCCGCTCCGGGCGGGCCCGGGCGCTGGGTGTGGCCGGCGGCGACGGCAGCGTCGCCGCGGCCGCGGCGGTGGCCCTGGAGCACGGACTGCCACTGGTGGTGGTGCCGGCCGGCACGCTCAACCACTTCGCCCGCGACCTGGGGGTGGCCACCGCGCCGGAGGCGGCCGACGCGGTGGTGCGCGGAGCCGCGGTCGAGGTCGACGTCGCCGAGGTCAACGGCGTGCCCTTCCTCAACACCGCGAGCATCGGCAGCTACCCGGAGCTGGTCCGCCGGCGCGACCGGCTGGCCGGCCGGCTGGGCAGGTGGGTGGCGCTGACCGTGGCGGCGGCCCAGGTGCTGCGGCACGGCAGCCCGGTGGAGCTGGAGCTCGGCGGACGGCGGGTGTCGGCGTGGATCCTGTTCGTCGGCAACGGCGCGTACGTCCCCCGCGGGCTCTCCCCCGCCTGGCGGCCGCGCCTGGAGGACGGGCTGCTCGACGTGCAGTACCTGCGCGCCGACCTCCGCTTCGGCCGCACCCGCGCGGTGCTGGCCACCCTGCTCGGGATCGGCGAGCACAGCAGCTCCCACGCGGAGTTCCAGGTACCCGAGCTGCGGGTCCGCTCGCTGTCCGGCCCGCAGCAGATCGCCTACGACGGCGAGCGCGGCGAGCGGACCACCGAGTTCCGCTTCACCAAGCGGCAGCGGCTGACCGTCTACTGCGCCCGCTGACCACTCCGCCGAGGCCCCACCCGGGTTGCACGACTCAACCCTCACCCAACTTGAGGTTCTGGGTAAGGTCGCTCAGGGTGAGCAAGGCGGTCGTGGGTACCACCCCTCACCGGCACGTCGCCGCCAGCACTTCCGCCTCACCACAAGGAGGACTCGTGACCGACCCGTCGAGCTTGCGACAGACCGTCATCTCGGAGATCACCGACCTCCTCCAGGAGGAGGGCAAAGAGGTCCCCACCTTCACCGACGACCTGGTCCTGCTGGAGAGCGGACTGGACAGCCTCGGCTTCGCCGTCCTGGTCACCCGCCTCGAGGAGACCCTCGGGTACGACCCGTTCACCGAGATGGACGAGCCGGTGTACCCCAGCACGCTCGGTGACTTCGTGCAGATCTACACGGCTCACGCCCCTCAGCACGCACAGTGAGCAGTCCGACCCAGACCGCAATCGAGGACCTGCAGGGCACCGTTCCGGACGCGCTGCTCTCGGCCGACGGCTTCGGCCTGCGCCGCCGGGTGCCGGCCGGCTCCGTCGTGGTGCTGCGCGCCCGTCGCGCCCGCACGGTCGCCGCCGCGCTGCGCTCGCTCGAGGGCTGGGCCTCCCGGGTCGACCTGGTCGGCACGCTGGAGCCCGACGACGTCCCGGCCGACGCCGTCCAGCTCGACGACACCGCCACCGAGTCCCCGTCGCCCGACCCGGCCGGCACGCTGCCGCCGGACCGCCCCGCGCCGGCGGCCACCCACTGGCGGCTGTTCACCTCCGGCACCACGGGCACCCCCAAGCCGGTCGAGCACACGATGGCGTCCCTCACCCGGACCGTCCGCCGTCCCGGCCCCGACGCGCCCCGCCGCCCCCGCCGCTGGGGGCTGCTCTACGAGCCCACCCGGATGGCCGGCCTGCAGGTCGTCCTGCAGGCGCTGGCCGGCGGTGACCACCTGCTGGACGCCACCGCGCACGCCTCCCTGCCCGACCGCCTCCACTGGCTGGCCGAGCGGTCCGTCGAGGCCCTCTCGGCCACTCCGACGGTGTGGCGTCAGGTGCTGCAGAGCCCCGACCGCGCGGCGCTGCCGCTCACCCAGATCACCCTGGGCGGCGAGATCGCCGACCAGCGGGTCCTCGACGCGCTGGCGCGCACCTACCCGGCGGCCCGCATCACGCACATCTTCGCCTCGACCGAGACCGGTGCCGCCTTCGCCGTCAACGACGGCCGCGAGGGCTTCCCGGTCGCCTACCTGGCCGACCCGCCCAAGGGCGTGCGGCTCGACGTCCGGGACGGCGTGCTCCACGTCCACGCCCCCGACGTCTCCGGAGCCGGCGCCGACGGGTTCGTCAGCACCGGCGACCTCGTCGAGGTGGACGAGGACCGGGTCCGCTTCCTCGGCCGGGCCTCGGGCCTGCTGAACGTCGGCGGCGTGATGGTGTCCCCCGAGGTGGTCGAGGCGGTGCTCCGGAACCACCCGGACGTGACCGACGCGGTCGTCCGGTCCCGACCCAACCCCTTCAGCGGCACGATCCTGGTGGCCGACGTCGTCCCCGGGCCGTCGGCCGACACCAAGGCGCTGCCCGCCCAGTTGCGCGCCGAGGTGGCCGGCCGGCTCTCCTCGGCGCACGTGCCGGCGTCCATCAAGGTGGTGGCCGAGATGGTCACCACCCCCACCGGGAAGGCAGGACGTCGATGACCACCCCCGCAGGACAGGACCTGGTCCTCATCACCGGCACCAGCAGCGGGCTGGGCGCCGCCACCGCGCGGCGGCTGGTCGCCGACGGCTACCGCGTCGTCGGGCTCTCCCGGCGCGACGTCGACCCGGCGGCGATCGGCGAGGGCTACGTGCACCACCGCGCCGACCTGGCCGACCTCGACGGCATCCCGGCGCTGGCCAAGGAGCTCATCAGCACGCACGGGCGCCCGTACGGCCTGGTGAACAACGCCGCCAGCGGGCTCGACGGCCTGCTGCCCACCATGCACAACAGCCAGATCCGCTCGGTCGTCGAGCTCGACCTGCTCGCCCCGGTGCTGCTCACCAAGTACCTGTGCCGCCCGATGCTCTCCGCCGGCCGTGGGCGCATCGTGAACATCTCCTCGATCGTGGCCCGCACCGGCTTCCGCGGGCTGTCGGTCTATGCCGCGGCCAAGGCCGGCCTGGAGGGGTTCACCCGCTCACTCGCCCGCGACCTGGGCGCCCGCGGGGTGACCGTGAACGCGGTCGCCCCCGGCTTCCTCGACACCGCGATGACCGAGGTCCTGGAGTCGGGGAACCTCGACCGGATCAAGCGACGCAGCCCGATGAACCGGTTCGCCACCGCCGAGGAGGTGGCCGCCGCGGTGGCCCACCTGCTCGGGCCCGACTCCTCCGGGACGACCGGCACGACCGTCACCGTCGACGCCGGCTCCAGCGCGTGACCATCCGACGCCCAGAAGGGGATCGACCGTGACCGAAGCGCCCACGCCGTCCGTCCGCGAGCTGATCCGCGAGGACTGGTTGACCCACAACCGCCGGTCGACCGCACCGGGTCTGCACGCCCTCGTTGTGCACCGGCTGCAGATCGCGGTCGCCGACCGACCGGGCCTGGTCGGGAAGGTCCTCCGCACCGTGCTGCACGCGGTCAACATCCTGGTGATCCGCAACGTCTACGGCATCGAGCTCTTCCCGTCGACCGTCGTCGGCAGGCGGCTGCTGCTCCCGCACCACGCGGGCCTCGTCCTGGGCGAGCACGCGACGATCGGCGACGACTGCGTGATCCGCCAGCACGTCACCCTCGGCCAGCAGGGCCCGTCCACGTTCGACCAGCCGACCCTCGGCGACCGGGTCGACGTCGGGCCGGGGGCCACGATCGTCGGGGCCATCACGATCGGGGACGGCGCCCACATCGGCGCGCACGCCCTGGTGCTCAAGAACGTGCCCGCCGGGGCCACCGCCATGGTGTCGCCGGCCAAGGTGCTCCCCGCCCCGCCGTCCGCCGCGCCCCCCGCCGCGGAACGGGACGCCGCGGCCGGCTGACCGCCCGGCCGGGCGGGCAACGGTACGCACCAGCCGTCCACCCGGGCCCCGTGCACCACATCCACCACCGGGACGCCGCACCGAGTCGACAAGTCGCCAAGGGGCTTGGTGCACCTTGGCAATCCCTGCCGGCATTGCGCCCCGAGTACGGGCAGGGTCCTCCACTACAAACAGACACATGATCCTCGCAGTGATCGGCATGACCTGGCTGACCGTGTCTGTCGTGGTGGGTTGCGTGCTCGGCCGGACCATCTCGGTCGCCCACGGCCGCGACGTCGCCCGGGACGACGCCCCGACCCTCGACGGGCGGCCGCTGTACGTCAGCGACATCCTGGCCGCGGAACGGCCGAGCACCCCCGCCAGCTGAGCGGCGGCGGCGCTCGCCCAGCGGAGCGCCGCACACCTCACTACGGTCCGAGGTAGAGGTCTGCGTCCTGGCCGGCGTGGTTGTCCGCGCCACGGCCGGGGCACTGCACCTGCCACGTCACCGATGGGAAGAGGTCGCAGATGTTGGTCCGCCGGATAGCCCGCCCGCTGCTCGCGTCGTCGTTCATCTTCGGGGGGATCGACACCCTCCGGAACCCGTCGAGCCGGGTTCCCGGGGCCACCCCGGTCGTCGAGCAGCTCACCGAGGTCGCCGACAAGCAGCTCCCGGTCGAGGTCCCCAGGGACGTCGAGCAGTGGGTCAAGATCAATGCCGGGGTGCACGTGGGCGCCGGCAGCCTCCTCGCCATCGGTCGCCTGCCCCGGGTCTCCGCCCTGGCGCTGGCCGGCTCGACGGTGTTCACCACCGCGGCCGGCCACCGGTTCTGGGAGCACGAGGACCCGAAGGAGCGCTTCGGTCAGCTCTCGCACTTCCTGAAGAACACCGGCCTGCTCGGCGGGCTGCTGCTCGCCGCCGTGGACACCGAGGGGAAGCCGTCGGTGGGCTGGCTGGCGCGCCGCAGCGCCGAGAAGGCGGTGCACGGCGCCGAGGCCAGCTACGAGCGGGCCTCGAAGCGGGCCGCGAAGGCGCAGAAGCGCGCGGCCAAGCAGACGAAGAAGATCAAGCGCTGACCGAGCAGCTCACCCCCGCGGGCGCGCTCCGGAGGATCGCCTTCCTCCTGGAGCGCGCCCGCGAGCCGTCCTACCGGGTGCAGGCCTTCCGCACCGCGGCCACCGTGGTCAGCGGCCTGGACGACGCCGAGCTCGACCGCCGGGTCGCCACCCGCACCCTCACCGACCTCAAGGGCGTCGGGGACAAGACCGCCGCCGTCGTCGCCGAGGCGCACCGCGGTGAGGTGCCGGCCTACCTGCGCCGGCTCGAGGAGGCGTACGCCGAGCTGGCGCCGCTGGCCGACGACGCCGCTGCGCTGCGGGCCACGCTCAAGGGCGACCTGCACGCCCACTCGGACTGGTCCGACGGCGGCAGCCCGATCCGGGAGATGGCCGAGACGGCGATCGCGATCGGCCACGAGTACCTGGCGCTCACCGACCACTCCCCCCGGCTGACCGTCGCCAACGGGCTCTCGCCCGAGCGGCTGGAGCGGCAGCTCGACGTGGTCGCGGCGCTGAACGAGGAGCTGGCGCCCTTCCGCATCCTCACCGGGATCGAGTGCGACATCCTCGCCGACGGGACGCTGGACCAGACCGACGAGCTGCTGGGCCGGCTCGACGTCGTGGTCGCCAGCGTGCACTCCGAGCTGCGGGCCCCGCGGGCACAGATGACCGAGCGGATGCTCGCCGCGGTCGCCAACCCGCACACCGACGTCCTGGGGCACTGCACCGGCCGGCTGGTGATCGGCCGGCGCCAGCGCAACGGCACCCAGCGGCCGCGCCCGGAGAGCGACTTCGACGCCGAGGCGGTGTTCCGCGCCTGCGTCGAGGCGGGCACGGCGGTGGAGATCAACTCCCGGCCCGAGCGGCTCGACCCGCCGCGCCGGCTGCTCACCCTCGCCGTGGAGCTGGGGTGCGCGTTCGCGATCGACACCGACGCGCACGCACCGGGTCAGCTCGACTGGCAGGACAACGGGTGCACCCGCGCGGTGGAGTGCGGCGTGACCCCGGACCGGGTGGTCAACACCCGCTCCGCCGACGAGCTACTGGCGCACGGCTGACCGGTCGGGCAGCTGCCACCACGACCCGAGCAGCACGTCCAGGCCTGCGTCGAAGCGGTCCAGCCCCCCGCCGGGGTAGGGCGTGAGTTCGCCGAACCAGACCTCGCCGTCGACGTCGTAGAGGTCGACCCGGACGAAGTCGAAGGCCGCCCCCAGCGCCTCGGCCACCGTGATCAGCTCGTCCAGGCAGGCCGGCGGGTCGGTGACCGGGCCGGGAGCGACGTCCTCGGCGACGTCGACCGGTGTCCAGTCCGGGGTGTAGAGCCGCCGCCGGTGGTCACCGGAGCGGCCGGTGTCGACCTGCACCAGCCGCACCCGTCCGCCGAAGACCAGCAGCTTCACGTCGGCCGGCGGCTCCCCTGCCCCCTCCCCTGGCCCTTCTGCCGACCCCTCTCCCGACCCCAGGAACTCCTCGACCAGCAGCAGTCGCCGGGCCTGGGAGTAGACCCACTCGCCGCGGGTCGGGTACAGCGGCTCGTCCAGCCAGCCGGCGGTGACCCGGCGCAGCTGGTCGACGTCGGGCCGGCCGCTGCCCAGGTGCACCCGCATGGTGCCGTGGTTGGGCTTGAGCACCCAGCGGCCGGGCAGGTCCGCCCCGGCCAGGCCGGCGACGTCGGTGCCGGTCCACAGCACCCGCGGGATGCGCAGCGCGGGCAGCACCTCGGCCGCGTGGGCCTTCATCGCGAGCTTGTCGCCGAGCTGCCCGATCAGCGGGCGCCGATCGTGCACCACCCGCCAGTTGACCTTCTCGGTGAAGGTCCGCGGCACCCGGGCGGGCCACCGGCCGTGCGCCCGCCGGAACAGCACGCCCCGCTTGGCCGGCAGCGGCAGGCGGTGGACCACGGCCGGCGGGAGACGCACCGGGACAGTGTGCAGAGCACCGCCGGGAACGGGATCGTAGGGTCGGCGGCGTGCGGACGACGGGAGCCCGGTGCTGACCGACCACCCCACCCCCGGCACCGTCGGCTTCGTCGCCAAGGACCCGTGGCACCCGGCGATCCGCCGCGAGCAGATGATCACCGCCGAGCTGGTGCGCCGGGGCAGCGCGGTGCGGTTCGTGCAGCCGCCGGCCGACTGGCGGCGGGTCCGCACCGACCCCGTCGGCTGGGGGCGGCACCTGCTGCGCGGGCGCTTCCTGCCGGCGGCTCCCGGGGTCGAGGTGACCGAGCGGTCGACCGTGCGGCCCGGCTCGCGCAGCCGGACCGCCGAGGTCGGTGACGCCGCGCTGCTGCGCGGCTTCCTGCGCCGCTCGGACTGGGACCCGGAGCTGACGGTGTTCCAGCTGCCCTGGGACTGGCGGGCGGCGCGCGGGCTGCCCGGCCGGGTGGTGTTCGACTGCACCGACGACTGGGCCCGGCTGCTCCCGCACGCCCGCGGGCTCCCCGACCAGCTCCGCCGGATCGCCGACGAGGCCGACGAGGTGGTGGTCGTGAACCAGGTGCTGGCCGGGCTGTTCCCCGGGCGGACGCCCGTGGTGGTGCCCAACGGCACCGACGAGGCGCTGCTGACCGCGCCGCGCACGGCGGTCCGGGTGCCGCGGTCGGCGGTGTACGTGGGCAGCATCGCCGAGCGGTTCGACGTCGACCTGGTCCGGGCGGTGCTCACCGCCCTGCCGGACTGGACGCTGGACGTGTACGGCCAGCTGGTCTTCTCGCTGCGCGCCCAGCCGGCCCGGGAGCGGTTCCGCGCGCTGGCCGCGGAGTTCCCCGGCCGGTTCCGCCACCACGGCCTGCTGCCCCGCGAGCGGCTGGCCGGCGTGCTCGACGCCGCGGCGGTGGCCCTGGTGCCCGACGTCCCCGGCGTCGCGCTGGGCCAGTCGTCGATGAAGAGCTACGACTACTGCGCGCGCGGGGTGCCGGTGGTCGCCACCGCCGGTCACCTGGAGCACTCCAGCGACGCCCCGCCGCACGTCGCGGTGGTCGGGTCCGCGGCGGAGATGGCCGCGGCGATGGTCGCCGCGGCGGAGGAGCCGGCCGACCGGGCGGCGTCCCGCACGGCCTGGGCCGCCGAGCGCACCTGGGCCCGGCGGACCGACGCCTGGCTGGGCGCGACCCTGGGCCGGCCGGTGGGCAGCCCCGCCTGAGCGCCCGGTGGGACGGAACGTCACGAAGCCGTCACCTGACTGCGCTCGTGTCCGGCCCGACGGCGTCCGCGCAGGCCCTAGCGTGTCCGGGCATGACGCAGACCACCGAGCTCGCGCCGGAGACCGTCGACCCGGCGATCGTCCTCGCCGACGCCCTGCAGTCGGGCTTCGCCGAGCAGCGGGAGTGCCACCAGCGCGCCACCGGGCGGCTGGCCGAGCGGGTCGTCTCCGGCGACCGCTGACCACTCCCGGGGGGGGGGGGGGGGGGGGGGGGGGGGGGGGGGGGGGGGGGGGGGGGGGGGGGGGGGGGGGGGGGGGGGGGGGGGGGGGGGGGGGGGGGGGGGGCGGGGGGGGGGGG
>NZ_JBJHAQ010000034.1:0-39938 GCF_054051115.1 Modestobacter sp. SYSU DS0904 | reverse complement strand
CCCCCCACACCCCCCCCCCCCCCCCCCCCCCCCGCCCCCCCCCCCCGCCCCCCCCCCCCCCGCCCCCGCCCCCGGCCCCGCCGCCGCCCCCCCCCCCCCCCCCACCCCGGGGACGGGCTAGCGGATCGCGCCCCAGGGGAGGACGGCGTGCACGCCGACCACCTGGTTCACCACCTGGGTGACCCGCAGGTCGACCACCACGCTGGCCAGGGCGAGCGCGTCGGAGCGGCCCATCCCGTGCACCGCCGCGATGACGTCGAGCATCGCGTCCAGCGCGACCGCCATCGCCTCGTCCAGGTCGTCGGCGACGCCCATGGTCACCCAGCCCGCGGGGGTCCGCGCGACCGGCGTGGTGAGCGCCGCGCCGAACAGGTCGGGCAGCACGTCGAGGGTCAGGTCGATGCGTTCCAGCGGGCACTCGATCGCCGTCCCGCCGACCTCGCCGTCGCCCTGCGCGGCGTGCCCGTCGCCGACCGACAGCAGCCCGTCGGGCACGGTCACCGGCAGGTACAGCGTCGAGCCGGCGACCAGCTCGCGGCAGTCGAGGTTCCCGCCGTGCCAGTAGGGCGGGATCGTCGAGTGCTGGCCCGGCTCGGCCGGGGGCACGCCGATCACCCCGGGGAAGGGCCGTAGCGCGACCGAGTGCCCGGCCTGGTTGCGCCCGACGCCGGCGGTCGCGTCGAGGGTCCACCGGTGGACGACGGGGGCGACGGTCACCCCGAGCCACTCGTTGAGCGCGGTGGACCGCAGCCCGACGTAGGTGGTGCCGAACGGCCCGGGGACGACGTCGTCGATGCGGATGCTGAGCACGTCGCCGACCGAGGCCCCGCGGACGGCGACCGGGCCGGTGAGCGCGTGCCCGTGCGCCGGGTCGTGCGCGGGGTGCCGTGGGCGGGCGGCGAGCCCCTCGACGGTGTCCGGGCCGGTGTAGGGGCCGGTCGACCAGCCGGAGTCCAGCGTGCCCAGCCGCACCGTCGTCCCCGGGTCGACGGTCAGTGCCGGGGGCCGGGCGGCGTCCCAGGAACCGTGCAGGGTGCGCGCGTCGGGCAGCAGGACGTGACCGGGCTCCATGCGCTCATCCCACCAAAGTGGCCACTTGGGCGAGCGGCGGGCGTCAGCGGATGGCCTGCTGCACCAGCGGGCGGAGGTGGTTGCGCACCGGCAGGGTGCTCGAGGGCAGCAGCTGGGTGTGGAAGGTGACCGTCAGGTCCTCCACCGGGTCGACGTAGAACTCCGTCGAGGCCGCTCCGCCCCAGCCGTAGGTGCCCACGCTGGCCACCCCGCCGTAGCGCACCGGGTCGAGCACCATGGAGAAGCCGAGCCCGAAGCCGACGCCGCGCAGCGGGGTCTCCGCGTACAGCGGTCGCCCGGCGGACTCGAGGTCCAGGCCCCCGGGCAGGTGGTTGCGCACCATGTGCGCCAGCGTTCGTGGGCCCAGCACCCGCTCCCCGGACGGTGTCGCCCCACCGGCCCGCAGCATCTCGACGAACCGCAGGTAGTCACCGGCCGTGGAGACCAGCCCGGCGCCGCCGGCGAGGAAGGTGGGCCTGCGCAGCGCGGCCCGGGCGAACGGCGCCGGGAGCGGGGTCACCCCGGGCCCGTAGAGCTGGGCGAGGGAGTCGACGTCGTCCCCGGGGCGCAGCCCGAAGGAGGTCTCGGTCATGCCCAGCGGGCCGAACACCCGCTCGGCGAAGACCTCGTCCAGCGGCTTCCCGGCGACGACCTCGACCAGCCGGCCGAGCACGTCGGTCGAGACGCCGTAGTTCCACTCGGTGCCGGGCTGGAAGAGCAGCGGCATCTCGGCGAACTGACGCACCACCTCGGCGGAGTCGGCCCCGGGCGGGGTGCCCCACTCGTGGCCGCGCAGCCGGTAGAGCTCGTCGACCGGGTGGGCGTGGTGGAAGCCGTAGGTGAGCCCTGCGGTGTGCGTCAGCAGGTGCCAGACCCGGATCGGCTCCATCAGCGGCACGGTCACCGGCTTCTGGGCCGGGCCGGCGGTCCACACCCGCGTCTCCGCGAACTCGGGCAGCCAGCGGCTGATCGGGTCGGTGAGCTCGAAGGCGCCCTCCTCGTACAGCGACATCGCCGCGACCGAGGTGACCGGCTTGGTCATCGAGTAGATCCGCCAGCGGGTATCGGCGGTGACCGGGCGGCCGGCCTCGACGTCCCGCTGCCCACCCATGCCCACGTGCGCCAGCCGGCCGTGCCGGGCGACGGTGACCAGGAAGCCGGGCAGGCGGCCCTCGTCGACGTAGCGGGCCAGCCGGCGGTCCAGCCGCTGCAGGCGGGCGGCGTCCAGCCCGACGTCGGCCGGGTCGGTCGACACGGTCAGCTCGGTTGCCGCCACCGGCGCTCCGCTCGTCGCGGGCCCGGCTCCCCGATGAGCAGCGCCCCCGCTCGCATCCTGGCACGAGTGCCAGGAGCGCAACGGGGGCGCCGGTACGCGCTAGAACGGCCTGGCTGCAGGGGCCCGCGGCGCGCGGAGCGCGTCGTGGGGAGCAGCCAGGTCCTTCATCAGTCGACCGGAACGGCCGCGGCAGCCTTCTTCAGGTTGGAGCCGGCGGTCACCTTGACGGTGTTGGCAGCGGCGATCTCGATGGACTCGCCGGTCTGCGGGTTGCGACCGGTGCGGGCGGAGCGCTGCGCCCGCTCGACGGTCAGCAGGCCGGGCACCGCCACCTTGTCGCCGCGGGTGATGGCGTCGACGAGCTCCTCCTGGAGGCCGTTGATCACGGAGTCGACGGTGCTGGCGGGGACGTCGGCGCGCTTGGCGATGGCGGAGACGAGTTCGGCCTTGTTCATGCGGGTTCCTCTCGGTGTCGTGGTCGGCGGCCCGGCCCTCGGGCGGGCCGCCGTGTTCGTCGTGCCCGGTCCGACCGGGCACGGCCCCCGGGAGTCCTCGCGGACGCCGGGGCATCCACCGGGCACTCCGCGTGATCACGGGGGCCCGGTGGGCGGATCTGGCCGACCCCATCGTCGACCAGCAACGGGCGGCACGTTGCCATGCCGACCTGGGTGTTGGCGAGCGCTGGGCCCGGATTCCCGGGGGTTCACTACCCCTGGGTCACTTTCGTAACGCAGTTGATCACGCCGGGTACGGCGCGCGCGGCACCGGGTGCCGTCCTAGCGTGGTGGACATGCCTCAGCTCCCCGGGACCGACCTGACCGTCAGTGACCTCTGCCTGGGCGGCAACGTCTTCGGGTGGACCGCCGACGAGCCGACGTCCTTCGCCGTGCTCGACCGGTTCCTCGACGCCGTCCCCAGCACCCAGTCGCCGTTCGTCGACACCGCCGAGATGTACGGCGACGGCGCCTCGGAGACCGTCCTGGGCAACTGGATGGCCGAGCGCGGCGCGCGCGACCGGATGGTGGTGGCCACCAAGGCCAGCCCGGGGGAGAAGGAGCACCCCCTGTCTGCGGCGGAGATCCGGGCGGCCTGCGACCGGTCGCTGCGCAATCTGCAGACCGACCACATCGACCTGTACTACGCGCACTACGACGACCAGAGCACGCCGCTGGAGGAGACGCTGCGCGCCTTCGACGAGTTGGTGCAGGCCGGCAAGGTGCGCCACGTCGCGGCGTCGAACTACTCGCCCGAGCGGCTGACCGAGGCGCTGCGCACGTCGGACGAGCTCGGGGTCACCCGGTACGTGGCGCTCCAGCCGCACTACAACCTGATGGAGCGCGCCGTCTACGAGGACGAGCTGCAGGCCGTCGCGGCCGAGCACGAGCTCGGCGTGCTGCCCTACTTCGGGCTGGCCCGTGGCTTCCTGACCGGCAAGTACCGGGCGGGGGAGACCATCGACTCCCCGCGCGCGAAGGGCGCGGCGAAGTACGTGGGGGAGAAGGGCGACCGGGTGCTCGCCGCGCTGCAGCAGGTCGCCGACGCGCAGAGCGTGACCGTCGCCGCCGTCGCGCTGCGCTGGCTCGCCGACCAGCCCACGGTGACCGCGCCGATCGCCAGTGGCCGCACCGTGGAGCAGCTGGCCGACCTGCTGCCGATGCTGGACCTGGTGCTCACCGACGAGCAGCGGCAGCGCCTCACCGACGCCAGCGCCTGAAGAAGGGGTCCCTCGGCCCCTGCGAGAAGGGGCCGAGGGCGCGCTGCGACGTCCGGCGCCGTCAACGGCGGGGCGGTTCCAGTGCCTCGGAGATCCGGTCGGCGCCGGCGATGATCATGCGCCGGATGTCCGCCCGGCGGTCGGCGTCCAGACGGTAGGCGGGACCGGCGGTGCCGATGACCGCGATGACGTCGTGACCGCGGCGGATCGCTGCTGCGCAGCCCCAGATCCCGTCGTCGATCTCCGCCATGCTCTCGCTGTTGCCCAGCCGGGCCGTTCGCTCCAGGGCCTCGCTCGACAGCATCGCCAGCCGGTCGGGCGCCAGCATCGGACGCACCCGCTCCAGGTAGCGCTCCCGCTCGTGCTGCGGCATGTAGGACAGCAGCAGCCTCGGCATCGATCCGGAGTGCAGCTGCATCGCCTGACCCCGCTCGAACTGCAGGCGCACCGCCTGGTGTGACTCGACCCGTTCCACGCAGAACGCGGCATCGCCCGAGCGGCGGGCGAGCAGCACCGTCTCGCCGATCCCGTCGCGGAGCATGGTCATGACCGGGAGCGCGAGATCGACCAGGGGCGACCGGCCGCTCTCGCAGGCCTCGGCCAGGCTCATCACCCTGTCGGTGACCCGGTAGACGCTGTTCGGGCCCGCCTCCAGGAGCCCGGACTCGCGCAGCTGTGCGACGTAGCGGTACGCGCTGGAGGCCGTGAGGTCGAGCTCTGCTGCGATCTCGGCGATCGTCCACGCCGGTCGTGCCCCCGAGAAGCAGAGCAGCACCGAGAGCAGTTTGCGGCCGCTCTCGGTACCGGTGGCCGTCCTGCGGTCGTGTGAAGCGGTCATCGTCGACTCCTGTTCGCACGCTCTGAAAGTCGCCCTCGCAACCTACTGGAGCCGTCCTGAGTGTTCATGTTTCCAGGACGTCACATGTTCCGGAAACCCCTGTTAACTCGGGCCTCCGCTCTTGAATGGGCAGCTCGCCGGCTGGCAGGGTCGCTCTCACATGCTGAGTCGCAACATCGCAGCATGCGAAAAAAGGCTTCATGTGCGCCCGTTCGTCCGGCCACCCGACCCCTCGAGAGAGACGCCAATGCCGAAGATCCGCATGATGGGCCCGTTGGCCCTCTTCACCGTCGCCGGGCTCGTGCTCGCCGGTTGCAGCAACGCTGACGTGAGCACCAGCGCGACGGACGGTGAGGCGGCAGCAGACGCGAACTACGTCATCGCCATCGCGCAGGACTTCCAGGGGGTCGACCGGGCGTCCTTCGCCAGCGAGGCCTCGAAGACCCTGGGGGACATCCAGCAGAGCCGCCTGCTGAACCTGTCCAAGAGCGACGAGGACGCCGACTCCTGCATGGACGACGCGCCCACCGAGATCGACGACGAGAGCCCGCTGGTGCAGAGCTGGGCGGTCACCGACGACGGCATGGGCATTGACATCGTGCTCAAGGACGGCGTGCAGAGCGCCGCCGGGAACGTCCTCACCTCGGCCGACGTCGTCTGGACCATCGACCGGATCAAGGCGCTCGACGCGGGTGCTCAGACCCTCTGGTTCACCGTGGGCGGCTTCGACGAGGCCGAAACCATCACGGTCACCGACGACACCCACTTCCGGCTCAACCTGACCGAGCCCTCCGCGCTGGCGCCCTACGCCCTGGCCGGGGTCGCCGGGATCATCCACGACTCCACCGCAGCACAGGCGCAGGCCACCGCCGACGACCCGTGGGCCGTGGCCTACCTGACCGACCACACCGCCAACTTCGGGCCGTGGGACCTCACCTCGTTCGGCGCCCAGCAGCTCGTCTTCAGCCGGAACGAGAACTACCAGGGTGAGCGCGGGAACGTCAGCACGGTCACCGTGCAGACGGTCACCGACGCCTCTGCGCGCATCCAGCTGGTGCAGTCCGGGCAGGCATCGGAGACCAACGGGCTGGACTACACGCAGCTGGCGTCCCTCGAGTCGGGCAGCGGTGTCAACGTGGTCGAGTGCGCGTCCTCGCAGCGTGACTGGCTGGGGTTGAACGCCGCGGACCCGATAGTCGGGAACACGCAGGTCCGGGAGGCCATCTCGCTCGCTCTCGACCGCGAGGCCATCGCCGCCAGCATCTACCAGGGCTTCGCCGACCCCTCCTCCGCCGGACTGTCGCAGGCGTTCGGCGTGGATGAGGGGGAGAACTACACGCAGGACGTCGAGCAGGCCACGTCCCTGCTGGCGGAGGCGGGGTACGCGGACGGTTTCACACTGACCCTGTCGGTCTCTCCCGCCCAGCCCGGCACCTACTCGCAGAGCCTCGCTGCCCTGATCCAGCAACAGCTGGCCGCCGTGGGCATCACGGTCGAGATCGAGACCGTCCCCTCGGCGACCGACTTCCGCAGCCAGGGCCTGGATCGCTCCATGCAGGCTTGGCTGATGGCCGAGACCCCGGCCTTCGCCAACGCCGGCTACAGCGGGTGGATCACCAACGCCGACGGCGGCCTGCAGAACTACGCCGGGTACTCCGACGCCGACCTCAACGACCTGACCGCGTCGCTGATGGCCGACGGCGCCGGCGACGAGGCGGCGACCCAGGAGCTGTCGGATCTGATCGACACCCTGCAGCCGGCGATCTACCTGGTCGACAAGTCGACGTACTTCGTCCGGGCCACCTGCGTGGAGAGCGTGCCGACGTCGACCCTGGCCTTCGACCTGGCCGGCTCGGTCACCACCTGCGGCCAGTAGTCCCCAGGTCGGGCCGGCTGGGGCGCACCCCCGGCCGGCCCGACGGCACCACATCCAGCCCGGCACCACAGACCACGAGAGGAGACGCAGATGCGGCACGTCCCCGCGAGCACCGTCGTGAAGCGGCTCGTCGCCATCCCGGTCTCGGTGTTCGCCATCGCGACCCTGACGTTCTTCCTCATCCGGGCCACCGGCGCCGATGCGGCCGCCACCCTGGCCGGTGAGTACGCCGACGCCGACGCCATCGCGCAGGTCCGGGACGACCTCGGGCTCAACGACGGCATCTGGCACCAGTACGTCCAGTTCCTGAGCGACCTCGTGCGCGGTGACCTCGGCACCTCCTACTTCTCCAAGGGGCCGGTCACCGACGAGATCTTCGGGCGCCTGCCGCTGGACCTGGTGATCGGGCTGCTGTCCCTCCTGGTGGCCGTGGTGCTCGGCGTCGCAGCCGGTTCGATCGCGGCCTACACGCGGGACCGCTGGCCCGACGGCGTCCTCCGGGTCGTCGTCAGCGCGCTGCAGTCGATCCCCGAGTACGTGCTCGCCCTCGTGGCGATCTTCGTGTTCTTCTACCTGCTCGGCTGGCTCCCCGCGCCGGTCGGTCAGCTGCCGATCGGCGCCGTCCAGTCCCCGGACGTCACCCACGTCGCGCTGATCGACAGCGCGCTGGCCGGCAACTGGATCTCCTTCTGGCAGGCCCTCGCCCAGCTGGTGCTGCCGGTCCTCAGCGTCGGGGTCGTGCTCGCCGCCGCGTTCGCGAAGGTGACCCGGTCGAACTTCACCACCGTGCTGTCCTCACCCCAGGTGCAGTACGCCAAGGCCCTGGGGCTGTCGCCCTGGCGGGTCTACCGGTCCGCGTTCTCGGTCACCCGGTCCTCGGTGCTGACCACGGTCGCGATCGTCCTCGGCGTCGTCCTCGGCGGTGGCTCGATCTTGCAGAAGATCTTCACCCTGGACGGCGCCGCGGCCTACAGCGTCGATTCGATCTTCCGCCTCGACCTGCCCGCGATCCAGGGCACCGTCATCGTCTTCGGCTCGCTCACGGTGCTGGTCTTCCTGCTCATCGACCTGGTCATCGTCCTCACCGACCCGCGCGTCCGTCAGAAAGGCTGAGTGACACCGTGACAACCCCGCTGGGCAGCACGGTCGACACCCCGACCGCCGGGCCTCCGACGCCCGCCGACACGACACCCGACACCGACGTCACGGGTGCTGCCACCCTCCGACGCCGAGTCACCCGCCCGGCACGCCCTGGCGGGCGCGGTCCCTTCACGGCCCAGGTGTGGATCGGCGCGGCGATGCTCGTCGCGGTGCTCCTCGGGGGCGTGGTGGCCACCGTCGCGATGCGTCCGTCGTTCATCAGCTCCGACGTCCTCGCCGCCCCGTCGGGCGAGTACCTGTTCGGCACCGACAGCGCCGGTCGCGACCTGTTCGCCCGGACCCTCGCCGCCGGCCTGGCCGACCTCCCCCTGGCGCTGGGCAGCACCGTGATCGCGGCGGTGCTGGGCACGCTCCTCGGGCTGCTGGCGAGCGCCGGCGGGCGCACCGCAGAGCCGATCATGCGCATCGTCGACGGCTTCCAGGCCTTCCCCACCCTGATCCTGGTGCTGGTGATCGTGCGGATCACCGGCGGGGGCACCACGGTCCTGCTGATCACCCTGGCCGTGCTCAACATGCCCCGCTTCATCCGGCTGACGCGCACCGAGGCGATGCAGGTGTCCTCGGCGCGGTACGTGTTCTTCGCACGGGTGATCGGGGCGAGGAGCGGCCACGTGCTGCGCCGGCACATCCTGCCCAACGTCTCCGGCGCGATCCTGTCCCAGGCCAGCGTCAGCGCGGCGATCTCGCTGTCGGCGATCGGGGCGATGTCCTTCCTCGGTCTCGGCATCGCGCCACCCACCCCCAGCTGGGGCGCCATGATCCAGCTCGGCGTCGGCGGTCTCACGATCGGCCAGTGGTGGCCGGTGTTCTTCCCGTGTCTGGGCCTGGTCTGGTCGATCGTCGCCTTCAACCTCGTCGCCGACAGCCTCGATGCGCACTTCGCCCGGGAGTCCCGATGACCTCGTCCACCGGCCTCGCGCCGTCCACCGGTCCCGCGCCCGAGGTCGGCCAGGTACTGCTGGACGTGGAGGCGCTGCGGGTGGAGTTCGCCCGCGACGGCGTCGTCACCCCGGTGCTGCACGGGATCTCCTACCGGGTCGATGCCGGGGAGTTCGTCGGAATCATCGGGGAGACCGGGTCGGGCAAGTCGGTCTCGCTGCGCGGCGCGCTGGAGATGCTCCCGCGCAACGGGCGGGTCACCGGTGGGCGGTCGACCTTCCTCGGCCGCGACCTGCAGGCCCTGCGCGGGCGCGAGCTGCGCGCCGTCAAGGGCGAGCAGATCGGCTTCGTGCCGCAGCAGCCGTGGAGTGCGCTCAACCCGATCATGACGATCGAGAAGCAGTTCCTCGCGGTCGGCCGATCGCACGGTCGGTCGAGCGCGTGGACGAAGGACGCCGCCCGGCAGATGCTCCGCCGGGTCGAGATCACCGACACCGAGCGGGTGCTCCGCGGGTACGTCGGTGAGCTGTCCGGTGGCATGGCGCAGCGGGTGCTGATCGCCATGAGCCTGGTGCTCTCCCCGGTACTGCTGGTCGCCGACGAGCCGACGACCGCGCTGGACCTGACCGTCCAGCGGGACGTGCTCGACGTCATCACCGGCATCTGCCGGGAGGACGGCACCGGCGTTCTGCTGGTCACCCACGACCTCGGCGTCGTGTCGAACTACTGCGACACCGTCTACGTGATGAACGCCGGCCGGGTGCTGGAGAGCGGCCCGGTCGACCGGGTCTTCTCCGCCCCCACTGACCCGTACACGCGGGGACTGGTGGTCGCCTCGTCCCGGCACGTCCGCGAGGACGACTACGCCGCGGCGCAGGCCGCCGGCAGTGCACGGATCGCCACCAGCACCGCCGTCCCGGGAGGAATCCACCGGTGAACGAGTTGTCCGTCCACGACGTGCGCAAGACCTACGGCAAGGGGAAGCGCGCCAACACCGCCGTCGACGGTGTCTCCTTCACCGTGCGGGCCGGCACCACGCTGGCGGTGATCGGTGAGTCCGGCTCGGGCAAGTCGACCCTCGGCCGGATTGTGCTCGGGGCCGAGCCCGTCGACTCCGGCGAGGTGCGGGTGGACGGCCGGCCCCTCGGTGACCACGATGCCCGGGGCTGGCAGGAGTTCCGTCGGACGACCTCGATCGTGCTGCAGGAGCCGGAACTCGCGCTGAACCCGCGGCGGACGGTGGGGCAGTCGGTGCAGGAGCCGCTGGACGTCCACTACCCGCAGATGCCGGTGGCCGAGCGCCGCCGGAAGGGCGAGGAGGCACTCGCCGCAGCGCACCTGGACCCGGGCCTGTGGTCGCGGTACCCCGCCCAGTTGTCCGGTGGGCAGCAGCAGCGCGTCGGCATCGCCCGGGCGATCGTCACCGAGCCGACCTTCGTCGTCCTGGACGAGCCCACCGCCTCGCTGGATCTCTCGGTCCGCGGCCGGATCCTGGACACCCTCAACGAGCTGCAGGAACGCATCGGCATGTCCTACCTGCTCATCACGCACGACATGTCCACGGTCTCGGCGATGGCCGACGACGTCGTCGTCCTGCTCCAGGGCCAGGCCGTGGAGCACGGCGCCTGGGAGACCGTCCGCCGCACCCCGGAACACCCGTACACCCAGCGGCTGCTGTCGGCCGTCCTGCCGGTCCGCCAGCAGCTGGGTGCCGACTCCCGACCGGAGGGGAGCGCAGCATGAGCGTCGTCCGCGTGGCCACCGCCCAGTTCTTCTCCGGTACCGACGTGCCCGCGAACCTGGCCCTCGTCCGGCGCTGGATGCAGGAGGCGGCCGCCGTCGGTGCCCGCCTGCTCGTCACGCCCGAGAACGCCAACCGGGTGCGTGACTTCACCACCCGCGAGGGGGCGTGGGCGGTGGCCGAGACCCTCGACGGCCCGTTCGTGACCGGGCTGCAGGAGACCTGCCGCGAGCTGGGCCTGTACCTGGTCGTCGGCGTCGACCTGCGCGGCGAGCAGGCGCCCGACGTGCACATCGCCTCGGTGCTGATCGGACCCGACGGCGACCTCGTGAAGGTGCATCGGAAGCACGTCTTCTGGGACTACGAGTACACGCTCTTCGTTCCCGGCGACGAGCCGATCGAGGTCGTCGAGACCCCGATCGGGCGGCTGGGCCTGCTGATGTGCGCCGACGGCATCGTGCCGGAGGTGCCGCGGTTACTCGGCCTGGCCGGAGCGCAGCTGCTGTGCAACTCGCTCAACAGCCGCGGTCCCGACGAGCACCGGTCGCACGTGCCGCTGCGGGCACTGGAGAACCGGGTGTGGCACGTCTCGTCGAACACGGTCGGCGGCCCCGCGGACGCCTACCCCTGGATGGGAGGCTCGCAGATCGTGGCGCCCGACGGCCGGGTGGCGGCGACCTGCGGCGAGACCGCCGAGGAGCTGGCCTGGGCCGACATCGAGATCGAGGCGGCCGACGACAAGGTCGTCCCGGGTCTGGGGTCGCTCGTGGAGTACCGGCGTCCGGACCTCTACCGCGAGCTGACGACGCCGGTGGACGAGCTGCCGGTCGCGGCGATGTACGGCCCCGCCGGTGACCTACCCGCCCGGATCGTGCCGACCGCGACCCTGCAGGTGTCCTGGTTCCACAACCAGCGGTGGACGATCACCCGGGCCCTCGGCCAGATCCGCTACGCGGGCACCCGCGGGGTGCAGCTCGGCGTGCTGCCGGAGCTGTTCTGCTTCGCCCCCGGCGAGGTGGCGGCCGACCCGCTCGCCGCCGCCGAGCTGAGCGCCCGGGCGCTGACCCAGCTGCGCGCAGCCGTCGCCGACGCCGGGATGCACGTCGTCGCCCACCTGGTTGAGCGCGACGGCGACTGCCTCTACTCGACCGCCTGGCTGATCGGTCCGGAGGGCGAGGTCCTCGCCCGCTACCGCAAGGCGCACCTGAACCCGGCCGAGCGCGGATGGGCCACCCCGGGGGACGAGCTCGTCGTCGCCGAGACGGTCGTGGGTCGGATCGGGTTGATGGTCGGCGAGGAGGTCTGGCTGCCGGAGGTGGCCCGGGTCCTCGCCCTCCGCGGGGCCGAGGTCATCGCGCACCCGACCAGCTGGGACCGGGTCGAGGCGGCCACCATGGCGGCGGTCGAGCGGGCGGAGGAGAACCGGGTCCACGTCGTCTCGGCGACCCGGCTGGACACGCCCAGCGGACTCGGCAGCCAGATCGTCCAGGCCGACGAGTTCGTCCCGGGTCAGCCGATCGCGCTGATGCGGTTCCCCACGGCCTGGACCTGCCGCGGTGGGTTCGAGGAGCAGATGCGCGTGGACATCGACCTCCGCGAGGCCTCCAGCAAGGTCATGGGCCTGCACCTGGACCCCCTGCAGACGCGCCAGCCGCACATCTACGAGCCGTTCGTCCGTGTCCACGACGGGGTCGGCGCTACCGCTCCGTCACTCCCCACCGCCTGAGATGAGCAGCGTGCACCAGACAGACATCACTTCTCCGGTCGACGCGACGGTCGTCGTCGTCGGCATGGGCCCGGTCGGCATGGTCGCCGCGCTGGCCCTCGCCCTCGAGGGGGTCGACGTCGTGGTCCTCGAGGCCGGCGACGACCTCGCCGAGGAGTCCCGCGCCTCCACCTTCCACCCGCCCACCCTGGAGGTGCTCGACGCCCTCGGCGTCGCCGACGACCTGCACGCCCGAGGGCTGGTGGCCAGCAGCTTTCAATACCGCGACCGTCAGCACCGGGTGCTCGCCGACATGGACATGTCGGTGCTCGCCGCCGACACCGCCTACCCGTACCGGTTGCAGAGCGAGCAGAACAACCTCACCGAGATCATCAGGACGCGGCTGGAGGCCATGGCCCACGTGCAGCTGGTCTTCGGTGCCCCGGTCAGCAGGGTGGAGCTGGCCACCGACGGAGCGAACGTCTTCCTCCCCGGTGACGGGCGCCTGCCCTCGTACCGGGGCCGGTGGGTGATAGCCGCGGACGGGGCGCACTCGAACGTGCGGAAGAGCCTGGGCATCGCCTTCGAGGGCATCACCTTCCCGGAGCGGTTCCTGGTCGCCTCCACGACGCACGAGATGAGCGAGGAGATCCCGGGTCTCGCGCTGGTCTCCTACGTGTCGGACCCCGAGGACTGGGGCGTGCTGCTGCGCACCCCGAAGCACTGGCGGGTGCTCATGCAGGTGGCGCGGGACGTCAGCGACGCCGAGGCGACGGACCCGGTCACGGTGCAGGCGCGCCTGCAGCAGATCTCCCCGCGCACCAGCCCCTACCCGCTGTCGCACACCACGGTCTACGCCGTGCACCAGCGCGTCGCGGCCCGGTTCTCGGCCGGCCGGGTGCTCCTCGCCGGGGACTCCGTCCACGTCAACAACCCCATGGGCGGGCTCGGCATGAACAGCGGCATCCACGACGCGCAGGCAGCGGCCGACGCCGTCCTCGCCGCGCTGGCCGGGGCGGACCCCGACGGGGTGGCCGGCGCCTACGACGACGCGCGCCGCGACGCGGCGGTCAGCTACGTGCAGCGAGCGACCAAGCGGAACTTCGCCGAGCTGCAGGAGACCGACGCCGAGGCGCGGCATGCCCGCACCGTCCGGCTCGGCGAGACCGCCGCCGACCCGGCCAAGGCCCGCGCCCACCTGCTCGGGACGTCCATGCTGACCTCGTACGCGGTGTCCCGGGCACGGCTGGCCGCGGGGCTGCGCGCGGCAGGCCCCGGGGTGCGTGCGCCGGCCGGACGGCGGCTGGCCGGCGTCCTCGCCGGCGAGACCGTCGCAGCACCCGGCACCCACGACGCGGTGTCGGCCCGGGCGCTGGAGGCGTGTGGGTTCCAGGTCGGGTACGTCTCCGGCGCAGGCGTCTCGGCCACCGTCCTGGGCGCGCCGGACCACGGGTTCGTCGGCCGCGCGGAGATGGTCGAGCAGATCCGCCGGCTGGTCGCCGCCACCGACGTCCCTCTCGTGGCCGACGGCGACGGCGGGCACGGCGACGCCGCCCAGGTGGCGGAGACGGTGCGCGCCTTCGAACGCGCCGGCGCCGGGGCGATCCAGCTGGAGGACCAGACGCTGCCCAAGCGGGAGGGGCACGAGCCGGGCAAGCGGGTCATCCCGCGCCAGGCCATGGTCGCCAAGATCCGCGCCGCCGTCGACGCCCGGGTCGAAATGCTGGTCATCGCCCGGACCGACGCGCTGCAGCCCGAGGGGTTCGAGTCGGCGCTGGACCGGGTGGCGGCCTACGCCGCGGCCGGCGCCGACCTGGTCTTCGTCGAGGGCGACCTGGACCTCGACCAGCTCCACCGGGTGCACCGGGCCACCGGCAAGCGACTGGTGATCAGCCGCAGCGAGGCGGCGACCGGCCCGGGACGGACCGATGGCACGAGCCTCCAGGAGCTCCAGGAGCACGGCGTCACGCTCGTTCTCCACCCGGTGTCGGGCCTGCTCGCCGCCACCCGCGCCGTGCGCGAGACCTACACCGCCATCGCCGCCTCCGGCGGTGCCGACCCCTCGCTGCACCAGACGTGGGGCGAGCTGACCGAGCTGCTCAGCGGCGCCCCCGCGCTGGGCGCCCCGCCGCCGGCCCCTGCTCCGGCCCTCATCCCGCCGTCCGTGCCCGCCCCCGCCGGGGTCGGCCCGGCCGTCGCCGTCCGATCTGGAGGCACCGAATGACCACCGTCAGCTCCCCGCGCGCCGTCCTCGGGGTCGTCGTCCCGTCGACGAACACCGTCGTGGAGGACGAGTACAACCGGATGCGTCCCGCCGGCGTCAGCTTCCACGCCGGGCGCATCTTCATCGCCAAGCCCGGCCTCGCCGACGACGCCGACTTCGAGGCCTTCCTCGAGGACCTGCGCATCCAGATCGACGTCGCCATCCGCGACGTCGTCACCTGCGAACCCGACCGCATCGTCATGGGCATGTCCGCGGAGACCTTTTGGGGTGGGGCCGACGGTGCCGCCGCGTTCGAGCAGCACGTCCGGGACGTCTCCGGGCTCGAGGTCTCGACCGGTGCAGTGGCCTGCAAGGAGGCACTCGACGCGTTCGGGGCCCGGCGCATCGCCGTCATCACCCCCTACCAGCCGGTCGGTGACCAGCAGGTCCGCACGTTCTTCAGCGACCTGGGCTTCGACGTCCGGCGGGTGCACGGCCTCAAGTGCGACAGCGCCACGTCCATCGCCGATGTCACCCCCGAGCAGATCCGGGCGGCGTTCCTCGGCGTCGACGGCCAGGACGTCGACGCCCTCGTGCAGGCCGGGACCAACCTCGCCGCGGTCTCCGTCGCCGCCGAGCTCGAGGCCGAGCTGGGCAAGCCGGTGATCGCGATCAACGCCGCCACGGTGTGGCACGCCCTGCGTTCGCAGGGCATCGAGGACCGGCTCAGCGGCCACGGTCGCCTGCTCGCCGAGCACTGACGGCACCCACGCCGCCCACCCACGCCCCAGAGGAGACGACCACGTGTTCCAGCACATCGGGATGCTGACCCTGATCGGGACGGCGACCGCCGCCGACGCCGACTCGATCGCCGACGGCCTGCTCGCCCTGCCCGGGGTCGTCCCCGGCCTCGAGCGCGCCGAGGTCTCGCGCGACGGCGGGCTCGGCGCGGGCAACGCGGCGCTGCACTTCCGCATGGTCTTCGCCGAGCAGGCCGACTGGGAGGGGTACCGCAGCCACCCGGCGCACCTGGCCGTCATCACCGAGCGGATCGCTCCCGTGCTCGCGAGCAAGGTGTTCGTCCAGGTCCCCGAGGGGGCGAGCCGCGTGGCGACGGCGGGGCCGACGGCCGAGCCGGACGCGTGACCGACTTCGCCGCCGACGCGGCCGCGGCCGGTCTGGCCGGCCGGCTCGGGCCGGGCACCAATCCGGCGCTGCTGCTGGTCGACCCGGCCCGGGCGTACACCGAGCCGACCTCCCCCCTCTACGCCGGCGTCGAGGGGGCGGTGGCGGCGATGCGCAGGCTGCTGGGTGCCTGCCGCGCGGCCGGCATCCCGATCGTCATCACCCGGGTGTGGCACGAGTTCCCGGGCGACGGCGGTCTCTTCGCCCGGAAGGTGCCCGCCAGCGTCTGCTTCGCGGCGGGCAGCCCGCTGGCCGAGCCGATCGACGGGCTCGAGCACCGACCGGGGGAGGTGCTGCTGACCAAGCAGTACCCGAGCGCCTTCTTCGGCACGGCGCTCGCCGCGACACTAACCGCCCAGGGCGTCGACACGCTGGTCGTCGCGGGGCTGTCGACCAGCGGGTGCGTGCGGGCCACCGCGCTCGACGCCCTGCAGCACGGGTTCGTGCCGCTGGTCGTCCGGGAGGCCGTCGGCGACCGCCTGCCCGAGGTGCACCAGGCCAACCTGCGCGACATCGACGCGAAGGTGGGCGACGTCGTGTCGCTCGCCGACGTCGAAACCCAGCTGACGACGATTCCCCGGAGGACAGCATGACCACGTTCGAGAACCCGTCCCGCGTCGGCACCGACGACATCGACTGGAACGCCGAGGTGGCCCGCATCCGTCGGCTGCGCGCGGAGCGCACCCGGGTCGGACCCGGTACGACGCCGGCGGTCCTGGTCGTGGACTTCCAGAAGGCCTTCGTCGAGCACGAGGCCTGCGGCCCCTCGGCTGGGGTGGCCCTGCGCAACTCCGCCGTCCTGCTCGACGCTGCCCGGGCGGCCGGGGTCCCGGTGGTCTACCTGGTGATGGTGCTGGACTCGCTGGAGGACCGGATGCTGGCCCAGCGGGTGCGCTCGAGCCTCACCGAGCGGTGCGAGCGGGGCAACCCGTGGACCGAGGTCGCCTCGGCGGTCCCGGTGCACCCCGGCGACCACGTGGTGGAGAAGACTGTGGCCACCGGCTTCTACCGGACCCGGCTCGACCAGCTGCTCACCGAGATCGAGGTGGACGAGACGATCGTGATCGGCACCTCGACCAGCGGCTGCGTGCGGGCCACGGTGATGGACGCCGCCTACCGCAGCTACCACGTCTCGGTGGTCGAGGAGTGCGTCGACGACTTCCGCACGCTGTCCGGCGAGGTCTCGCTGTGGGACATGCAGGACCGCTTCGGCGACGTGGTCTCCCTGGCCGACACCCTCGACCGGTTCGCCGCCCTGGCCGCCGCGCGGGGTCGGACCGCCGCCGGGGCGGCGGAGGTGGCGCGCGCATGATCGCCAATGACGACCGGCTGGTCTACGCCCCGATGGCGGGTCGGCCACAGGTGCGCTGGCCGGAGGGCAAGACCCTCGCCTTCTGGCACGCGCCCAACGTCGAGCACTACGACTACGTCCCGCCCGGCCAGGGCTCGCCGCAGGGCCGGGTCGCCGCCCCGGACATGCAGCACTACGCGCACCGCGACGCCGGCAACCGCACCGCCTTCTGGCGCATGCTGCGCGTCACCGACCGGTACGAGATGCCGGCGAGTGTCTCGCTGAGCCTGCAGGTCCTCGAGGAGATGCCCGAGGTCCGCGACGCGATGTTCGAGCGGGACTGGGAGGTCATGAGCCACGGGATCTCGAACCTGCGCCCCATCTACGGGATGCCCTACGCCGAGGAGAACGAGTTCCTCGCCCTCTCCCAGCGGCTGGCCGAGACCTACTACGGAGGACGCCGGATCAAGGGCATGCTCGGCCCCAAGGTCAGCGGCACCGACAACACGGTCGACCTCATGGCCGCGCACGGGATGACCTACCACGCCGACTGGGTCCACGACGAGCAACCGCGACCGCTGCGCACCACGAGCGGCGCGCGGATCGTCTCGATCCCGTACTCGTTCATGCTCAACGACGTCCCGTTGCTGCACGCCAAGCACTACAGCGGCGAGTACTTCGTGGACATGGCGATCGCCCAGGTCGACCGGATGCTGCGGGACGCCGACCGGGACGGCCAGGGCCGGGTCGCCTGCCTGGCGACCCACCCGTTCGTGTCCGGCCAGCCGTACATGGCCCGTCACCTCGCTGCGATCTTCGAGCACGTCCGCGCGGACGACCGGATCTGGGTCGCCACGGCCGGGGAGATCACCGACCACTACCTCGAGCACTCCTTCGACGGGCAGCTGGCGCACGCGGAGGCGCTGGCGGCCGAGCACGCCGAACGCCTGGCCGCGGTGACGGCGCCCACCGGAGCCGGCCGATGAGCCTCATCGAGCACCCCGCCGACGCCACCGTCTACGCCCCGGACCTGCCGCGCAGCTACGAACCGACCCGGACGCCCTGGCGCTCCGCGGCCCCGCTGACGGTGAGCCTGCTGCTGCACGCACCGTCCTACCGCGACGTGGTCGAGCCACCCCTGCACAAGCCGATGGCGATGCAGGGCGGTGTCGGGCGCGAGACGTCGGAGCCGCGCCACGGTCAGGTCACCCGGCTGTCCCAGTGGGACTTCGGGCTGACCACCGGGGTGTTCCGGCTGCTGGACGTCACCGAGCGGGCCGGTCTGCCCGCGGCCGTCGCGCTGGACGCGGACGCGGCCACCCGGATGCCCGGGCTGGCCACCGCGCTCGCCGACCGCGCCGGCGAGATCGTGGTCCGCGGCCGGGCCGCCAACGTGATCCTGGCCCCCGCGATGACCGAGGAGGAGGAGCGGGAGTACATCACCGGCTCCCGGCGCACTGTGGAGGCGATGACCGGGCGGACCGCCGCGGGGTGGTTCTCCCCGGAACGGGCCTCCACGCCACGCACCCCGGCTCTGCTCCGGGAGGCCGGCTTCGACTGGTTCGGGGACTGGCCGCTGGACGAGGTCCCCGTACCGTTGACCGGCGCGGCGGACGGGCTGGTCGCCCTGCCGTTCTCGCTGGAGACCGAGGACGTGTTCGAGCTGTACACCCGCGGCCTGGACTTCCGGTCCTACCAGCGCCTGGTCGACCAGACCGTCGATCAGCTCGTCGAGGACGCGGCCACGACCGGGCACCGGTTCCTGGGGCTCAGCTGGTTCGGCTGGGTGCTCGGCCAGGCCTGCTACGCCGACGTCGCCGAGCACGTGCTCACCCGGCTCGCCGGCCACCCCGACGTGCGGGTCGTCCTGCCCACCGAGGTCGCGGCACCGGTGGACGCCGTCCCGGGCACGTGACCGCGGTCGACCGGTCACCGGGAACCGTCGGGACGCCGCCGAGCGTCCTCCCACGCGGGGTGGGCTGGGCGCTCGGCTCGGGGACCGTCCTGCAGGGGCTCAACTCCTCGGTCATCGCCGTGGCCCTGGTCTCCATCGCGACGGACTTCGGGGCAGCGGGGGCCGGTGCGCTGCCGTGGCTGGTGTCCAGCATGTACATCGCCTGCGCCGTGGCCTCGCCGAGTGCCGGCCGCCTCGTGGACCTGTTCGGGGCGCGCCGCCTCTACCTGGTCGGGCTGGCCGTGGTGCTCGCCGCCGCGGTCGCCGGTCCCTTCCTGCCGTCGGTGAGGTGGCTGGTCGCCGACCGCATCGTGATGGGCATCGGCGCGTCCGTCCACTTCCCCGCGGCCATGGCCATCGTGCGGCAGATGGCGGCGGAACGGGGGGCGAGCGGCCGCTCGGCGCTGGGCACCATCGCCTTCTGCGGACAGGCCGTCGCTGCCATCGGGCCCTCGCTCGGCGGCCTGCTGGTGAGCGCCTTCGGCTGGCAGTCGATCTTCTGGGTCAACGTCCCGTTGGTCGCGCACTCGGCACTGTGGCTCCTGGTGACCATCCCCCGCTCGGTCGACGTCGAGCGCCCGGGCGCGGAGCCGGCCCCCGGCGCCCGCCCCCGGCGCGGCGTCCGGTCGGTGGTGCGGGCGCTCGACCTGCCCGGCCTCGGGCTGTTCGTGCTCGCCCTCGTCGTCCTGATGTGGGGACTGCTCGGCCTCGACGACGTGGTCGCGGGGGACCGGACGCCGCTGCTGTGGATCGCTGCGTCGCTGCCGCTGTGGGCGCTGTTCGGCGTGCGCGAGGTGCGCGCGGTGTCGCCCTTCGTGGACGTGCGCCTGCTCGCGGCCAACCCCCAGGTCGTGCGCACGTGCGGCCGGGGGGTGCTGACGTTCGTCGCCTTCTACGGCGTCTTCTACGGCCTGCCGCAGTGGTTCGAGTCGGTGCGGGGACTCTCGCCAGCCGGTGCGGGGGCGCTGATGATCCCGGTCTTCGGGATGGGCGCGGTGTCCACGGCGCTCGCGACGCGGGCCGGCGCGCGGCTGAGCTCACGCGCGCTGCTGGTGACCGGGGGTGCGGCGTTCGCCGTGGCCGGTGCGCTGCTGGCGACAGTCATGACCGCTGACACCCCGGTCTGGGCGATGGTGGGGATCGGTGCGCTGCTCGGTGTGCCGAACGGCTTTAACAACATCGGCAACCAGGCGATGCTGCAGGCCACCGCCCCGGCCGATGCCATCGGTGTCGCCAGTGGGCTGTACCGGACCTCGCAGTACATCGGTGCGGCGCTGTCGGCGGCGGTCGTGACCCTGCTGGTCGTCGAGGGAGCTCCTCGAGGCGGCATCGCCGCGCTGGGAGCCGTCATCGGCACCATTGGTGCGGTCCTCGTGCTGCTCAACGCGATCGCGCTGGTGCGTGCCCGCCGCACCTCGGTCGCCCTGTAATCCGGGGCAGCTGCTCTGCTGCCGTTCCACCCCGCCGTCGAGAGGCCCCGGCATGACCGCACTCCCACCCCCGCGCCGTCCCGTCGTCGTCGTCACCGGAGGCGGTGGGGACATCGGCAGGGCACTGGCCGTCCGCTACGTCGCCGAGGAGGCCGACGTGCACCTGCTCGACCGCAGCCCCGATGTCGTGGGCACGGCCGAGGCACTCGGTGCGAGCGGCCACCCCGTGGACATGACCGACCCCGAGGCCGTGGCCGCGGTCTTCGCCGTCCTCTCCCGTGTCGACCTGCTGGTGACGGCGGTCGGGCACTGGCCACTGCTCACGCTGGACGAGCTGACGCCTGCCCGGTGGAAGGAACAGCTGTCGATCAACCTGGACAGCACCTACTTCGCGGTGCACGCGGCACGCGAGGCGCTGCGGGCGGCGTCGGGCTCGGTCGTCTGCATCGCCTCGGCGGTCGGCCTCAAGGGGCACGCGCAGATGATCTCGTACGCGGCCGCGAAGTCCGGTGTGATGGGGTTGGTGCGCGCGCTGGCGCTGGCGCTGGGGCCGGACGGCGTGCGGGTCAACTCGGTGGCCCCCGGGCTGGTGCTGACCGAGCGGATGGCCGAGCTCTGGGGGCCGGAGCGGACGGCGGCCTTCCGCGCCACCCGGGCGGTCGACCGGGACATCCACACCGAGGACGTCGTCGCAGCGGTGCACTACCTCGGCAGCCCGGCGGCCCGAGCCGTCACCGGTCAGACGCTCGTGGTCGATGGGGGCACGGTGATGCACTGACCCGTGGTGCCGGTCTGTGATCACCCGGGCCCAGAGCGCCGGAGCCCGCTCCCGCTGCCGGGGCAGCGGGAGCGGGCTCCGGGGATGGCGCGGAGGTCAGTCCATCGGCGGGGCGATGCCCAGCGGCTTCCACAGTCCGGTCAGGAAGTCGGCCGTCGAGTGCATCTCGATGATCTTGCCGTCGACGAGCCGGATGCTGAGGTGCTGGTTCACGTTGATCTTCTTGCCGGTCGGCTGGAAGCCGCTCAGCACACCCTCGTGGGTGCCGCGGTAGTGCAGCCGGGCGACGACCCACTCGCCCTCGGCGACCAGGGCGTGCACGTCGTAGAAGAGGTCGGGGAAGGCGCCGACGTAGGCCCACCACTTCTCCTTCAGGTAGGACGGGTCGAAGGGCTCGTCGTCACCGAAGTGACGGGCGAACTTGGCCTCGAAGTCCGGGTGCATGATCGCATCGAGAGCGTGGTAGTCGCGCTGGTTCTTGATCCGGTAGAACTCGGTCACGACCTGCTTGTTGCGTTCCTCGACGGTGGACACCGTTCCGGTGGTGGTGGCGGTCACGCACTCAGCCCTTCTTCACATCTCGCGAGTCATTCGGTCGTATGTCGCTAACGGCCAAAACGTACGCGTGTCGTGTTTCGACGGCATGAACCGCTGCTCGTCGTCCGCATCCGGTCGAGCGGCGAGCGGCTCAGGCGAGGACGATGGATGCCCGGACCTGCTCGACGAGCTCGGGCGGGATAGTGCCGAAGCCGTGGTCGCGCACTGCGTGGGCCGCGACCTGACGTTGGACGGCATCCTCGTCCGGCCCGGTGAACGTCATGGTGCAGCCGGGGACGACGTCCCCGCAGGCGAATGCCCTCATGTGGGCTCCAGTGCACAGGTGGTGCGGGGACCCGGCCACCGACGGCGGTCAGGGGTGGTGCGCCGGGGGCGGGTTCACGGCCCCCGGGGGCTCAGGTGGTGGCGGCCGCGGACGCCAGGTCCTCGATCCGCAGCAGACCGAGGACGGTGCCGCTGCGGTCGGTGCACAGCACCGGGTCGAACCGGTGCACGGGGGGCCGGGTCAGCGCCCGCTGCAGGGTCTCGGTGACCCCTGCCGACGGGTGCACGCGCAGCGACACCGGAGCCCGGTAGGGCGCGCCGGTCCGCGGGTCGGCGAGCACCAGCTCGACCGGCACCTCGGCGCGGTCCAGGACGACGTAGGGCGGCGGGGCCTCGTCGCCGGCGAAGGCCTCCCGCTGGCGGATCGGGCGCAGCAGGCTGGCGACGCTCTCGGCCAGCTGGGCGCGGGCCACCTGGGTGCGCACCAGCTGGGTGACCTCGGGGGACAGCGGCGCGAAGTGCGGTGCGGGGCGGCCGAAGAGCCAGCCCTGCGCCAGGGGGACGCCGAGCCGCGCGAAGACGGCGAGCTCCCCCGCGGTCTCCACCCCCTCGGCGAGCAGCCAGGCGTCGATCCGGCTGGCGAAGGCGCCCACCATCTCGGCCAGCGCCGCCTTGACCGGGTCGGTGTCGGCGCCGGCGACGAGGGCCCGGTCGAGCTTGACCAGCTGCGGGCGCACCTCGGCGAGCTGCTGGAGCCCGGCGTAGCCGGAACCGGCGTCGTCGATGGCGATCAGCGCACCGCGGCCCCGCAGCGCGGCGGTCTGCTCCCGCAGCGCCGTGAGGTCCGGGGTGGGCATGTGCTCGGTCAGCTCGACGACCACCCGGCGCAGCGTGGCCGGCTCGGCGAGGGCGGCGGCGACCGGCGCGGTGCCCAGCAGGTGCGGGCTGACGTTGACGGTGAGGAAGGTGTTCGGCGGCAGGTCGGGCAGCGCGGCCAGCGCCCGGCGCAGGGCCAGCGCCTCCAGCTCGGCGCTCAGCCCGGCCTCGGCCGCCGCGGCGAACCAGACGTCGGGGGAGGCGGTGCCGGGGAAACGGGCGAGGGCCTCGTAGCCGGCGACGGTGGCGCCGGCGAGGTCGACGATCGGCTGGAACACGACGGTGAGGTCGTTGGCACCGGCCAGCAGCGGACGGCAGTCCGCGCGCTGGGGAGGCAGGGTCGAGGTCACCTCCTCCAGATCGGCGCCGCCGCACGGCTCCTTGAGCGACGCCGACACCGATCCCGTAGTTCGTGCAGGTGACGTGCCAGCATGGTGGGCCGCAGGCAGATGTCCGGACCCGCCGGACATCGCCGCGGACGGGACCAGGGGGAGGCAGGCCGGCGTGTCCGAGCTGCGCCCGTCCCCCGACCCGCTGGCCGATCCGCAGCGGGTGGCCGCCGCCCGCCGGCTCGCCGCCGAGCTGACCGGCACCGCCCCGTTCGACCGGCTGGCGGACATCGCCACCCGGCTGGTGGACGTCCCCTCCGCGCAGGTCGTGCTGCTGACCGACGTCGCGGTGGCGCTGGGTGGGGCCGGCCGGCCGATCGCGGTGGGCGACGCCACCCCGCTGACCGAGGTGCCCGGGGCGGTCGCCGTCCGCGCCGGCGCGACGCTGGTCGTCAGCGACGCCGTCGCCGATCCGCGGGTCGCCGGGCTGCCCGCGGTCGCCGCGGGGACGCTCGGCGCCTGCCTCTCGGTGCCGCTGCAGCTGGCCTCCGGTCACCGGGTCGGCGCGCTGAGCCTGCTCTCGCCCACCCCCCGCACCTGGAGCGGGCGCGACCGGCTCGTCGCCCAGGAGGTCGCCGCCACGGTGGTGACCGAGCTGGAGCTGGTCGCCGCCTCGGCCGAGGTCCGGTCCTCGCTGACCAGGCTGGAGCTGGCGCTGGAGGCCGGCTCCGTCGGCATCTGGGAGCGCGACCTCGCCACCGGCCGGGTCTGGTGGGACGAGCGGAACGCCGCGATCTTCGGCGAGCCCGGCCCGGTGGAGTTCCCCTCCGACGAGGCCCTGCGGGACAGGATCCACCCCGACGACCACGCCGCGGTGGCCGACGCGATGCGGGCCGCGCTCGCCGGCAGCGGGGAGTTCGTGGCCGAGATGCGGGTGCTGCGCACCGACGGCGGCCAGCGGTGGACGGTGTCCCGCGGCCGGGTGCTGCGTGATGCGCTGGGTGCGCCACGGCGGGTGGTCGGCACCACGGTCGACGTCACCGACGCGCGGGAGGAGACGCAGCGCCGGCTGTCCGCCGTCCAGCGCGCGGCGGCGATCGCCGAGCTCGCCGTCGAGCTGGCCAACGTGACCGAGATGGTCGACCTCGCCGAGGTCGCGCTGCGCGGCTGCCGTGCCGTGCTGGGCGCGTCGGGCTCGGCCCTGGCGGTCTTCGACCCGGCCACCGGCGAGCTGCTGCTGCACCTCACCCGGGGCCTGGTGGACGCGGTCGAGTCCGGCGCGGACGTCGAGCTGCCGGACCGGGGCGTCGTGCTGTCGCTGGACGACGAGCTGCCCACCCAGTACGTCGCCCGGCACGGTGAGCCGGTGCTGCTGGCCGACCGGGCGGAGGCGGTGGCCCGGTTCCCGCGGATGGCGGAGGTCGGCGACCTGGTCGGGGTGGGCGCGGTCGCCGCCCTCCCGCTGCGGGTGGAGGGCAGGCTGCGCGGGAGCTTCGTGGCGGTCTGGCCCGACGGCCGGGAGTTCAGCGGTGACGACGTCGGGATGCTGGAGGCGCTCACCGCGCAGATCGGGCTGAGCGTCTCGCGGCTGCACGCCGACGCCCAGCGGGACGCCGCGGTGGCTGCGCTGACCCTGGCCAACACCCGGCTGCAGGTGCTGGCCGAGGTGGGCCGGGTGCTGGCCGGCACGCTGGACATCGACCAGCAGCTGGACCGGCTGGCCGAGCTGGTGGTGCCCGCGCTGGGTGACTGGTGCTGGGTCGTGGTCACCGACGAGCACGGACGGATGCGCCGGGTCGCGTCCGCGCACTCCGACCGCGCCCGCCGCGAGGAGCTGGAGGCCTACGTGCGGGCCATGGTCGCCGGCATGAGCGAGGACGCCGCGCCCCGGGTCGTCGCCCGCACCGGCCGGCCGGTGGTGGTGTCCCAGCTGGACGCGGCCTACGTCGAGCGGGCGCTGCCGGACCCGGAGGCGCGCGCGCTGCTGGCCGGGCTGAACCCGGAGGCCGGCGTCGTCGTCCCCCTGGTGGCCCGCGGGGAGACCCTCGGCGCGCTGGGGATCTACACCGGCGCCGGCCGGGCGGCGCACACCGAGGCGCAGCTGGACACCGCCGTGGAGGTCGGCCGCCGGGCGGGTGCGGCCCTGCAGCAGGCCCGGCTGTTCGGGCAGCAGCGGCAGCTGGCCGAGACGCTCCAGCGCAGCATGCTCACCGCGCCGCCGGCGCCGGACCACTGCGAGATCGTCGTCCGCTACGTCCCGGCCGCCGCGGGGGCCGAGGTCGGTGGCGACTGGTACGACGCGTTCGTCCAGTCCGACGGGGCCACGGTGCTGGTCATCGGGGACGTGGTGGGCCACGACAGCCGGGCGGCGGCCGCGATGGGGCAGCTGCGCGGGCTGCTGCGCGGCATCGGCCACCACACCGGCGGCACGCCGGCCGAGCTGCTCAGCGGGTTGGACCGGTCCGTCGCCGGCCTCGACCTGGACACCATGGCCACCGCGGTGGTCGCCCGGCTGGAGCAGGACGACCCGGAGCTGCAGCAGGGCGGGACCCGGGTGCGCTGGTCGTCGGCCGGCCACCCGCCGCCGGTGCTGATCGAGGCCGACGGCACGGTCACCCTCCTCGACGAGCACGACCCGGACCTGCTGCTGGGCGTGGAGCCGGGCACCCCGCGCAGCGACCGGGTGGCCACGATCGGCCGGGGCGGCACGCTGCTGCTCTACACCGACGGCCTGGTCGAGCGCCGCGACCGCGACCTCGACGCCGGCCTCGCGGAGCTGTGCCGGGTGCTCGCCGACCTCACCGACCTGCCGCTGGAGCAGCTGTGCGACCGGCTGCTGGAGCAGATGTACCTGCCCGACACCGAGGACGACGTGGCGCTGCTCGCCGTCCGGATCCACCCGCAGGACCTGCCCCGCCCACCCGAGGCCGGCCCGCAGCGGGTCCCCCCGGGGATCGAGCCGGCGCCCGAGGTCGTCCCGCGGGCCGGCGCCGGCGGCTGAGGGTCAGCGGCGCCGGCGCCGGCGGCGGCGGGGGCGGGCCGGCCGCCGGCCGAGCCGGCTGCGCGCCCGTTGCGGCAGGTCGACCGCGACCGGCACCTCCCAGCCGCGCCACACCGACAGCACCCGCAGCGCGGCGACCAGGGTGATGACGATCGCCGCGACCGGCAGCGGCGGCAGGTCCAGCGGCCCGGCCAGCACGGTGAGCACGGCGGCCCCGAGCAGCGCCGCGACGGCGTTGTAGGGCCCGGGCTGGACGATGTCCGCCCGCTGGGCCAGCAGCATGTCGCGGATGACGGTGCCGCCGACGGCGGTGAGCGTGCCGATGAAGACCACTGACGCGCTGGGCAGCTCGGCCAGCTGGGCCTTCTGCGCGCCGATGACGGTGAAGAACCCCAGGGTGAGCGCGTCGAGCACCACCAGCAGCCCGGTGAGCCGGGACAGCCAGCCGGAGAAGTAGAAGGTGACCGCGGCGGTGACCGCCACGGTGGGCAGGTACGCCGGATCGGTCACCGCGACCGGGGGCCCGTCGGCCAGGAGGATGTCGCGGATCAGCCCGCCGCCGAGCCCGCCGCTGATGGCCAGCAGCAGCACCCCGGAGACGGCGAAGCCCTCCCGCGCGGCCAGCAGCCCGCCGGTGAGCGCGCCGATGACGATCGCCGCCAGGTCGACCACCTGCGGGATGCGCAGCGTCTCGGCCGTCGCCGCCATGACCTCCACGGCCGCACATCATCCTTGGTGACGTGCTGGAGCGGCCCTGCTGCAGGGACCCGGCGCGAGCTTGCGAGTGTCGGGGGCAGCAGGGTCCTCTCACTGGGCGGGGGCCATCTCCAGGTCGGTGGCCGTCGCCGGCGCCTCCGGCTCGGTGCCCTGCGCCCGCAGCGCGGCGTCGTGGGCGGCCATCGTCTCCTGGCGGCCCGGCTCCTCGGCCAGGACCGCGCAGTTCAGCCAGGCCTCCGGGACGGCGAAGGCGTCGACCAGGCTGCGCATGTGCGGGCGCAGCTCGGCGAGCAGCTCGTTGACCGCGCCGGTGAGCGCCTTCGCCCGGGGCGGGGTGATCCGCGAGTGCTCGAGGAACCAGCCCTTGTCCGCCTCGATGGTGCTGAGCGCGAACAGGTCGCAGACGCGGGACAGCAGCGCCCGCGCCGCGGGGTCTGCCGTCCGCTCGATGCCGGCGACGAACGCCTCCAGCACGACCCGCTCGATGTGCGCCTCGGCGGCCTTGAGGGCGTGGTCCTGCACGTCGTTGAAGACGTCGAACTGCCGGCCGTCCCGGTGCGTGGCGGCGTTCTTGCGCAGCCGCTTGATCACGCCCTCCAGGACGTGCTTCTCCCGGTCCTCCAGCAGCTTCAGCTGCCAGCCGCGGTCGGTGAAGGGGACGTCGTCCTCCCGGCCGGGGACGGCGTCGACCAGCCGCTGGATCAGCGCGCGGGCCGCCGTGCGCTCCAGCACGGTCTCCCGCACCTGCTCGGCGACGAACGCCACCTTGCCCCAGCCGTCGAGCGAGCCGAAGGCGTCCCGGTAGCCGGTCAGCAGCCCCTTGGCGACCAGCTGCATCAGCACGGTGTTGTCGCCCTCGAAGGTGGTGAAGACGTCGGTGTCGGCCTTGAGCGCCGGCAGCCGGTTCTCCTGCAGGTAGCCGGCCCCGCCGCAGGCCTCGCGGCACAGCTGGATGGTGGCGGTGGCGTGCCAGGTCTGCAGCGCCTTGAGCCCGGCGGCGCGGGACTCCAGCTCCCGCTGTGCGGCCTCGTCGATGACGTCGGCGGCCTGCACGTCGTGCATCGTGCAGAGCAGCTCCTCCTGGGCGAAGGCGAACGCGTAGGTGCGCGCCAGCGCCGGCAGCAGCTTGCGCTGGTGCACCAGGTAGTCGTTGATCACCACCTCGCGGTCCTCGCCGGGGGCGGAGAACTGGCGGCGCACGTCGCCGTAGCGGACGGCGATCTCCAGGGCCACCTTCGTCGCCGACGACGCCGAGCCGCCGACGCTGACCCGCCCGCGCACCAGCGTGCCGAGCATGGTGAAGAAGCGCCGGGTCTCGTTCTCGATGGAGCTGGTGTAGGTGCCGTCGGGGGCGACCTGGCCGTAGCGGTCCAGCAGCATCTCCCGCGGCACGCGCACGTGGTCGAAGCTCAGCCGGCCGTTGTCCACGCCGAGCAGCCCGGCCTTCGGGCCGTCGTCGCCGATGGTCACCCCGGGCACCGGGTTGCCCGCGGCGTCGCGGATCGGCACCAGCCAGGCGTGCACCCCGTGCCGCTGCCCGCCGGTGACCAGCTGGGCGAAGACGACCGCCATCCGGCCGTCCTGCGCCGCGTTGCCGATGTAGTCCTTGCGCGCGGCCTGGTGCGGGGTGTGCAGGTCGAAGGTCTGCGTCTGCGGGTCGTAGGTGCACGTCGTCCGGAGCTGCTGGACGTCGGAGCCGTGGCCGGTCTCGGTCATCGCGAAGCAGCCGGGCAGGTCGAAGGACATGATCGGCGGCAGGAACTCGTCGTGGTGGCGCTGGGTGCCCAGCGCCTGCACGGCCCCGCCGAACAGGCCCCACTGCACGCCGGCCTTGACCATCAGCGAGAGGTCGGCCTGGGCCAGCATCTCGATGGAGACCACCGAGCCGCCGTTGTCCCCGGCTCCGCCCTGGGCCTCCGGGAAGCCGAGCACGACCCGGCCGGTGCCGGCCAGCTGCGCGGCCAGCCGGGTGATCCGCTCCCGGGCCTCGGCCATCGACTCGCCGTACACCGGGGCGTACGCGGCGTCGGTGCCGAGCTGCTCCCGGACGTCGCGGCGCACGTGCGCCCAGCGTCCGTCGAGGACCTCGGTGAGCCGGGCGGGGTCGACCGGCGTCAGGGGCGTCGGGGTGCTGGTCATGAATCCTCCATCGGACTCGCGGGGGCGGTGGTTGAGGGCCCGGTCGGTGCGGGCGTGACGACGCCGCGCAGCCCGGTCCAGGCCAGGTCGGTCAGCTGCGCGGCGAGCTGGGCGCGCGGCACCGGGCGCTCGGCCCGCAGCCACCAGTCGGCGGCGGCGCGGACCAGCCCGATCACCCCGTGCCCCCAGGGCGCGGCGGCGGCGGTGTCCTGCCCGGCCCGGTCGAGCGCGGCGGCGACCAGGGCGCCCACCTCGTCGCCGATCAGGTCGGACAGGCTGCTGATCGGGTCGGCGTCGACGGGCCGGTCGACCAGCGTGTGGCCGACGACGAAGCGGTACACCGCCGGGTCGGCCTCGATGAACGCCAGGTACGTCTCCACGGCGGCCGACACCATCTGCCGCGGGTGCTCGCTGCTGCCGATCGCCTCGCGCAGCTTGCGGGTGAGCTGCGCGGCGACCCGGGCGCAGACGGCGACGTAGAGCTCGCTCCGGTCGGCGAAGTGCCGGTAGACGACGGTCTTGCTGGTGCCCGCCTCGGCGGCGATCTCGTCCATGCCGACGCCGGGGCCGTGCCGGCCGACGGCGGCGAGCGTCGCCTCGACCAGCTGCTCGCGCCGCGCGAGCCGGTGGGCGTCCCAGCGGGAGTCGCGCCGGTCCCGCGGTGCGGGCGCCGTCTCGGTGTTCACGGCACCGAAAGTACCTGATACCGTCGGTACCTGACACGGGGTACCTGCCCGTCTCCACCAAAGTGGCCACTTTGGCGAGCCCCATCCCCTCCGGAGGACCCGATGGCAGCGCAGAACCGACCCGCCGCTGGACGCCGCGCCGCAATCGTCGGCGGCAACCGCACCCCCTTCGCCCGCGCCAACGGCGCCTACGCCCGGGCGAGCAACTCCGACATGCTCACCGCCACGCTCGACGGGCTGGTCGCGCGCTTCGGGCTGCAGGGCGAGCAGGTCGGCGAGGTCGTCGCCGGCGCCGTCCTCAAGCACTCCCGCGACTTCAACCTGACCCGCGAGGCGGTGCTCGGCTCGCGGCTGTCGGCCGCGACCCCCGCCTACGATGTGCAGCAGGCCTGCGGCACCGGCCTCGAGGCCGCCGTCCTGGTCGCCAACAAGATCGCCCTCGGCCAGGTCGAGTCGGGCATCGCCGGCGGCGTCGACACCGCCTCCGACGCCCCGGTCGCGGTGAACGAGGACATGCGCCGGGTGCTCATGGAGCTGAACCGGGCGAAGACCGTGCAGCAGCGGCTCAAGGCGCTCGCCGCCGTCCGCCCCGGCCAGCTGGTGCCGGAGATCCCGCGCAACGCCGAGCCGCGCACCGGCCTGGCGATGGGCGACCACGCCGCGATCACCGCGAAGGAGTGGGAGATCGGCCGCGAGGAGCAGGACGAGCTCGCCGTCCGCTCGCACCACGCGCTGGCTGCCGCCTGGGACGCCGGCTTCTTCGACGACCTGGTGACGCCGTTCCTCGGGCTGGGGCGCGACGACAACCTGCGCCCGGACACCTCGGTGGAGAAGCTCGCGAAGCTGAAGCCCGTCTTCGGCCGGGGCGAGGACGCCACCATGACGGCGGGCAACTCCACGCCGCTGACCGACGGCGCCTCCGCCGTGCTGCTGGCCTCCGACGAGTGGGCCGCCGCGCACGACCTGCCGGTGCTCGCCCACCTGGTCGACGCGCAGACCGCCGCGGTCGACTACGTGCACGGCGGCGAGGGGCTGCTGATGGCCCCGGCCTACGCCGTCCCGGTGCTGCTGGCGCGCAACGGCCTGACCCTGCAGGACTTCGACTTCTACGAGGTGCACGAGGCGTTCGCCTCCACCGTGCTGGCCACCCTGAAGGCGTGGGAGAGCCCGGCGTTCTGCAAGGAGAAGCTCGGCCTGGACGCCCCGCTGGGCTCGATCGACCGCGCGAAGCTCAACGTGCACGGCTCGTCGCTGGCTGCCGGGCACCCGTTCGCCGCGACCGGCGGCCGGATCGTCGCGACGCTGGCGAAGATGCTGCACGAGGCCGGCCCGGGCAAGCGCGGGCTGATCTCCATCTGCGCGGCCGGCGGCCAGGGCGTCGTCGCCATCCTCGAGTCCTGACCCGGCGGCTGCCGGTCATCCGGCTCGACCCGGGCCACCGGACGTGGAGTCGTGCCACGGCGCGGCTCCACGTCCGGTCAGGCGGCTCGACCCACGCGAGCGACCCCACCTCCCACGCACCACGGAAGGACTCCACGACGTGAGCGACTGGTACCGCGATTTCGCCAACTCCGGCGTCGGCACGACGATCACCAAGCAGCTGGGCCTGCCCCGGCCGGCGGAGCTGCGCCGGTACGAGCCCGGCCAGCCGCTGCTCCCCGGCCCGGCGCTCGTCGGGTCGGCCGGCGAGGGCCGGCTGCGGGACACCGTCACCGGACTGCTTCGGGACGCCGGGGTCACCGTGGTCTCCCCGGTGGCCGCCGACGGCTCGGACGACGGCGCCAAGCTGGGCGCCGTCGTGCTGGACGCCACCGGGCTGACCGGTCCGGGCGACCTCGCCGCCGCCCACGACCTGCTCGCCCCGGCGCTCAAGCGGCTGGGCGCCAGCGGGCGGGTGCTGGTGCTCGCCGACCCGCCGGCGACGGCGGAGGGCCCGGCGCAGGCCGCGGCCCGCCAGGCACTGGAGGGGCTGGTCCGCTCGGTGGCCAAGGAGCTGCGCAACGGCGCCACCGCCAACCTGGTGCTCGTGCCGGCCGGCGCCGAGTCGTCGCTGGGCAGCCCGCTGCGGTTCTTCCTCTCCGGCCGCTCGGCCTACGTCGACGGCCAGGTGCTCACCCTCGACGCCGCCGACGTGCCCGCAGGCGAGGATGCCGAGCGTCCGCTGGCCGGGAAGGTCGCCGTCGTCACCGGGGCGGCCCGCGGCATCGGTGCGGCGATCGCCCGGGTGCTGTCCCGCGACGGCGCGCACGTCGTGGTGGTCGACGTCCCGGCGGCCGGTGAGCAGCTGGCGCAGGTGGCCAACGAGATCGGCGGGACGGCGGTAGCCCTCGACATCACCGCCGACGACGCCGGCCCGCGGCTGGCCCGGCAGCTGATCGCCCGGCACGGCGGGGTGGACGTCGTCGTGCACAACGCCGGCATCACCCGGGACAAGCTGCTGGTGAACATGGACGCCGCCCGGTGGAACTCGGTGCTGGCGGTGAACCTGCAGGCGCAGCTGGACATCACGCAGGCGCTGCTGGCCACCGAGGGGGCGCTGAAGCCCGGCGCCCGGGTGATCAGCGTGAGCTCGCAGTCGGGCATCGCCGGCAACCGCGGGCAGACCAACTACGCGGCGTCCAAGGCCGGGATCCTCGGCATGGTGCGCGCCTGGGCGCCGGAGTTCGCCGCCCGCGGCGCCACGATCAACGCCGTCGCACCGGGGTTCATCGTCACCGAGATGACCGCGAAGATGCCCTTCGGCACCCGTGAGGTCGGCTCGCGGGTCAACTCGCTGCAGCAGGGCGGGCTGCCGGTCGACGTCGCCGAGACGATCGCCTTCCTCGCCCAGCCGGCCAGCGCCGGGGTCAACGGTCAGGTCGTGCGGGTGTGCGGCCAGTCGCTGCTGGGGGCGTGATGATCGTCCTCACCGACCCGCCGAACATGGCGGCGCTGTTCGCTCGGGCCGCGGTCACCGCGCGCGGCCGGGGCGGGAGCCTGCCGGACACTCACGTGGCCCGTACCGGTGTCGCCGTCGACCCGGCGCAGCTGGCCGGGTACGCCCGGGTCTCCGGCTTCCCGCTGGCCGACGCGCTGCCGGTGACCTTCCCGCACGTGCTGACCTTCCCGCTGCAGGTCGCGCTGATTGCCGACCGTGCCTTCCCGCTGGCGCTGCCCGGGCTGGTGCACGTGCGCAACCGGATCACCGTGAACCGGCCGATCGGGGTCGACGAGAAGCTGGACCTGGAGGTCTGGGCGGACCGGTTCGCCACGCACCGCTCCGGCGCGACGGTCGACCTGGTGGCCTCGGTGCGCAGTCGCGGCGACGAGGTGTGGCGCGGCCGGTCGACCTACCTGGCCCGCGGGGCGAGCGCGCCGGACGGCGCACCGGAGGCCGACGTCGAGGTGCCGGTGGGTGAGGTCGAGCGGATCGCCGCCCGCTGGCGGGTGCCCGACGACGCCGGACGCCGGTACGCGGGTGTCTCAGGCGACGTGAACCCGATCCACCTCTCCGGGCTGACGGCGAAGGCCTTCGGCTTCAAGCGGGCGATCGCGCACGGCATGTGGGTGAAGGCCCGGGCACTGGCGGCGCTGTCCGGCCGGCTGCCCGACGCGGTGAGCGTGGACGTGGCGTTCCGCAAGCCGCTGCTGCTGCCCTCGACGGTCACCCTGGCCACGTCGCCGGCCGACGGCGGCTGGGACCTCGCCGTCCGGAACGAGAAGACCGGCGTCGAGCACGTCCTCGGGGTCGTCCGACCGGCCTGAGCGGGTCGGCTTCCACCCCACGGAAGGAGACTGCGCACCATCGCGTGACTTTCCGTTCTGCTTGGCCGACGGTTGATCCACGACGAAGCCGTCGATGAGGGCAGCCCCCGCGGGGCTGCCGGTGAGAGGGAGAGATGAGCACCGACACACTGGCCCAGGACCACGCCGAGCAGGTCGCGCTGCCCCAGGGGAAGCACTACATCGACGGTCAGTGGCAGGACGGCGCCGGGACCGAGCGCCGTGACGTGGTCGACCCGTCGACCGGCCGCGTGGTCACCACGGTGCCCGAGGGCACGGCCGAGGACGTCGACCGCGCCGTCGCCGCCGCCCGCCGGGCGTTCGACAGCGGCCCGTGGCGGACGATGAGCGCCCGCGAGCGCGGCGCGATCCTGCAGCGCGCCGCCCAGCTGATCCTGGAGCACGGCGACGAGCTGGCCCGGCTGGAGAGCCTGGACACCGGCAAGCCGATCACCTTCGCCCGGCAGATCGACACCAACACCACCGCCGAGCACTTCTCCTACTTCGCCGGCCTGGCCGGCGCGATCGAGGGCGCGACCCGCGGCATCCGCGGCCCGGGCCTGGCCTACACCCGGCGCGAGCCGCTGGGCGTGGTCGCCGCGATCACCCCGTTCAACTTCCCGATGATCCTGTCGACGTCGAAGATCGCCCCCGCCCTGGCGGCCGGCAACACCGTCGTCCACAAGCCCGCCGAGGACACCCCGCTGACCGCGCTGCGGATCGCCGAGCTGCTCACCGAGGCCGGGCTGCCGGCCGGGGTGCTCAACGTGGTGACCGGCTCCGGCGCCGTCGCCGGCGACCGGCTCACCCGGCACCCGGAGGTCGACCGGATCGCCTTCACCGGCTCCACCAAGGTCGGCAGCATGATCGCCGCCACCGCGGCCGCCAACATCACCCCGGTGACCATGGAGCTGGGCGGCAAGTCGGCGAACATCGTCTTCGACGACGCCGACCTCGACGAGGCCGTGCAGGCCGCGGTCTCCGCGTTCGTCTTCAACACCGGCCAGTTCTGCATGGGCGGCACCCGGCTGCTGGTGCAGCGCGGCGTCTACGAGCAGGTGCTCGCCGGCGTCGTCGGTGGGGCCACCCACGTGCCGGTCGGCGACCCGCTGGACGAGGGCACGATCGTCGGCCCGATGGCCGGCGAGCGGCACCTGGAGAACGTCGAGCGCTACGTCGCGCTGGCCACCGGCGAGGGCGGCAGCGGCCGGGTCGTCGCCGGCGGGCAGCGGATCGAGAAGGACGGCGGCTTCTACATGGCGCCGACCGTCGTCGCCGACGTCGCCCAGGACTCCCGCCTGGTGCAGGAGGAGATCTTCGGCCCGGTGCTCACCGTGCAGGTGTTCGACACCGAGGAGGAGGCGGTCGCGCTGGCCAACGGCACTCCCTACGGGCTGGCCGCCGGCCTGCACACGAAGGACGTCGGCCGCGCCCACCGCGTCGCCGCGCAGCTCGAGGCCGGCCTGATCTGGGTGAACACCTACGGCATCCTCGACGTCGCGCTGCCCTTCGGCGGTTACAAGGCGTCGGGCTACGGCCGGGAGAACGGCCCGGAGGCCCTCGACGAGTACCTGCAGACCAAGTCGGTCTACGTGGCGCTCTGACCACCGGCTCGACCTGCGGCGGCCGCCGTCCCGGAACCCCGGGGCGGCGGCCGCTGCCGTTCCCGCCGCTTCCCACGCTCTCCGTGCGCTTCCCTCGCGCCGCAGCGCGGGGAACGCGGACGGAGATCGTGGACGGCAAATCGTGGACGGCAGAACGTGGACGGCACGGCGTGCGGCCGCGGGCGTGCGGGCGCATGATCACGAAGCGGCAACGATCACCCGTCCCGTCCGGCGACGAGCCGGGGGTGGGACGAGGGTCGGGGTGGATCTGACGTCGACCTCGGAGGCAAGCCCGTGCGCGCCCCACGACTCCTGTTCCTCGGTACCGCCGGTGCGCTGGCGCTGACCGCCTGCTCCGGTGGCGAGAGCGTCGACACCGGCGACGGCGGTGGCGGCGCGAGCGGTGACAACGTGCTGGTCGCCGCGGTGAGCGCCCAGCCCGACCAGTTCGACCCGCACGTCACCAGCGCCTACCCGAGCTTCCAGGTGCTGGAGAACGTCTACGACACCCTCGTGGTCCCCAACCCCGAGGACCTCACGATGGAGCCGAGCCTCGCCACCGACTGGGAGACCAGCGACGACGGGCTGACCTGGACGTTCACCCTGCGGGACGACGTCACCTTCCACGACGGCAGCGAGTTCGACTCCGCCGACGTCGTCTACTCCTACAACCGGATCATCGACGAGGAGCTGAACAACGCCTACCGGTTCGCCAACGTCGAGTCGGTGACCGCCGACGGCCCGGACACCGTCGTCATCCAGGTCAGCCAGCCGACGCCGAACCTGCCGGCGCTGATCGGTGGCTTCAAGGGGATGGCGATCCTGCCCGAGGGTGCCGCCGAGGACTACGACCTCACCACCGAGGCGGTGGGCACCGGGCCGTTCACGCTGGAGAGCTCCGACGCCGGCAGCACCGAGCTCGCCGCCTACGAGGAGTACTGGGGCGGCGCGCCGAGCGTCGACGGCGTCGAGTTCCGCTACATCACCGAGCCCGCCGCCGCGCTGACCGCGCTGGAGAACGGCGAGGTGCAGTGGACCGACAACGTCCCGCCGCAGCAGATCGAGTCGCTGCAGGGCAGCGACCAGGTCGAGCTGGCCACCACCCCGAGCGTCGACTTCTGGTACATGTCGATGAACTACGACCGGGAGCCGTTCGGCAACCCGGCGGTGCGCCAGGCGATCGCCACCGCCGTCGACCGCGGCGCGGTCACCGAGGCGGCCCGGTTCGGTGCCGCCGAGCCGAACCAGACGGCGATCCCCGAGGACAGCTTCTTCCACTACGACTACGCCCCCTACGACGCCGACCCGGCCGCCGCCGAGCAGCTGCTCCAGCAGGCCGGCGTGCAGACGCCGATCACCATGGGGCTGATGGTCACCGACGAGTTCCCGGAGACGGTCACCGCCGCCCAGGTGATCGCCAGCCAGCTGGAGCCGATCGGCATCACCGTCGACGTGCAGACCGTCGACTTCGCCACCTGGCTGGACCGCCAGTCCCAGGGTGACTTCGACGCCTTCCTGCTGAGCTGGCTGGGCAACATCGACCCGTTCGACTACTACCACGCCCAGCACATCACCGACGGGTCCAGCAACTACCAGGGCTACAGCAACCCCGAGGTCGACCGGCTGCTGACCGCGGCGGCCAGCGAGACCGACCAGGACGCCCGCAAGGACCTCTACGACCAGGCGGCGAAGCTGATCGTCGACGACGCCTCGTACGTGTACCTCTACAACCCCGACGTCGTGCAGGCGTGGTCCCCGGGGCTGTCGGGCTACCAGATCCGGCCGGACAAGGCGATCAACTTCGAGGACGTGGAGCTGCCCTGACCGGATACCTGCTCCGGCGCACCGGTCAGTCGGTCGTCGTGCTGATCGGGGTGAGCATCATCGTGTTCGCCCTGGTCCACCTCGTCCCCGGCGACCCGGTGCGCCTGGCGCTGGGCACCCGCTTCTCCCAGGAGAGCTACGACGCGCTGCAGGCGCGGTCCGGGCTGGACCAGCCGCTGCTGCAGCAGTACTTCGGCTGGGCCGGCCGGGCGCTCACCGGTGACCTCGGGGTCAGCTTCCGCAGCGGCGAGCCGGTGACCGCGCAGATCCTGGAGCGGCTGCCGGCGACGCTGACCCTGGCGTTCGCGGCGATCGTCGTGGCGCTGCTGATCGCCGTCCCGCTGGGCACGATCTCCGCGCTGCGCCCCCGGTCGCTGGTCGACCGCGGGGCCACGGTGCTCAGCCAGATCGGCATCTCGGTGCCGGACTTCTGGATGGGCATCGTGCTCATCCTGGTCTTCGCCGGGACGCTGGGCTGGCTGCCCTCGGGCGGCTACGTGCCGCTGACCGAGGACCCGTGGGGCTGGTTCCAGCGGCTGATCATGCCGGCGGTCGTCACCGGCGTGGTCTCCGGCTCGGTGATCACCCGGTTCGTCCGCTCCAGCGTGCTGGAGGCGCTCGGGCAGGACCACGTGCGCACCGCGCAGGCCAAGGGGCTGCGGTCCCGGCAGGTGCTGAGCTGGCACGTGCTGCGCAACGCGCTGCTGCCGCTGGTCACCGTCACCGGCGTGCAGCTGGCCTACCTGCTGTCCGGGGTGGTCGTGGTGGAGATCGTGTTCTCCTGGCCGGGGCTCGGGCAGCTGGCCCTGCAGGCGGTGCAGGCCCGCGACTACCCGGTGCTGCAGGGCGCCGTGCTGCTGTTCGCGCTGGTGTTCCTCCTGGTCAACCTGATGGTCGACCTGCTGTACAGCCGGCTGGACCCGAGGATCGCGCGCCGGTGACCACCCCTGCCGACCCGGGCCCGAGCCCGGCCGCCGAGCCGCCGGACCGCGGCCCCTACGGCTCCGCCGCCGTCGGGACACCGACCGCCGGGCAGTCGACCGCCGAGCAGGGCGGCCAGCCGGCCGCTCCGCTGCGGCCGGAGCGGCCGCGCTGGCGGGAGACGCTGGGGCTGTTGCTGCGCAACCCGACGGCGGCCGTCGCGGCCGCGTGGATCCTGCTGATGATCGTGGTCGCCCTCGCCGACGACCAGCTGGCCCCGCAGGGCGCCAACGAGATCTCGGTGGCCGACCGGCTGCAGTCACCGAGCCTCGAGCACCCGTTCGGCACCGACGACCTGGGCCGCGACGTCCTCTCCCGGGTGCTCCTGGGCGCGACGGTCTCGCTGCGGGTGGGGCTGATCGCGGTGAGCATCTCGCTGGTCGTCGGCACGCTGATCGGCCTGCTCGCCGGCTTCTACGGCAAGTGGGTCGACGACGCCCTGATGCGGTTCATGGACATGCTGTTCGCCTTCCCCGCGGTGCTGCTGGCGATCTCGATCGTCGCCATCCTCGGGCCGGGCCTGACCAACACGACCATCGCGATCGGCATCGTCTACATCCCGATCTTCGCGCGGGTCACCCGCTCCAGCGTGCTCAGCGTGCGGGAGGAGGTCTACGTCCGGGCGTCCCGGTCGGTGGGCTCCTCGGACCTGCGGCTGCTGTTCCGGCACGTGCTGCCCAACGCCGCCCCGCCGATCATCGTGCAGACCTCGGTCAGCCTGGCGTTCGCGGTGCTCTCGGAGGCGGCGCTGTCCTTCCTCGGCCTGGGCACCCAGCCGCCCGACCCGTCGTGGGGGCTGATGCTGTCGGAGGGACGCGGCTACATCGAGCTGGCCTGGTGGATCGCGGTCTTCCCGGGGCTGGCGATCTTCCTGCTGGTGCTGTCGTTCAACCTGCTCGGCGACGGGCTGCGCGACGTGCTCGACCCGCGGCAGCGCACGGCGATGAGCGGGGGGCGGCAGTGAGCGGACAGGGACGTGAGCATCGCAGCGAGCGCCAGCGAGCGAGGAGCGGAGCGCCCCGCGGGAGCGAACAGGTGATCCAGTGAGCGGGGAGCCGGTGCTGGAGGTCGAGGACCTGCGGGTGCGGCTGCGCACCCCGCGCGGGCCGGCCGACGTGGTCAACGGGCTGAGCTACACCGTGGGGCGCGGCGAGACGGTCGCGGTGGTGGGGGAGTCCGGCAGCGGCAAGAGCGTGTCGGTGCTCGCGCTGATGGGGCTGCTCCCCGACGGGGTCGCCACCGTCAGCGGGGCGGCCCGGCTGGACGGCGAGGACCTGCTCACCATGCGCCCGGACCGGCTGCGACAGGTGCGCGGGCCGGGGATCGGGATGGTCTTCCAGGACCCGATGACCTCGCTGAACCCGGTGCTCACCGTCGGCCGCCAGCTCGTCGAGGGCATCCGCGCGCACTCCGACGTCGGCAAGGCCGCCGCCCGGGAGCGGGCGGTCGAACTGCTGGCGGAGGTCGGGCTGCCCGACCCGGGCAAGGCGCTGGACCGCTACCCGCACGAGCTCTCCGGCGGCATGCGGCAGCGGGTGATGATCGCGATCGCGCTGAGCAGCTCCCCGGCGCTGCTGATCGCCGACGAGGCCACCACCGCCCTCGACGTCACCGTGCAGGCGCAGATCATCGAGCTGGTCGAGCGGCTGCAGCGCGAGCACGGCACCGGCGTCGTCTGGATCACCCACGACCTGGGCGTGGTCGCGGGCATCGCCGACCGGGTGCTGGTCATGTACGGCGGGCGCTGCGTGGAGGACGGCACGGTCGACGACGTCCTCGAGCACCCCGCCCACCCCTACACCCGGGGCCTGCTGGGCGCCCTGCCCGACCTGGCGGAGCCGCGCGCCGACGGTTCGGTGCCCGACCTGGCCACGGTGCCCGGCACCCCGCCGGCGCCCACCGACCTGCCGGCCGGCTGCGTGTTCTGGCCGCGCTGCCCGGTGCGCGCCGACCCGCGGTGCGAGACCGAGCAGCCCCCGCTCGCCGTCCTCCCTCCGGGGGGGGGGGGGGGGGGGGGGGGGGGGGGGGGGGGGGGGGGGGGGGGGGGGGGGGGGGGGGGGGGGGGGGGGGGGGGGGGGGGGGGGGGCGGGGGGGG
>NZ_JBJHAQ010000033.1:0-42585 GCF_054051115.1 Modestobacter sp. SYSU DS0904 | reverse complement strand
CCTCACCGTCGGCCGGCTGGGCGGTCCACCCCGCCCGCCGCGCACCGGGATGATCCGGCGCAGGATCCGCGGCGGAGGGCCGCTGGCCGGCCAGGGCCAGGATCAGCTCGGCTTCCTCCGCAGTGGCTCGCGCCCGCTGGCGCTGGATGCCCTGCAGCCGGGCCGCGAGCAGCTCATCGGGCCACTGCGACGCCGGCGACGGCTCCCGGGACCCCGGGTAGTGCAGCTCGATCACCACGTTGGCCGACCGGGCAGGCGGGACCGACGGCGGGGGCAGGGCCGCGGTCTCCGTCATGCACCCGAACATACGTTCGAGGTACGACAGTTCCGCGGCGGCGGAGCTGACCGTGCGGGCTGGACGCCGGTGGCCCGAGAGCAGGTCGATTGCGGGCCGCCGGCGTTCAACGGGTGCCCGGGGGACCCGCGGCGGCGCTACGGTGCCGGCATGCTCGACCACCTGGGGATCCAGGTCGCCGACGTCGAGGCGGCCGTGGCCTTCTACGTGCGGGCGCTCGCGCCCATCGGCCTGCGGGAGGCGGTGCGATTCCCGGCCGGGGAGTCCTCGGTGGTCGGGCTCTGCGGTCCCGACGGTTCGCCGGACTTCTGGCTGAGCCCCGCCGCCGGCGGCGAGACGCGGGAGGCGCACATCGCCTTCCGCGCGCCCGGCCGGGCCGCCGTCGACGCGGTGCACGACGCCGCCCGCGCGGCGGGAGCCGAGGTGCTGCACGCGCCGCGCGAGTGGCCGGAGTACCACCCCGGCTACTACGCGGTCTTCCTGCGCGACCCCGACGGGCACAACATCGAGGCCGTCCACCACGGCTGAGAGAGGCAGAGCCGTCCACCACGGCTGAGAGCGGCAGAGCCGTCCACCACGGCTGAGAGCGGCAGAGCCGTCCACCACGGCTGAGAGCGGCAGAGCCGTCCACCACGGCTGAGAGAGGCAGAGCCGTCCACCACGGCTGAGAGAGGCAGAGCCGTCCACCACGGCTGAACGGGTCGGAGCCGTCCACCACGGCTGAGCGGGTCAGGTGCGCGGCCGCCAGCGTTTCCAGTGCGCGACGCCGGCGGCCCGGGGCTTGCCGTCCCACACCAGCTCGACGTCGACGGTCATCGCCGACTCGTCGGCTTCGGTGACCACCGCGCGCAGCGTCACCGGCTCGGCCAGCGGCGCCGGGCGCAGGAAGCGGACGTCCAGGCCGGCGGTGACGTAGGGCAGAGCGGCGCCGGGCAGCGGGCCCCAGCCGCGCAGGTCGGCCTCGTGCAGCACCGCCGCGGCGCTGTGGCAGTCCAGCAGCGTGGAGATGATCCCGCCGTTGAGGTACCCGAGCCCGTTGTCGTGCTCCGGCCAGGGCGTGAACCCGGCGGTCACGCCGTCGTCGGTGGGGAAGCTCGCCAGCCGCAGCCCGCGCGCGTTGGCCGGCCCGCAGCCGAAGCACGTCAGCTCGGGCACCAGCCGCTGCTGGATGCTCACCCGCGGGACCGTCACCGGAGCAGCCTCACACCCAGTCGGTCCGGCGCAGCGGCGGCTCGGCGCCGCCCGGTGCCTGGACCAGCACCTGGTTGATCCCCATGTCGCCCTTCTCGAAGGCGAGCGCGCTGGCGGCCATGTACAGCCGCCACACCCGCGCCCGGCCCTCGCTGCTCGCGGCGACGGCGCCGTCCCAGTGCTCCTCGAGCCGCTGCACCCACGCGCGCAGGGTGAGGGCGTAGTGCCGGCGCAGCGCCTCGACGTCGAGCACCTCCAGACCGCCGGCCTCCAGGGCGCCGACGGTCTCGGCCAGGCCCAGCAGCTCGCCGTCGGGGAAGACGTAGCGGGCGATGAAGCTGTCGGGGCTCCAGCCGGCGGTCCCGGCGTTCCAGGCGATGGCGTGGTTGAGCAGTCGCGCGCCGGGGGCGAGCAGCCCGGCCAGCGTGCGCACGTACGCCGGCAGCTGCGCCCGCCCGACGTGCTCGGACATCCCGATCGAGGCGATCGCGTCGAAGGGGCCGTCGTCCACCGTCCGGTAGTCCTGCACGCGGATGTCGATCTCGGTGGTGAGCCCGGCCTCGGCGGCGCGCTTGCGCGCCATCCGCGCCTGCTCCTCCGACAGCGTGATGCCGACGACGGTCACCCCGTACCGCTCGGCGGCGTGGATGGCCAGCGACCCCCAGCCGCAGCCGACGTCGAGCAGGCGCATGCCGGGCCGCAGCCCGAGCTTGCGGCAGACCAGGTCGAGCTTCGCCTCCTGGGCGGCGTCCAGGCCGGCGTCGGGGGAGTCCCAGACCGCGCAGGAGTAGACCATCGACTCGCCGAGCACCAGCTCGTAGAACTCGTTGCCGACGTCGTAGTGGTGGCTGATCGCCGCGGCGTCCCGGGTCCGGGAGTGGCGCCGGCCGGTGCGGCCCAGGTCGGCCTCCTCGGCCGGGGGCGCCGGCTCCGGGCCGATCGCGCCCAGTCGCAGCGCGGTGCCCAGCAGCGCCAGCCGCTCACGCGCGGTCGGGGCGGCCATCGGGCCGGTCTCGGCCAGCCGGCCCACGGAGCTCACCGCGGCGAACGTGGCGAAGACGTCGTCCTCCACGTCGATCTCCCCGGCGACGTAGGCCCGGCCCAGCCCGAGCTGGCCCGGCGCCCACAGCAGCCGGCGCAGCGCCCGCCGGGACCGGACGCCGAGCACCGGGGCGCCCGGCGGGCCGGCCAGCGAGCCGTCCCAGCCGCGCAGCCGCACCGGCAGCTCCGTCGTCCCCAGCACCGCGCCCAGTGCCGCTGCCAGCCGATCGGCGACCGTCGGACGTCCCGCCATGTTCACGCTCCTCGCCTCCGCTCGCAGCCGGCCGACCAGAGCTGGCAGGCCGGTTGCACTCACCAACTGTCCCGCGCAACGCCGGGCGGTCTCGTGATCTTCCCGCGGGTCGTCGATCTACGGAACGACATCCGGCGCGTTGGATCGACCGGCGGCGTCCTCCGGGGCGGCCAGCGCCACCGAGGTGATCCGGTGGACGGCGAACGTGCGGGTCTCCCCGCGGCCCTCGTCGAAGCCCTGCAGGAAGCCACCGGCCAGCGACACCGGCTGCACCACGCGCTGGCTGCCCGAACCCTGCGCGTCGACGTAGCCCAGCCACACCGGCACGCCCTCGCGCACCGCCTGGGACAGCAGCTCCAGCGTGCTCGCCGTCGTCACGCCCGGGATCTGCCGCACCGGGTCGGTGCGGCGGGCGGCGAGGGCCGCGTCCCCCGCCCGGATCTCCCGCACCGTCGCCGCGACGTCGTCGACCGACAGCGGGCGCGGGGCGACCGGTGCCGAGCTCCCGGGCCGCCGACCGGCCGCGCGCGGCGGCTGGGCGGGCCGGGTCAACACCGCACCGCCGGCGTTCTCCCCGGCCGGGGAGTACCCCGCCGCGCGCAGCACGGTCAGCACCTCCTCCGGCGGCAGCCCGCTGACCAGCACCCCGGGGGCGAGGCGGCGCAGCTCGGCGTTCGCCGTCCGCCGGTCGCTGAGCACCTGGGAGACCAGGCCGTGGTCGTCGGAGCGCACGTAGCACTCGATGGCGCCCACCCGGAGCCGGCCGTGCTGGCGGGCGACGTCGTCGACCAGGAAGTCCAGCGCCTGGGGCACCGGGGTGCGGGAGACGCGGGTGAAGAGGTCGTGCAGGTCGGTGGCCGACCAGCCGGCGTCCAGCGCGCGGCGGATGCTGCCGTCGCTGACCCGGTAGACCGTCGCCCCGCCGGAGGACTCCACGTCGGCGACGACGGCGAGCGTCCCGGCCAGCTCGGCGACCAGCGGGCCGGGGGCGATCAGCGACAGGTCCGGCTGGGCGAGCACGTGGTCCAGCGGTTCGGGCAGCAGCCCGCGCATCCCGTCGGCGGCGGCGTCCTCCCCGGAGGCGAGCAGCCCGCGCCCACCGGTGCTGAGCACCCCGCCGACGGCGATGCCCAGCCGCTCGGCCTCGGCCAGCAGCGCCGGCACCGGGGCCAGCCGGTCGGCCCGCCGCGGGGTGCGCCAGCGCAGCAGCGCGACCAGCTCCTCGGCGACCAGCCCCCGCCCGGGCGGGAACTCGGCCAGCACCGACAGCGCCGAGCGCCGCAGCACCGGCGCGGTCTGCCGGACGACGTCGGGGGAGAGCACGTTGACCGCCTTGCCGGCCACGTCCCGCTGCCCGACCAGGGAGATCAGCCGGGTGCTGGCCAGCCAGCCGTCGGCCAGCGCGGCCCAGCGGTCGGGGAGGTCCTGCTCGCGCCAGGCGTCGTAGAGCCGGGTGGGCAGCCACTCGTCGCGCTGCGCCCCGCCGACGTCCAGCAGCCCGGCGACGTGCGCGAGCTCGGTCAGGAAGGCGACGTCGGCCTCGCCGATCCGCAGCTCCTTGGCCAGCCGCTTCTGGTCGCGGACGCCCAGCCCGCCGCTGCGCAGCAGCCCGGCGGGCTCCTCCTCCAGCGCGGTGAGCAGGTCGACGACCCGGCCCAGCACCTCCAGCGCCGCCCCGGCGGACTGCCGGTCGACGACGGTCGGGTCGCGCTCGCTGACTCGCGGCTCGGGGCGCAGCCGGGGCGGGCCGAGCGGCCGCTCGCCGCGCAGCAGCAGGCCGATCTCCCGGGGCAGCTCGACGTTGACCGCGTCGATGCGCGCGAGCAGCCCCCGCTGCAGGAGCCGGCGGGCGGGAGAGGTCGGCCCGTCGGCCGCGGTGTCCGGCAGGTGGCCGACCGGCCGGTCGCCGGCGAGCCGCTCGAGCACCGCCCGCTCGTCGTCGTCCAGCTCGGCGAGGGCCGCCGGCAGGTCGCGGGGCAGCGGCACCCGCAGGTCGGTCGCCCGCCGGCCCAGCCCCGCAGGGTAGCGCACCGCGCGGCGGACCGGCTCGGGAGCGTGCAGCTCGGCGTCGCCCCAGAGCAGCGCCCGGGTGTTCAGCGTCTCCACCGCGGCGTCGACCACCTCGGCGGGGACGCCGGGCAGCAGCCCCGGCAGAGCCGTCCGCGGGACCCCGTCGGTGGGGGAGAGCAGCACCGCGTCGAGGACCTGGAGGGTCGCGGCGTCCAGCTCGTCGAGCGCCCGGTCGACCGAGACCGGCACCGCCAGCCGGGTCGCCAGGCCGACGACGTCGGACGGCGCCGGGCGCGCCACGTCGGGCCGGGCGGCCAGCAGGGCGCCCAGCTGCTCGTCGGTGCGGGTGCGCAGCCAGGCGGCGAGCGTGGCGGGCGGCTGGTCCGGAGACATCCGGTCCACGCTACGTCCCCGCCCGGGAGGACCGCTGCGCACAGCCGCTCCGCCACCCCGCTCTGCGACCATGCCCGGATGGCCGCGCTCGACGATCCGCAGACCCGCACGGCCCTGGCCGCCCACCGCGCCGGAGCGCTGCGCTGGCTGGGCGGTGGCGTGCTCGCCGTCGTCCTGGGGGGCGTGCTCGGGGCGGCGCTGCTCCGGATCGCCGACGACGGCGGGGGGCGACCGCCGTTCGCCGGGCTGGTCCTCGTCGTCCTGGTGGTCGGGGGGATCATCGGTGTCGTCGTGGGCGCGGGGGCCCTGGTGCGCACCCGGCGCTGGACCCGCGCCCTGGCCGGCACCAGCTGGCGGACCGGGGTGCTGCGGGTCGCCGGCCCGGCGACGCTGCAGGTCGAGCCGATCGGCTACGACGACCTGGCCGACGAGCCACTGCGCCTGCGGCTGCTCTCCACCGCGATCTGGCGCACCCGCGCGGTGCAGCGGCTGGCCGACGCGGAGGTGTCCGTCGCGCAGGTCTCCCCCCGGGAGTGGGTGCTCACCGCCGACGGCGCGGGCACGGTCTACGGCGCGCGGGAGACGACCCGCAGCTGAGCTCTCCCACCCGCAGGTGCGACACCACGGAGTGCGGTGCGTGTCACAGGGTGGCGGCGCGGGAAGATGAGCGGGAACCGCGCCGGCGTCCGGACCGGCTGCACCGCACACGGAGGCGACATGGCCAAGCGCAACGACAAGCAGGCCCACCTGGTCGAGCCCACCTGGGGCCGGCGCACCGAGGGTGAGGCGCCGGTGACCGAGCTGGTCAGCGAGATGGCCGGCGGGCTGTCCCCGTTCGGCGAGGACCACGCCTTCCCGCTCCCGCCCGAGCGGCTGCGCTACGCCCACCCGCAGGACCGCCCGAACCGGGCGGGTGTGCAGCTCCCCGAGAACCGGTGACCCCTCCCGCGCTGCCGTCCGCCGGCAGCGGCACCTCCGCGGTGCCGCTGCCGGGCAGCCGCAGCGCAACGGCCCACCGGTCGCGCCGCGGCTAATCTGGAACGCGTGCGGCCGGCAGCCGGCCGCACGGTCCGGCGGCTCGAGGAGCCGGCCCAGCGACGACTGACCGAGGGATCGACGTGCCCAGCGGCAAGGTGAAGTGGTTCGACGCGGAGAAGGGGTTCGGCTTCCTCGCCCACGACGGCGGGCCGGACGTGTTCGTGCACAAGGACGCGCTGCCCGCCGGCACCACCGAGCTCAAGCCCGGCCAGCGCGTGGAGTTCGGCATCGTCCAGGGGCGCCGCGGGGACCAGGCCCTGCAGGTGCGGGTGCTCGACCCGCTGCCCTCCGCCGTCGCCGGCCACCGCCGGGACCCCGAGACCCTGGTGCCGATCATCGAGGACCTGATCAAGCTGCTGGACGGCACCTCCTCCGCCCTGCGGCGCGGCCGCTACCCGGACAAGCAGGTGGCCCGGAAGGTCGCCACCGTGCTGCGCGCCGTCGCCGACGACCTCGACGCCTAGGCCCCCTCGCAGGGACCCGCCGCGAGCGTGCGAGCGGTGGGGGGCGAGGGGGTCCTTCCTCAGCCGGCCGGGGGCGCCTCGGTGGTCGCGGCGGTGCCCTCGCCGGCGCGGATGAAGCCCACCGGCCAGGCGCCGGACAGCCCCTCGCACGCGTCGGGGTCGGCGCGCTGCACCACCACCAGGTAGTACGTCGGCGGGACGACGTCGGAGGTGTTGATCCCGTCGAACACGTCCGCACCGGCGTCGACGTCCACCTCGCCGAGCTGCTCCTCCAGCTGATCGTCGAAGACCTGCACGCTCCAGCCGTCCTCGGCGACGGCCTCGGGCACCTCCAGCAGGACGGGGGTGTCCGGCGAGACCTCCAGGATCGGTGGGGTGACCTCGTAGCGCTCGCCCTCGTCGTCGCGGCAGTACTGCGTGGGGTCCAGCGTCACCTGCTGCGGGCCCACCTCGACGGTCACCCTCGGCACCGGGTCGCCGGTGGCCCGGTCGCCGCAGCCGGTGAGCACCGCCAGCCCACCCAGCAGTGCCACCGCGGTCGCGCCGCGTGCCGTGCTCACGTCCGTGCCTCCTCGTCGGCGGCCCGGCCGCCGGTTCCGTTGCGGGAGCGCAGGCTCCCCAGGGTCAGGCCGACGGCGAGCACCAGCAGCGCCGAGGCCACCGTGAAGCCCAGCCAGCCGGTCGTGGGCAGCAGGATGCCGAGCGCGCCACCGAGCACCCAGGCCAGCTGCAGCCAGGTCTCCGACCGGGCGAACGCCGAGGCGCGCAGCGCGTCGGGCACCTCCCGCTGGATGATCGCGTCCAGGGCCACCTTGCCCAGCGCGTTGGTCACCGCGGCCACCCCGGCGACCAGCGCGGCCATCGGCAGGCTGAACAGCGCGGCGGCCAGCGCGGTGATCGCCGCGGCGATGCCGGCGGCCACCAGCACCACCCGGTCGGGGCTGGTGGTGCGCAGCCGCGAGCCCACCGCGGTGCCGAGGAAGCTGCCCACGCCCGCCGCGGCGGCGATCGAGCCGAGCGCCGCGGTGGCCTGCCAGCCGCCGTCGACGGTGGCCTGCACCAGGAAGGCGGAGAAGATGGTGAGGAACCCGGCCAGCCCGCGCAGCGCCGCGGTGGCGCGCAGGGCGGTGGCCACGTGCGGGACCACCGGGCGCCGGGCGCGACCGGGCAGCCGGATCGGCGTCGTCCGCAGCACGTCGGCCGGCTGCTCGCCGACGGCGACGTCCACGTGCGGCGGCAACCGCACCGCCAGCACCCCGGCGACGACGAAGACGACCGCGGTGGCCCCGAGCTCCCAGGAGAAGCCGAGGAGTGCGGCGATGCCCGCGCCGACGGCACCCAGCACGCCGCCGGCGGCCAGGCCGAACACCGAGAGCCGGGCGTTGGCGGAGGTGAGCGACAGGGCCGCCGGCAGCACCCGCGGGACCACGGCTGCGCGCAGGACGTTGAACGACTTGCTCAGCACCAGCACGCCCAGCGCCGCCGGGTAGAGCGCCAGGTCGTCGTGGTGGGCGGCCATCAGCACCGCCAGCGCCGCCCGGCCGCCCAGGCTGCCGGCCAGCGCCCAGCGGCGGCCGTGCTGGAGCCGGTCCAGCGCGGGGCCGATCACCGGGGCGACCAGCGCGAACGGCGCCATCGTCACCAGCAGGTACAGCGCCACGTTCCACCGCTGGGCGTCGGTGGTGGCGGCGGAGAAGAACAGCGTGCCGGCGAGCGAGACCATGATCATCGCGTCCCCGGCCACGTGCAGGGCGTTGACCAGGACCAGGTGGGACAGGCCGGTCTGCCCGGCGCCGTCCGCGCGGCCGGCGGCCCGGACCCGCCGGACCGTCGCCGCGGTCAGCTCCCGGCTGCGCGCGGCCGCGACCCGGGTGACGGTGAGCTTGGCCGGCCGCCCGCCGGGCCCCGGCGGTGCGGCGGTCGCGCCCGCCGGCCCGCCCGGCGGCGGCGCACCCAGGGGTGCCGCCGGCGGGGACGGGTGCGCGGGCGGTGACCCGGCCGGGGGCAGCGGGGGCACGGGGCGGGTCTGCTGCCACGAGGGGGCCGGCGGGGTGCGGACGGTCGTCGGGGTGTCGTCGCCCGGTGGCTGGGCGGCGGCCACCGGCATCGGCGCCGTCTGCTGGCGGCGGATGCCCATCGGGGAGGTCTCCACCCCGTGGTCGGGCTCGCCGCGCGAGCGTCGCCGGGCACGCCAGGAACGGGGTCCGGAGGCGGCGGGCACGGCCCCATCGTGCCGCAGCCACCTGTGCGACCGACGGAAACGGCACGGGGGAGGTGCGGTGGGGTGCGCCGGTGCGGTCATCCGGGACAATGGGCCACGTGTCCGACTCCGCGTACGCCGCTGCCCATGGTCCCCAGCCGGACGAGGTGCTGGCCGCCGCGGTCGAGCAGGCCCGGGCCGCCGCCGTCGACGTCGCCGGTGACCCCACCGTGGTCGGCGACCACCTCGGGGTCCTCGCCGAACCGCTCGTCGCCGAGCCCACCGCCGACGAGCCTCCGGTGGAGGTCCTCGGCGCCGTCCTCACCCACAGCTTCGCCGCGAAGCTGCCCGGCTACGTCGGCTGGCACTGGGCGGTCACCGTCGCCCGCGTCCCCGGCGACGACGAGGTGACCGTCGACGAGGTGGTCCTGCTCCCCGGGGACTCGGCGCTGCTCGCCCCCGCCTGGGTGCCCTGGCACGAGCGGCTGCGGCCCGGGGACATGTCGGTGGGCGACGTGCTGCCCGCCACCGAGGACGACGACCGGCTGGTGCCGTCCTACCTGGCCGAGGACGACGCCGCCGACGACCCGGCCGGCCGCGTGGTCGCCGAGGAGCTGGGGGTGGGGCGCGAGCGCGTGCTCTCCCCGCAGGGGCGCGGCAAGGCCGCCGACCGTTGGCGGGAGGGCGACTTCGGCCCCCGCTCGGCGATGGCGCGGCACGCGCCGGGGCCCTGCGGCACGTGCGGCTTCTGGATCCCGCTGGCCGGGTCGATGCGGCTGTCGTTCGGTGCGTGCGGCAACGCCTACGCCCCGGCCGACGGGCACGTGGTGACCGTCGACTACGGCTGCGGTGCGCACAGCCAGGCCACCCTGGACCGGACCAGCGGCGACCCGGTGGAGGTCACCACCTCCGCCCGCTACGACACCGCCGACTTCGATGTGATCTGAGGGCGCGCACGCGCCCTCGGATCACCAGGACGGCGACGGCTCAGCGCCAGCCGGGCACGGCACCTGGCCGCGGTGGAGGCCGGTAGGCCGACAGTGTCAGCGCTGCCCCTGCCAGCGCATGAGGGCGAGGCCGAGGCCGGCGAGGACGATGGCGGCGACGCAGGTCCAGACCCAGACCCGATCGACCCGGTCGCCGAGCAGGAGCAGCACCACCAGCGCCGCCGCCCACAGCGCCGTCCCGATCAGGACGACGCGCGCGGTGTCGACCTTCAGCGGCGGCGGGGACGGGCGGGAGGGCGCGGGCACGTCCTGAGCGTAGGGTCCCGGATGCCGGTCACGGCGCCGCCCTGCCCGCCGGCGGGTGGGCGTGTGGCACGCTGTCGCCGCTCGTTGCCAGCTGCACCGGGCGGTCCGCCAGGTGCGCCGTCGCCCGGTCGCGCCGCGCCGGCCCGCGTCTCCCGGGGGTTCCCCATGCCCGACAGGTCCCGTCCTCCCCGCACGCCCGCCTCCGGTCCGCAAGCGGCCGACGCGGCCGACGGCAAGGCGGTGCTCGGCGCGTCGGAGGGCACCACGCCGCGGCGCAGCGCCGGGCCGCGGATCAAGCCGCGCAACGGCCTGGACCGGTACTTCGAGATCACCGCCCGGCGCTCCACGGTGGGGCGGGAGGTCCGCGGTGGGCTGACCACGTTCTTCGCGATGGCCTACATCGTGGTCCTCAACCCGATCATCCTGTCCGGGGCCGACGTCGAGGGGAACACGCTGCCGTTCACCGCGGTCGCCGCGGTGACCGCGGTCCTGGCCGGGGTGCTGAGCATCGCCATGGGGGTCATCGGCAAGTACCCGCTGGCGCTGGCCACCGGTCTGGGCATCAACGCGATCGTCGCCGTCTACGCCGCGACCCAGCTGACCTGGCCGGAGGTCATGGGCCTGGTCGTGCTGGAGGGCCTGCTCATCGCGGTGCTGGTGCTCACCGGCTTCCGGCGGGCGGTCTTCGAGGCGATCCCCACCCAGCTGAAGGTCTCCATCGCCGTCGGCATCGGGTTCTTCCTCACCATCATCGGGCTCGCCGATGCCGGGGTGATCCGACCGGGCACCGGTGCGCTGATCAGCTTCGGCGTCGAGGGCCAACTCGCCGGCTGGCCGCTGCTCACCTTCGTCGTCGGTCTGCTGCTCACCAGCATCCTGGTGGTGCGCCGCATCCGGGGTGGGCTGCTCATCGGCATCGTGGCCACCACGGTGCTGGCCATCGTGGTCGAGGCGATCGCGCAGGTGGGGCCGCGCACCGGCGCCGACGGCGCGAGCAACCCACGCGGGTGGGCGCTGCAGGTGCCCAGCTGGCCCGACGACTGGTTCGGCCTGCCCGACCTGTCGCTGGTCGGCGAGTTCTCGCTGTTCGGCGGGTTCTCCCGGATCGGCGTCATCGCCGCCCTGCTGATCGTGTTCTCGATCATGATCGCCGACTTCTTCGACACCGTCGGCACGGTCACCGCCGTGGGCGCCGAGGGTGACCTGCTCGACGAGAAGCGCAACCTGCCGCGCTCGCAGCCGGTGCTGCTGGTCGACTCGCTCGCCGCGGCGGCCGGTGGCGCCTCCAGCGTGTCCAGCAACACCACCTACATCGAGAGCGCCGCGGGCGTCGGCGACGGCGCCCGCACCGGCCTGGCCAGCGTGGTCACCGGCCTGGTGTTCCTGGTCGCGGCGTTCTTCACCCCGCTGGTGCAGGTCGTGCCCTCGGAGGCCGCCGCTCCGGTGCTGGTGATCGTCGGGGCCATGCTGATCAGCCAGATCCGCAACCTGACCTGGGACGACATGTCGCTGGTCATCCCGGCGTTCCTGACGATCGCACTCATGCCGTTCACCTACTCGATCACCAACGGCATCGGCGCCGGCATCATCAGCTACGTGCTGCTGCGGGTGGTCGCCGGCCGGCGCCGGGACGTGCACCCGCTGATGTGGGTCGTGGCCGGCCTGTTCGTCGTCTACTTCGCGCTCGAGCCGATCCAGCAGCTGCTGTGAAACAGGGCCCCCGTCCTCCCCACCCTTCGCCAGCTCAGGGCGGGCCGCTGGACGGGGGCCGTTCCAGCACGTCCCCGATCGTTAGGCAGGCTCGTCACCCCGGTTAAGGTGGCGACGTGGCTCGGACGACGCTGGACACCGCGGCGCTCGCCCACGACCTGCGGCTGGCCGTCATGCGGTTCTCCCGGCGGCTGCGCAACCAGCGGGTCGACACCTCGGTGACGCTCACCCACCTGGCCGCGCTGTCGACGCTGAAGCGGCACGGCGCGATGAGCCCGGGGGAGCTGGCGGCGCACGAGCGGGTGCAGCCGCCGTCGATGACCCGGGTGGTCGTCGCCCTGGAGGGCAAGGGCCTGGTCACCCGCACCCCGCACCCCACGGACGGGCGGCAGGTGGTCATCGACCTCACGCCGGCCGCGGAGGAGCTGCTGGGCGAGGAGGTGCGGGCCCGCGAGGCGTGGCTGACCGGTCAGCTCCAGGAGCTGACCGCGGAGGAGCGCGAGGTGCTCCGCGAGGCCGCGGCGATCATGGACAAGCTCGCCAGTGGGTGACCCCCACGCCTGAGGCAGCCGCACCGGGACGGGCGGGGATGTTCGCGGCCCTGCGGGTCCGCAACTTCCGGCTGTACGCCTCGGCGAACCTGGTCAGCCTCACCGGCACCTGGATGCAGCGGATCGGCCAGGACTGGCTGGTCCTGCAGCTGTCCGGGGGCAGCGGCGTCGCGCTCGGCATCACCACCGCGCTGCAGTTCGCCCCCACGCTGCTGTTCAGCTTCTACGGCGGGGTGCTGGCCGACCGCCACTCCAAGCGCCGGGTCCTGACGATCACGCAGGCGGTCATGGGGGCGCTCGCCCTCGGGCTCGGCCTGCTGGTGGTCACCGACGCGATCGCGCTCTGGCACGTCTACCTCCTCGCCGCCGCGCTCGGCATGGCGTCCTCGCTGGACATGCCGGTCCGCCAGTCGTTCGTCTCGGAGATGGTCGGCCCCGAGCGGCTGGCCAACGCGGTCAGCCTGAACTCCACCGTCTTCAACGGCGCCCGGCTCGTCGGGCCGGCGCTGGCCGGCTCGCTCATCGGCATCTCCGGCGGGGACACCGGGCCGGCGTTCCTGGTCAACGCCGCGAGCTTCGCGGTGACCATCACCGCGCTGCTGGCCATGCGGGGTAGCGAGCTCCACCGGAGCCCACCTGCGGCGCGGTCCCGCGGGCAGCTCCGCGAGGCGCTGGGCTACACCCGGCGCCATCCCGACCTGCTGCTGGCCATGGGGCTGGCGTTCGTGGCGGGCACCTTCGGCTTCAACACCCAGATCACCATCGCGCTGATGGCCCGGGAGGAGTTCGGGCTGGGCGCGACCGCCTTCGGCTTCCTCTCCACCTGCTACGCCGTCGGCTCGCTGTCCGGGGCGCTGCTGTCCACCCGGCGCAGCACCCGGCCGCTGCAGCGGTTCCTGGTCGCCTCCTCCGGTGCCTTCGGCGTGCTCCTCGTCGTGGCCGGGCTGATGCCGACCGAGATGTCGTTCGCCGTGCTGCTGGTGCCGACGGGGGCGGCCGCGCTGGTGTTCAGCGTGGCCTGCAACAGCTTCGTGCAGCTCGGTGTCGCGCCGGAGATGCGGGGGCGGGTGCTGGCGCTCTACTTCATGTGCTTCATGGGCGGCACCCCGGTGGGGGCGCCGGTGATCGGCTGGGTCTCCGAGCACCTGGGCACCCGCTGGGGCTTCATCGCCGGGGGGCTGGCCTGCGTGGTGGCCGCGGTCGTTGCCGGGGTGCTGCTCGCCCGCGGCCGGCGGGTGCGGCTGGAGGTGCACGTCCGCCCGCCGAGCGCGCAGTTGCACGTCGCCGCCCGGCAGCCGGTGCCGGCACCGGCCGCCGGGCTGGCCGAGGCGGCCGACGGGGAGGTGCCGGGTGAGCAGGTGGCGCGGGATCCGGCCCGCTGAGGGGCGCGTGTCCGGGCAGCTCACCGCCTGCGCTGACGTCGTCACGTTGTGGTCTTGGCAACAGCGTCGTACCGTCGCGACGTGCCGTCGGGAGGGTCGGGAGCCACGGACGTCGGGACGTCGTTGATGCGCCTCGGCGTCCTCACCGTGCTCCTCGCCGTCGCCGTGCTGGTCATGCTGCTGCTGGTCCGCTGGGCGACCGGGGAGCTGCAGCACCGCCGCGCCGCCCGCCGCCGGGCCCGGGCCCGGGAGCTCGCCCGCCGGCAGGCCCCACCGCGGCCGCCCACGCGGCGTCCCGCCACCCACCCGGCCGGCTCCTCGGCCCGGCGCAGGGCCGGCCCGGCGACCGACCCGAACCTCCCGGCGCGGCGGCCGCTGGAAGCGGTCGCGGGCGACGTCCGGCGGCTGACCCGCGAACTCGCGATGGTCCCCGGCGGGATGCCGATGGCCCGCCGGCGCGGGCTGCTGGCCGCCTACGACGACGTGCTCATCGAGGCCGCGGGGCTGCTGCAGGTCGAGCACCAGCTGGCCACGGCACCCCCGGAGCTCCGCGAGCTCGAGCGGCTGCGGCTCATCGGGGCACTGGAGGCCGCCGGGCTGGTGGTGAGCCGCTGACCCGCCCGGCCACCGAGGGGTCGGCGGGCCGGCTGTTCCTCGCAGTCGACCCACCGCCGGACGCCGTCGCCGAGCTGGACCGGGCGCTGCGGCCGTTGCGTGCGGCGCCGGGAGCGCCGCGCTGGACCCCGCCGGAGCGGTGGCACCTCACCCTGCTGTTCCTCGGGCAGGTGCCCGCCGGCCGGTTGGTGCCCCTGCTCGACGCGGTCGGGCCCGCCGTCGCCGCGGCCCCGCCGATGTCGCTGGCGCTGGGTGAGGGCGGCCGGTTCGGCTCGCGTCGTCGTCCCGCCGTCTGCTGGGTGGGGGTGACCGGCGACGTCGCGCCGCTGACCGCGCTGGCCGACCGGCTGGCCGCGGCCGCCCGCGGCGTGGGCCTGCTGGTGGAGGACCGGTCGTTCCGGCCGCACCTGACCGTGGGCCGGTGGCGCCCCGGGCAGCCCGCCGACGGCGACCTGCCCGACCGGCTGCACGGGCACCGGGGCCCGGGATGGCCGGTGACCGAGGTGGTGCTGTGGCGCAGCCACCTCGGCGCGGCGCCGCGCTACGAGCGGGTCACCGCCTGGCCGGTGGGCTGACGCTCACCAGGCGTACTCCATCGGGGCCGCCTGCTTGCCGGGGAAGATCTCGTCCAGCCGGTCCAGCTGCGCCTGCTCCAGAGTGATCGAGGTGGCGCCCAGCGAACCGACGAACTGCGCCATCGTGCGCGGCCCGACGATCGGTGCGGTCACGCCCGGGCGGGTCAGCAGCCAGGCGATGCCGACGTCGGCCGGGGCGAGGCCCCACTCGGCGCAGGTGTCCTCGTAGGCCTGGACCGCGGGCCTGTGGCGCGCCAGCCGCTGCTGGGCCTGCTCCGCGCTGCGCCGGTCGCCGTCGGCCTTGGCCAGCACGCCGGCGAGCAGGCCGCCCTGCAGCGGGCTCCACGGGATGACGCCGATGCCGTAGTGCCGGGCGGCCGGGAGCACCTCGAGCTCGATGTCGCGGACCAGCAGGTTGTAGATGGACTGCTCGCTGACCAGGCCGGTGAAGTGCCGGGCGCGCGCGGACTCGCTGGCCGCGGCGAGCTGCCAGCCGGCGTGGTTGGACGAGCCGACGTAGAGCACCTTGCCCTGGGCGACGAGGGTCTCGCAGGCCTGCCAGATCTCGTCCCACGGGGTGGCCGGGTCGGAGTGGTGGAACTGGTAGAGGTCGATCCAGTCGGTCTGCAGCCGGCGCATCGACGCCTCGCAGGAGCGGATGATGTTGCGGGCGGACAGGAACGTGTCGTTGGGCCAGTCGGACATGCCGCCGTAGACCTTGGTGGCCAGGACGGTGCGCTCCCGGCGTTCACCGCCCTGCGCGAACCAGGTGCCCAGCACCTCCTCGGTGCGGCCCTTGCCGGCGTCGAAGCCGTAGACGTTGGCGGTGTCGAAGAAGTTCACGCCCTCGGTCTGGGCGCGGTCCATGATCGCGTGGCTGTCCTCCTCGGAGGTCTTCCAGCCGAAGTTCATCGTGCCCAGGCACAGCCGGGAGACGGAGAGGCCGCTGCGGCCGAGGTGGGTCTGGTCCATGCCGCCGAGCCTGGCACCCTGTCCGACGTGCCGCAGACCGACCAGTCCAGCCCGACCGGCGACACCGCGTTCGACACGGCCACCGCCGTCCTGCGCACCGAGGCCGGTGGCCTGGCCGCCGAGCTCGACCCCGGCTGGGACGTCGGCGGCGGGATCCTGAACGGCGGGTACCTGCTCTCAGTCGCCGCCCGGGCCGCGGTGCTGGAGTCGCCGCACCCGCACCCGGTGGCGTTGTCGGCCAGCTACCTGCGGGCCCCCGCGGCGGGCCCGGTGTCGCTGACCGTCGTCCCCGGCCCGGCCGGACGCACCCTGGCGCACAGCCAGGTGGTGCTCGCCGACGACGCGGGGCCGGCGATCACCGTGCAGGCGACGACGGCGACGCTCGGCGACGAGCCGCCATCGGTGGTCGCGCCCCGGCCGGTGGTGGCCCCGGTCGAGCAGTGCCTCTCGATCGCCGAGCACGCGCACCTGGCGCCGCCGGAGATCCAGGTGCCCGGGCTGGTGCGGCGGATCGACGTCCGGCTGGACCCGGCGAACGCCGGCTGGGCGCTGGGGCAGCCGGGGGAGGAGCCGGTGCTGCGGGCCTGGCTCCGGTTCACCGACGACCGGGAGCCCGATCCGCTGGCGCTGGTCGCCTTCGCCGATGCGCTGCCGCCCACCAGCTGGGCGCTGGGCCGGTTCGGCTGGGCGCCGACGGTGCAGCTGCAGGTGCTCGTGCGCGCGCTGCCGGCACCGGGCTGGTGCCTGGTCGAGGCCCGCGCCGGGGAGATCGCCGGCGGCTGGCTGGACGAGGACTACCGGATCTGGGACTCCACCGGCCGGCTGGTCGCGCAGAGCCGCCAGCTCGCCCGCGCCCCCAGGTAGCGGCGGGACCAGCCACTCCCCGGCCGACCGCCGCCGCGTCCGAGTCGCTCTCAGTGCCGGAGCCCAGGTGTGCCCGGCCCGATCCCCGGCAGCTGCACGGAACCGGTCAGGTAGTGCTGGACGGTGGGCCCGATCGCGGCCACCAGCTCCTCGGCCGGTGCCGAGGCGAGCGGCTCCACCCGCAGCACGTAGCGGGTCATCACCAGGCCGACCAGCTGCGAGGCGGCCAGCGCGCCGCGCGCCTCCGCCTCGGCCGGCGGCAGGTCCAGCGTGCCGAGCACCCGGCGCAGCACCTGCGCGGTGAGGAACTCGCGCAGCAGCCGGGCGGTCCACTCGTTGCTCACCGCCGACCGGACCAGGGCCAGGCCACGGGCGCGGGCCGGGCCGTCCCAGACCCGCAGCAGCATCCGGACGACGTTCGCCCCGAGCTCCGCGGTCCCCCCGGCGAGCACCTCGGGCAGCAGCTCCGCGGGGTCGGCCGGAGCCTCGACCGCGGCGAGGAAGAGCTTGTCCTTGCTGCCGAAGTAGTGGTGCACCAGCGCCGGGTCGACGCCGGCGGCGGTGGCGATCAGCCGGATCGAGGCGCCGTCGTACCCCCGCTCGGCGAAGGCCTCGCGCGCCGCGGCGAGCACGGCCTCCCGGGTCCCGGGGTTGCCGGGCCGGCGTCCGGTGGACCGGCGGCCCGGAGTTCGACGGCCAGGTGGCCGGGGCGCGGGGTCGCTCAGCTGGTCCTCCTCCGCAGGGTGGTCGCCGCCAGCGCGAGGGCCAGCAGCGCGGCGCCGGCCACGACGGCGACGTCGGTCCACATGGTGCCCGTCGCGGTGGCGGAGGCGCCGACCTCCCGCAGCGCGTCGACGGCGTAGGTGAGCGGCAGCGCGTCGCTGACCGCCTGCAGCCACCCGGTCAGCTCCTCCCGCGGCACGAGCAGGCCGCAGAGGAAGAACTGCGGCAGCACCACCACCGGCATGAACTGCACCGCCTGGAACTCGCTGCGGGCGAAGGCGCTGGCCAGCAGCCCGAGGGCGACGCCGAGCACCGCGTCGACGACGGCGATGAGCACGACCAGGGCCGCCGGGCCGGCGACGTCCAGGTCGTACAGGGTGGTCGCGACGGTCACCGTGACCACCGCCTGCGCCGCCGCGGCCAGCCCGAACGCGGTCCCGTAGCCCAGCAGCAGGTCGCCCCGGGACAGCGGGGTGGTGAGCAGCCGCTCGAGCGTGCCGGTGGTCCGTTCCCGCAACATGGCGATGCTGGTGACCAGGAACATCACCACGAACGGCAGCACGCCGAGCATGGTCAGCCCCACCCGGTCGAAGGTGTCCGGCTGCCCGGGGACGGCGGGCACGTCGGCGTAGACCAGGTACAGCAGGCCCAGCAGCGCGCTGGGCAGCACCAGCAGCATCGCCACGGTGCGGTGGTCGTGGCGCAGCTGCCGCAGCACCCGGACGGCGGTCGCCCCGGCCAGCGCCGGGTGCACCGGGGCGGTCACGCCGGCACCTGCCCGGTCTGCCGGATCAGGGTCAGGAACGCCTGCTCCAGGTCCTCGGTGCCGGCCTCCGCGCGCAGCCGCGCGGGCGTGGAGTCGCTGAGCAGCCGGCCGTCACGCAGCAGCAGCAGCCGGTCGCAGCGGCCCGCCTCGTCCATCACGTGGCTGGAGACCAGCAGCGTCGTCCCGCCGTCGGCGAGGGTGTGGAACAACTCCCACAGCTCGACCCGGAGCACCGGGTCGAGCCCCACGGTGGGTTCGTCGAGCACCAGCAGGTCCGGCCGGGCGACGAGGGCGCAGGCCAGCGAGGCGCGGCCGCGCTGCCCGCCGGAGAGGTCGCCGACCAGCTGCCGGGCCGCAGCGCCCAGGCCGACGTCGGTCAGCGCGGCGTCGGCGGCGGCGGCGTCCCGTCCGGCGAGGGCCGCGAAGTGCCGGACGTTCTCCCGGACGGTCAGGTCCGGGTAGACGCTCGGGGCCTGGGTGACGTAGCCGACCCGGCTGCGCAGCGACCGCGCCCCGGCCGGCTCGCCGAGCACGGTGACCTGCCCGGAGGAGATCCGCTGCACCCCGACGACGGCGCGCAGGAGCGTCGTCTTCCCGCCGCCGCTGGGCCCGAGCAGACCGGTGACCTGCCCGGGCGGCGCGGCGAAGCCCAGCCCGTGCAGCACCCGGCGGCCACCCCGGTGCACGACGAGATCGGTGACGGTGACGGTGACGGCGGCGTCCACGGCGACCTCCGGAACTCAACGACTGATGAACTCAACGCCTGATGAGTTGACCACCGGGGGCCGGGGACGTCAAGGCTCGAAGAGCGCGACCCCGGTGCGGCCCGTCTTGGCCCGGTACATGGCGATGTCGGCCTGCCGGAAGAGCGTCTCGGTGTCGGCGGCGTCCGGACCGGAGACCGCGATGCCGAGGCTCGCGTCGAGCGCCAGGTCACGGCCCTCCACCGGGAACGGCACCTGCAGCGCCGCCCGCAGCCGGGTGGCGGCCGAGACCGCCTCCGCCGGGCTCACCCCGGGCATCAGGACGGCGAACTCGTCGCCGCCCAACCGGCCCACCAGGTCGCTGTCGCGCACCAGTGGCCGCAGCCGGGGACCCACCTGGGCCAGCACCTGGTCGCCGTGCCCGTGGCCGAGGGTGTCGTTGACCTCCTTGAACCCGTCGAGGTCCAGGAAGACCACGGCCAGCCGGCCGCCGCCGCGCGGATCGCCCAGCAGCGCATCGGCCCGGTCGAGCACCGCGGCCCGGTTCGGCAGGCCGGTGAGGGCGTCGTGCGTGGCCTGGAACGACAGCCGGCGCTGCAGCTCCAGCCGCTCGGTGACGTCGCGGGCGGTGAGCAGCACCCCGTCGATCACCGGGTCGTCGCGGCGGTCGGAGGAGCTGACCTCCAGGTGCCGCCAGCCGCCGTCCCGGTGCCGGGCCTGCACCACGAAGACCTGGGTCCGGTCCTGGTCCCGGCTGACCGGGTGGCCTTCGGCGGTGAACAGGTCGCCGTCCTCGGCGTGCAGCAGCTCCCGCACGCCGCGGCCGACGAGGTCCTGCCGCGCCCAGCCGAGCACGTCGGTGACCGAGTCGGAGACGAACGCGATCTCGCCGGCGGGGTTCAGCAGGGCCGTCACGTCACTGGTGGCGTGCAGCACCGACCGGAAGCGGCGCTCGCGCTCCAGGGCGGTCAGCAGGGCGTTGAACGCCGCGGCCGTGGTGCCGAGGTCGTCGGCCGACTCGACCGGCAGGCTGAGCGTGGTGGTGGCACGGTGCTCGGCCACGGGGTCGCCGACGGTCCGGGCCACCGTGGTCAGCCGGCCGGCGAGCAGCCGCAGCCGCCGGCCGATGACCACCCGCGCCAGCCACCAGTTCGCGCCGCCGAGCAGCAGCCCGGCGGCGAGGCAGGCGGTGCGGAAGGAGGGGTCGCCGGCGTGCCGGGCCGGCACGCCCAGCAACTCGGCGAACAGCGGGAAGACGGCGCCGACGGCCAGCCCCAGCAGGGCCATGCCCACAGCGAGCCGCGGGAAGACCCCCCACCGGGCGGGACCACCCGCGACCTCCGGTGGAGTGCGGCTCGACACCTCGGGAGGATCGGCCGGCGCGCCGCACCACCGCAGGCATGCCACCCGTGGCCTCCCCCGGGAGGGTGGTCCCGGGAACCCGGTCAGTGCGCGGCGATCAGCGCGCGGCCCAGCTCGGTCCCGGACCGGAACGCGCTCTCCACCTTCGGCGGCGCGGACCAGCCGTCGCCGCAGACCCCGATGCCCTCGCTGAGCAGGAACGGTTCCTCCCGCGGCGACCCCGGCCGGGCCATCGCCCACCGGTGGGGGTGCGTCCAGTCCGGGTCCCCGGCCACCCCGAGCACCTGCCGGACGGCGGCGACCACCGCCGGCACCACCCCCGCCGGGTCGTCAAGGTGCCGCGCGGCCAGCTCCGCCGTCGTGTGCGCGACCAGCACCGGGGCGCCGTCGCCGCGCCGGGCGCCGTCGTCGGCCAGCCACGCCAGGTCGGGGTGGTCGTGCACGAAGACGCCGTGCAGGTCGGCCGGCCAGCGCCGGTCGGGCCAGCCGAGGGCGACGGCGACCGCCGGGCGCCAGCCGTCGGCGTCCAGCCGGGCGAGCACCGGTGAGCCGGCGGGCAGCAGCCGGGCCGCCTGCGGGTCGGGCACCGCCAGCACGGCCGCGGCCACCTCGTCGCCGTCCACCGTGGGGATGGCGCCGCCGGTCACCGCCGTCACGGTGCGCTCGGTGACCACCTCCAGGCCCGCGGCCAGGTCGACGACGAGGCTGCGCAGCCCGCCCGCGGTGCCGTAGCGCACCGGCCCGGTGGTGGTGCGCTCGATCCCGCCGGGGCCGGCGACGGCGAACGTGTCGGTCCACGGGTGGGCCAGGCCGCGGCGCACCCAGTCGTCGACCACGGGGCGGAGCGGGGAGTCGTCGCCGGCGGTGAGGTAGGAGGCGCCCAGGTCGACCGGGCGCCCGTGCAGGGTGCGGCCGCCCATCCGCCCGCCGGGCCGGCGACCGCGGTCGAGCACCTGCACCGGCCGGCCCGCCGCGGCGAGGGCCCGGGCGCAGGCGATGCCGGAGATGCCCGCGCCGACGACCAGGGTGCTCAGGGAGTCCACGACGCGATCCTCCGGTGCGCGCGGCCGCCGCGCCCACCGGGGCCTCGCCCGGAGGCCGCCGGACGGCGGCGGGGATGATCGTCGCCGTGCCCTGCGACCCCGTGCTGATCACCGACCCGGCCGACGAGCGGGTGGCCGACTTCCGCGACCTGGTCGCCGGCGACCGCAAGCCCGGTACCGAGCGGGGCACCGGGCCGGTGATCGTGGAGGGCGTGCCGGCGGTCCAGCGGCTGCTCGCCTCGCCCTACCCGGTGCGCAGCGTCTTCGGCATCCCCGGCCGGGTGGCCGACCTGCAGCTGCCCGACGGGATCCCGGCCTACGAGGCCGACCGGTGGGTGCTCTCCGAGGTCATCGGGTTCCGGCTGACCCGGGGGGTGCTCGCCTCGGCCGACCGGCTACCGCCGGCGGACCTGGACGAGCTGCTGGCCGGCCCCGACCCGGCCGCGCCCCGCCGGCTGGCGGTGCTGGAGGGGCTGAACGACCACGAGAACATCGGGTCGATCGCCCGGTCGGCGGTGGCCCTCGGCGTCGACGGCCTGCTGCTGGATCCCACCTGCGCGGACCCGCTGTACCGGCGGTGCGTGCGGGTGTCGATGGGGCATGTGCTGTCGCTGCCGATCGCGGTGCTGGGCGACTGGCCGGCGGACCTGGACCGGCTGCACGACGCCGGTTACCTCACGGTGGCGCTCACCCCCGCGGCCGACGCCGTGGACCTGGGACAGGTCGACGTCACCGCCCACCCGCGCACCGCCGTCCTGCTCGGCGCGGAGGGGCCTGGGCTCACGGACGCGGCGAAGGCCGCCGTCCGGGTGCGCGCCCGGATCCCGATGCGTCCCGGGGTGGACTCCCTCGGCGTGGCCGCGGCGGCGGCGATCACGTTCGCCACGCTGCGCTGATCGGCCGGCCGTGGGGCTGGTCTCCGGGGTTGCGTACCCCTACCGTTCCGCCATGACGTTCTGGGTGGTCACCGGGCTGGTGCTGGCCGTGCTGCTGGGCGGCGCGTGGTGGATGGACCGGCGCACCCGGGCGCGTGGCGCACAGGTGCGGGGCGACGTCTCCGCGGGCCTGCGCCGCGGCTCCGTGCACGGCAACGTGGACGCTTACCGGGGCGCCGACACGCAGGGCCAGCGCGGCGGGATGGGCATCGGCGGGAGCTGACCCGGGACGGTGGCCGAGCGGGCGCCGTCCCGGGTCCGGCTCAGCCGCGCAGGGACAGGCGCGCGAGCTCGGCGCGGGCCTGCTCGGCGAACTGCGGGTTGCACATCACGTCGTAGCGGGCGGCGACCGTCTGGCTGGTGCTGGTGAAGTCGCGCCGGCCGCGGGTGGCCGAGTAGCCCACCGCGGCGAAGACCGCGCCGAACACCAGACCGATCAGCAGACCGGTGAGCACCGAGCCGAACCAGCTGCTGCCGTCGGGCGCGAAGATGCCCAGCAGCAGGCCGACGAACAGACCGAACCAGGCGCCGCTGGCCGCGCCCGCGCCGAGCACCCGCCCCCAGGTCAGCCGGCCGGTGACCTTCTCCACCAACCGCAGGTCACTGCCGATGATCGTCACGTTCTCCACCGGGAACTTCTCGTCGGAGAGGTGATCCACCGCGCGCTGGGCCTTCTGGTAGTCGTCGTAGGACCCCACCTGCACGCCGCCGAGGGGCATCGAGACCGAAGCTGACACGTCTTCCTCCGTTCCGGGTCGGTCCAGTGGGGGCGGAGACCGGAGGATCCGGCCACCCCGCGCGTCCACCGAGGACGACGACCCGTTCCCTACCCGGACGATCCTGGGGAACACCCTGTTCCCTCGGACCGGGCTGCCGGCCCCGGCGCGGTGCCGCCCGGCGTCAGCGGCGCCGGCGGACCCCGAAGACGATGTCCTCCCAGGCGGGGATCCGGGCCCGCGGGTCGTCCTCGTCCTCGAACTCGCGATCGGCGTGGCCGCCGTCCGGGTCGGCCAGCCGGCCGAGCACCACGGTGTCCTGGGTGTCCGGGTCGACCTCGTCGGACGGCGCGGAGGGGGACGGCGCGGCGGGGGACGGCGGGGCGGCACCGGGCGCCGCGTCCGCCGCCGCGGGGGACGCGGAGTCGACCTCGTCGGCGTCCACGGGTGGCTGCTCGTCGGCGACCGGGTCCTCGACCGCGTCGGGCCGCACCACCGAGATGCCGCGGCGGCCGACCGGCGCGGGCGGCAGCCCGGCGGGGACCTCGGGGACGACCCGGACCAGCCGGGTGCCCTCGGCGAAGTCGGTGGTCGCGGCGTCGACCGGGGTGACCGACTTGGCCGGGATCTCGTAGCGCCAGCGGGTGGCCCCGGACTTCTCGCCCGCGCTCCAGTCGGCGCGCACCTGCCAGGAGCCGTCCTCGGTGCGGTGGGCGTCCCAGCGGATCGCGTCGACGTCGGTGCCCAGCAGCCGCAGCCGCTCGGACATGAACTGCTCCAGCGCGACGCCGGGGGTGCCGTCGGACAGCCGGACCCGTGCGTCGCGGGCCTGCTCGGCGACCCGCTCCCGCTCCTGCAGCACCGGGTGGGCGAAGCGCATGATCCGCTCGACCCGGGTGCCGGAGGCCTGCGCGACCTCCTCCGGGGACTCCCCGGCCCGGATGCGGGCCTGGATCACCCGCGGCGGCAGCTGGTCGCCCGGGTCGGGAGAGGCCTGCCCGGTGCGTCGGGAGTCCTCGGTCAGCGCGGCGCGCAGCCGGTCGTCGACGGGCAGCTGGAACCGCTCGCCGTCCTCCGGCGGGGCCGACGCGTCGGGGGTGGGCACCGCGTCGGCGGCCAGCACCAGGTGCTTCCCGTCGTCGGAGAGCGCCACGAGGCGCAGAACGCGCATGAGGGCGACCTCCAGCAGGGTCCGGTGCGGCTCCGCCGGGAGCGGGCCAGGGGTCACGCTATCGGCCGCCCGGGCGACCCGCGCCGCGGACACGCCCGCTTCGGCGCGTCGGCTCGACAGCGGGGGTCGCCGCACCCTCGACGGAGCGCGAGGGTGCGGTCGCAGCCTGCCGACGGCTCGACAAGAATGGCGGCTTCGGCGTTCGCCGAGCCCCGGTCGGGTCATGTGCAGGAAACACCCGCGGGGGATGGTGGTCAGACGGACGGCGCGGTGCGGCGCCTCCGCGAGGAGCGGAAGGGGAGCACGTGTGCGGCATCTCCGGTGAGGTCCGGTTCGACGGCGGCGTGGCCGACATGGCGGCGGTGGCCGCGATGTGCGACCAGCTGCAGCGGCGGGGGCCGGACGGCTCGGGCGGCTGGCAGGCCGGCCCGGTCGCGCTGGGCCACCGGCGGCTGAAGATCATCGACCTGACCGACGCCGGATCGCAGCCGATGGTGGACGCCGAGCTCGGGCTGACGATGGTCTTCAACGGGATCATCTACAACTACAAGGAGCTGCGCGCCGAGCTGCAGGCCGCCGGCTACCGGTTCTTCTCCACCTCCGACACGGAGGTCGTGCTCAAGGCCTACCACCGCTGGGGCCGCAACTGCGTCGAGCGGTTCCTCGGCATGTTCGCCTTCGTCGTCGTCGAGCGGGACACCGGGCGCGTGGTGATGGCGCGGGACCGCTTCGGGATCAAGCCGCTGTACCTGAGCCGGGGGCCGGGCCGGCTGCGGTTCGCTTCCTCGCTGCCCGCGCTGGTCCGCGCCGGTGGGGTGGACACCACGATCGACCCGGTGGCGCTGCACCACTACATGTCCTTCCACGCCGTCGTCCCCGCACCGCGCACGATCCTCGCCGGGGTCGGCAAGCTGCCGCCGGCGACCGTGCGCACCTACGCACCCGACGGCACCGAGACCGACTGGGAGTACTGGCGCCCGGTGCACCAGCGGCGTCCCGAGCTCGCCGGGCTGCACCCCGTCGAGTGGCAGGAGCGGGTGCTCGAGTCGCTGCGGGTCGCCGTCCGGCGGCGGATGGTCGCCGACGTCCCGGTCGGGGTGCTGCTCTCCGGCGGGATCGACTCCAGCCTGGTCGTCGGCCTGCTCGCCGAGGAGGGGCAGAAGGGGCTGGCCACCTTCTCCATCGGCTTCGAGGCGGTGGGCGAGCGCTCCGGCGACGAGTTCGTCTACTCCGACGTCGTCGCGAAGACCTTCGAGACCGACCACCACCGGCTGATGATCCCCAGCGCCGACGTGCACGCCGGGCTCGACGGGGCGATCGCGGCGATGAGCGAACCGCAGGTCAGCCACGACGCCGTCGCGTTCTACCTGCTCTCGCAGCAGGTGAGCCAGCACGTGAAGGTGGTGCAGAGCGGCCAGGGCGCCGACGAGGTGATGGCCGGCTACGACTGGTACCCACCGCTGGCCGACGTCCCGGCCGACCAGGCCGTCGAGGCCTACACCCGGCACTTCGTCGACCAGCCGCACAGCCGGTTGGCCCAGGCGCTGTCCCCGCAGTGGCTCACCGCGGACGACGTCAGCCGGCAGCTGGTCGCCGAGCACTTCGCCCGGCCGGGTGCGGACACGGCGCTGGACAAGGCGCTGCGGCTGGACTCCACGGTCATGCTGGTCGACGACCCGGTCAAGCGCGTGGACAACATGACGATGGCCTGGGGCCTGGAGGCCCGCGTGCCGTTCCTGGACCACGAGTTCGCCGAGCTCGCCGCCGCCGTCCCGCCGGAGCTGAAGCTCGCCCACGGCGGGAAGGGCGTGCTCAAGGACGCCGCCCGGAAGGTGATCCCGGCCGACGTCATCGACCGGCCCAAGGGCTACTTCCCGGTGCCGGCGATCATCGACCTGCACGGTGACTACCTGGAGACGGTGCGCGCGGCACTGCAGGCACCGGAGGCGCGGGAGCGGGGCCTGTTCCGCCCCGAGCACGTCGAGCGGCTGCTCGCCGACCCGAACGGCCACCGCACCACGCTGGGCGCCAACCAGCTGTGGCAGGTGGGTCTGCTGGAGCTGTGGTTGCAGCGGCACGGGATCCGCTGACCGGCGTGTGACGGACCTCGCGGCGTGGTGGGGAAGGCCGTGCCGCTGGCGTCTGCTCCACTCTCCCGAGGCCCCTCGCCGTCCGGCGCCGTCCGCCGACGGCGCCCCCGACCGATCTCGAGACGAGGAGATGCCATGACCGACGTGCTGCGCCGGACCGGCCTCTCCACCGCCGTCCGGCTCGCGATCGCCGAGATCGCCGCCGCCCCCGGGGCCTGGACCCCGGCGCTCGCGCCGACGGGTGACCGGATCGCCTACGTGAGCGACCGCTCCGGGGTGCCCCGGCTCGAGGTGGCCGCGCTCGACCAGCACACCCCGCCGGCGGTGCTGTCCGGCGCGGGCGAGGAGGTCGTGTCGGTCGCCTGGTCGCCGGACGGCGAGTGGCTGGCCTACCTGGTCAGCCCCGGCGGCTCCATCTGCGCCGAGCTGTGGGCGGTGCGCCCGGACGGCACCGACCGGCACCTCGTCGCCGGGCAGGACCCGCGCGCCACCGTGTTCGCCGGCGGCTGGACGCTCCAGCCGGGCCACTACGTCTGCTCGATCGCCCCGGGCGACGGTCCGGACGCCGACGTGGTGCTGGTCGACGTCGTCAGCGGGGCGCACCGCACGCTGGCCCGCGGCGGGTTCCTCGCGGTCACCGCCGTCGCGGCCGACGAGCGGACCGTGCTGGCCCGTCGCGGCCCGCGCGGGCACCGGCACGTGGTCACCGTCGACGTCGCCACTGGCGTGCAGCGACGGGTCATCCCGCTGGGCGCGCCGGGCGGTACGGCCAGCGAGGACGGCCGGTTCGCCCTCGACGGCGCGGCGGTCTTCCTGCGTGCCGCGCTCCCGGCCCGACCGGGCCTGCCCGGCAGCGACCGGACGGCGCTGCTGCGCGTGCCGCTGCACGGGGAGGACCGCATCCCCGGGGAGGCGGAGGTGCTCATCGCCCGGCCCGACGCCGACCTGGACGCCTACGCCGTCCGCCTCGACGGCACGGTGATCTGCGTGTGGAACGTCGCCGGCGTCACCCAGCTGGAGATCCGCCGGGTCGCCGACGGCGGGCTGGTCCGGTCGGTCCCGCTGCCCCAGCCGGTCATGCCCGGCTGGTCGCTGGCGGCCGACGGGCGGACCCTGCTGGCCGAGCTGACCGGCCCGACGGCGCCCCGCGCGCTGTACCGGGTGTCCCTGGACGGGGACGGCTCCCCGGCCGGCGGGGCCGTGCCGGCCCCGCTGCCCTCCACCCCCCGCCGGCCGGACCCCCGCCTGCTGGTCACCCCGGTGCGCTGCGAGTACCGGTCCGCCGACGGCACCGAGCTCGACGGCTGGCTGTACACCCCGCGGGGCGTGCGGGGACCCAACCGCACCGTGGTCAGCTTCCACGGCGGCCCGGAGGGGCAGGAGCGGCCGGCGTTCTCCCCGCTCGCCCAGTCGCTGGTCGCCGCCGGGTTCACCGTGTTCGCGCCGAACGTGCGCGGGTCGGGGGGCCGCGGGCACGCCTTCATGGCCGCCGACGACCTGCACGCCCGCGAGGCGTCCTTCGCCGACGTGCCGGCCACCGTCGAGCACCTGGTCGCCGGTGGCATCGCGCTGCCCGGGCAGCTCGGGGCCCACGGGTGGTCCTACGGCGGCTTCCTGACCCTGGTCGCGCTGACCCGCTGGCCGGACCTGTTCGCCGCCGGTGTGACGCTGGCCGGGATGAGCGACCTGCGCACCTTCTTCGCCGCGACCGAGCCGTGGATGGCGGCGGCGTCGGTCACCGAGTACGGCGACCCGGTCGCCGACCGGGAGATGCTCGCCGCGATCTCGCCGATGACGCGGCTGGACCGGCTCCGCGCTCCGGTGCTGCTGACCCACGGCGACCGGGACACCAACGTGCCGGTGCTGGAGTCGGTGCAGGCCCACCAGGCGCTCGCGGCGCGTGGCGCCACCGCCGAGCTGCTCCTCTTCCGGGGGGAAGGTCACACGATCGTGGGGCGGGACAACGTGCTGCACCTGTCGGAGCGGGTGGCCGAGTGGTTCGATCGCTGGCTGTGAGCCAGCAGCCGGTCGGCCCCCCGGTCGACCCCCCAGGACACGGCCGGCGATGAGCGAGACGGCCGGCGTCTTCGCGCGCTACCCCGGCTCCACCGCGGACGAGGCGGTCGACGCCTCCGGCCGGGTGCGCCCGGAGTGGTCCCCGGTGGCGCGGGTGCTGGACGAGCTGGGCAGCGCCGGGATCGCCGCCACCGCGGGCGCGGTGGCCCGGGAACGCGGGCTGCGTGGCGTGGTGCTGGGCAGCTGGCTCGACGGGCGGCTCACCGAACGCCCGCTGCCGCTGTGCCCGGTGCCGCGGCTGCTCCCCGCCGCCGACTGGGCGCACCTCGCCCGCGGGGTCGAGCAGCGGGCCCGCGCGCTGAACGCCTTCCTCGCCGACGTCTACCGGCCGGCCGGCCGGCGCCGCAGCGACCCGGACACCGGCCCGGAGGTGGTGCGCGCCGGGGTGGTGCCCGCCCGGTTGGTCACCGCGAGCCCCGGCCACCGCCCCGAGGCCGTCGGCCTGGGCACCCCGACCCGGGTGCGGGCCACCGTGGTGGCCTGCGACATGGTGCAGGGGCCCGACGGCTGGGTCGTGCTCGCCGACGACCTGCGGATGCCGGTCGGCATCGGTTACGCGCTGGCCAACCGGGACAGCGGGCGGGCCGCGCTGCCCGGGCTCTACGCCGCCGCCGAGGCGCGGGGGCTGGCCGACCCCGCCGAGGCCGTGGCGCTGCTGCGGGCGGCCCTGACCGAGGCGGCCCCGCCCGCCTGCAGCGGCACCCCCCGGCTGGCGGTGCTCAGCGACGGGCCGGGCAGCAGCAGCTGGTTCGAGCACCGGCTGCTCGCCGAGGCGATGGGCGTGCCGCTGGCCACCCCGGACACCCTGTGGGCCACGCCGGCCGGCGGGGTCGCCGTCCAGGTGCGCGGCGAGCGGCTGCCGGTCGACGTGCTGTACCGGCGGGTCGAGGAGAGCGAGCTCGCCGGGCACCTGACCGCCGGGGGCCCGCCGCTGGGGGCGCTGCTCGGGCCGGCGGTGCGCGCCGGCCGGCTGACGCTGGCCAACGTGCCGGGCAACGGCGTCGCCGACGACCCGGCCCTGCAGCGGTACGTGCCCGAGCTCATCCGCTTCTACCTGGCCGAGGAGCCGGTGCTGGCCGGCGTGCCCACCTGGTCGCTCGCCGAGGACGCGCACCTGGCCGAGGTCCGCGACCGGCTGCACGAGCTGGTCGTGGTCCCGGTCGACGGCTACGGCGGGCAGGGCGTGGTGCACGGGCCGCGGTGCTCGGCGGCCGAGCTGGCCGAACTGCACGCCGAGGTGGTCGCCGCACCGCACCGGTTCGTCGTCCGGGAGCCCGTCGGCCCCTCCACGGTGCCCACCGCCGTCGACGGGGTGGTCCGGCCGCGGCGCGCGGGCCTGCGGGTGTTCGCCGTCGCCGGCCGCAGCACCCAGGTGCTCCCCGCCCCGCTCAGCCGCGTGGCGGCCGACGAGGACGCCCTGCTGGCCGACGAGGACGCCGGCAGCAAGGACACCTGGGTGCTGCCCAGGTGACCGGCTGGAACGGCCCGGCCGCAGGGGCCCGCGACGTGCGGAGCGCGTCGCGGGGAGCGGTCGGGTCCTTCGTCTACAGCCGGCCGACGACGTGGTCGATGCAGGCGGTCAGCGCGCTGACGTCGTCCGGGTCGACCGCCGGGAACATGCCCACCCGCAGCTGGTTGCGGCCCAGCTTCCGGTAGGGCTCGACGTCGACCACGCCGTGCGCCCGCAGCGTCTTCGCGATCAGGGCGGCGTCGATCGACTCGTCGAAGTCGACCGTGCCCACCACGTAGGAGCGGTGCTCGGGGTCCGCGACGAACGGCGTGGTGTAGGCCGTCTTCTCCGCCCACCCGTAGAGCCGGCTGGAGGACTCCTGGCTGCGCCCGACCGCCCCGGACAGGCCGCCCAGGCCGAGCATCCACTCGATCTGGTCGGCCAGCAGGAAGAGCGTGGCGACCGCCGGGGTGTTGTACGTCTGGTCCTTGCCGGAGTTGTCCACCGCGATGGACAGGTCCAGGAAACCGGGGATCCAGCGGTCCGAGGCCTTGATCTCCGCGATCCGCTCCAGCGCCGCGGCCGACATCAGCGCGATCCACAGCCCGCCGTCGCTGGCGAAGGACTTCTGCGGGGCGAAGTAGTAGACGTCGGACTGCTGGACGTCGACCGGCAGACCACCGGCGCCGGAGGTCGCGTCGATGAGCACCAGCGCGTCGTCGTCGGCCCCGGCCGGGCGGAGCACCGGCGCCATCACGCCGGTGGAGGTCTCGTTGTGCGCCCAGCCGTAGACGTCGACGCCGGCCTCGGCGACGGGCAGCGCGAGCGAGCCCGGGTCGGCCTTGGCGATCGTCGGGCCGTCGAGGAAGGGAGCCTCGGCGACCCCGGAAGCGAACTTCGCGGAGAACTCGCCGTAGCTGCCGTGCGCGCTCTTGCGGCGTACCAGCCCGATGGTCGCGGCGTCCCAGAACGCCGTCGTCCCACCGTTGCCGAGCACCACCTGGTAGCCGTCGGGCAGGTCGAACAGCTGGGTGAGGCCCTCCCGCACCCGCTTGACCAGGCCCTTGACCGGGGCCTGCCGGTGGGAGGTGCCCATCAGGCCGGCGCCGACGGTGGCCAGCGCCTGCAGCGCATCGGGCCGGACCTTGGAGGGCCCGCAGCCGAAGCGGCCGTCCTTCGGCAGCAGGTCGGTCGGGATGGTGATGCTCATGCTCGTCGTCCTCCGGTCGGTCGCGCGCGGCCCCGCTGCAGGGGCCCGTCGCGAGCCTGCGAGTGGTGGGGGGCAGTGGGTTCTTCTACGACTGGATGGTGTCCCAGCCCTCGACGTCCTGCGGCTTGCGCGGGTCCGGACCGACGTAGCGGGCCGAGGGGCGCACCAGCCGGCCGGTGTTCTTCTGTTCCAGGATGTGCGCGCACCAGCCCGCGGTGCGCGCGCAGGTGAACATCGAGGTGAACATGTGGCTGGGCACCTCGGCGAAGTCGAGCACGATCGCCGCCCAGAACTCGACGTTGGTCTCGATCGGCCGGTCCGGACGCCGCTCGCGCAGCTCCGTCAGCGCGGCCTGCTCCAGGGCGCGGGCGGCCTCGAAGCGCGGGGCACCCAGCTCCTCGGCGGTGCGGCGCAGCACCCGGGCGCGCGGGTCCTCGGCCCGGTAGACCCGGTGGCCGAACCCCATCAGCCGTTCCTTGCGGTCGAGCAGGTCCTTGACGTAGGCCTCCGCGTTCCCGGACTGCTCGACCCCGTCGAGCATGTGCAGCACCCGCGAGGGGGCGCCGCCGTGCAGCGGGCCGGACATCGCACCGATCGCGCCGGACAGCGACGCGGCGACGTCGGCACCGGTGGAGGCGATCACCCGCGCGGTGAAGGTGGAGGCGTTCATGCCGTGCTCGGCCGCCGACGTCCAGTACGCGTCGACGGCGGCGACGTGCCGCGGGTCGGGCTCGCCGCGCCAGCGGACCATGAACCGCTCGACGATCGACGAGGCCTCGTCGACCCGCTTCTGCGGCACGGCCGGGACACCGATGCCGCGGGCGGACTGGGCGACGTAGGACAGCGCCATGACCGCGGCGCGGGCCAGCTCGTCGCGCGCCTCCTCGGCGGAGATGTCCAGCAGTGGGCGGTAGCCCCAGATCGGGGTGAGCATCGCCAGCGCGGCCTGCACGTCGACCCGGACGTCGCCGGTGTGCACCGGGATCGGGAACGGCTCGGCCGGCGGCAGCCCCGGCCCGAACGCCCCGTCGACCAGCAGCGCCCACACGTGGCCGAAGGTCACCTGGCCGACCAGGTCCTCGATGTCCACGCCGCGGTACCGCAGCGCCCCGCCGTCCTTGTCCGGCTCGGCGATCGTGGTCTCGAAGGCGGTGACGCCTTCCAGGCCGGGGACGAAGTCGTCAGCCATCTCGCATGCTCCCTTGCGCGCGGGTGGGGGTGGACGCCGGTGCAGGTCGGTCCACAACCTAGGCCGTGCCGGGTGCCGGTGGTGCAGCCGGGCACCCGGCCGCCCAGCGGTGCGCGGTGCAACGGTGACAGCATGGAGGGGTGCCCGACCTGATCAGCATGCGCAGGGACTACGACGGCCAGGGGCTCTCCGAGGAGACCGTGGCCCCCACCTGGGTCGAGCAGTTCGACCGCTGGTTCGCCGATGCGGTCGCCGCCGAGCTGCCCGAGCCCAACGCCATGGTGGTCGCCACCGCGGACGCCGACGGCGCGCCCGACGCGCGGATCGTGCTGATGAAGGGCTACGACGCCGGCGGGTTCGTCTTCGGCACCAACTACGCCTCGGCCAAGGGGGCGCAGCTGGCGGTCAACCCGCGCGTCGCCGTGGTCTTCCCCTGGCACGTGCAGCAGCGGCAGGTGCGGGTGACCGGCACCGTCGAGCGGATCGGGGACACCGCCTCCGACGCGCTGTGGGACGCCCGCCCGCACGGTGCGCAGCTGGCCGCCGTGGCCTCGGTGCAGTCGACCGTCGTCGACTCCCGGGACGAGCTGGTCGACCGGATGCGGCTGCTGGACGCCGAGACCGGGCCGGGGCCGGTGCCGCGACCGCCGAGCTGGGGCGGCTACCGGGTGGTGCCCTCGCGGGTGGAGTTCTGGCAGGGCGGGCACGACCGGCTGCACGACCGGCTGGTCTTCGTGCGGGACGACGAGGAAGGCGGCGGCTGGGTCCTGCAGCGCCTGGCCCCGTGAAGGACCCCGCTGCCCCCGGGGACGAACCTCGCCGAAGTGGCCACTCCGGCGAAACGGGCGAACCGGCGCTGACGCCGGTCGACCCGGTCGAGGGCGGGCTGGGGGTCGAGGAGCCGACGCCGGTGCCGCGCCGCCGGGGCTGGGCCCTGGACACCACCCCGCTGCGCAACCGCGCCTACCGCCGGTTGTTCGGCGGGGTCGCGGTCACCATGCTCGGCCAACAGATGACGCTGGTCGCCGTCCCGTACCAGGTGTACGACCTGACCGGTTCGTCGCTGATGGTCGGGCTGACGTCGGTGGTCGCGCTGGTGCCGCTGGTGGTCTTCGGCCTGCTGGGCGGCGCGATCGCCGACGCGATGGACCGCCGCCGGCTGATGGTGATCACCTCGATCGGCGCCGCGGTGACCAGTGCGCTGCTGGCGGTGCAGGCACTGCTGCCCGGCCCCGGGGAGCTCTGGGTGCTGTGGGTGCTGGCCGCCGCCGTGTCGGCGTTCGCCGCGGTCAACCAGCCCGCCCGCAGCGCCGTCATCCCGGCCCTGGTCGGTGCCGACGGCGTCGCCGCGGCCAACGCGCTGGCGATGACGGTGCGCCAGGCCGGGGTGATCGTCGGGCCGCTGCTGGCCGGGCTGCTCATCGGCCTGGGCGACCTGTCGGTGCTCTACACGGTCGACGCGCTGGGCTTCGTCGCGGCGGTGCTGCTGCTGCGGGGGCTGCCGTCGCTGCCGCCGCAGGGGGTGTCCGGCCCGCTGCGGCTGGGGGCCGCGGTGCGCGGCGTGGGGGAGGGGTTCGCGTTCCTCCGCACCCAGCCGGTGCTGCTGATGACGTTCGTCGTCGACGTGATCGCGATGCTGTTCGCCTGGCCGCAGGCGGTGTTCCCGGAGCTGTCGCAGACCACCTACGCCGGCGACGCCAACAGCCTGGGCTGGCTGTTCGCCGGGGTGTCGATCGGCTCGCTGCTGATGGGGCTCACCTCGGGCTGGGTGAGCCGGGTCGACCGGCAGGGCGCCGTGGTGCTGGCGGCGATCGCGGTCTGGGGCGTGGCGATCATCGGCTTCGGGCTGGCCTCCACGCTGTGGCTGGCGGTGCTCTGCCTGGCCGTCGCGGGCGCCGGGGACATGGTCAGCGCGGTGCTGCGCTCCGCGATGCTGCAGACCGCGGCGCCGGACGAGATGCGCGGGCGGATGCAGGGCGTGTTCATCGTCGTGGTCGCCGGCGGCCCGCGGCTGGGCGACCTGCGCGCCGGCGTCATGGCCAGCAGCGTCGGGGTGACCGCGGCGATGGTCTCCGGCGGCGTCGTCATCGTCGTCGCGATGGCCGTGGTCGCGGTCGCCGTCCCGTCGTTCTGGCTCTTCCGGGCCTCGCGCGCGGACGAGGTCGCGGCGCGGGCCCGCGCCAGCATCGCAGAGCGCGCCGACGACTGATCCCCGGCGGGGCTTGCGCGGGGGCGCAGCGGGTAGCGAGGGTGGATGGCGCTCCCGCGGGTCCTCGTCCTCGTCCTCGCCGGTGGCAAGGGCAGCCGACTCGAACTTCTCACCGAGACCCGGGCCAAGCCCGCCGTCCCGTTCGCCGGGGTCTACCGGCTCATCGACTTCCCGCTGTCCAACTGCGAGCACTCGCAGATCCCGGACGTGTGGGTGTCCGAGCAGTACCAGCCGCAGTCGGTGAACGAGCACCTGGCCGGCGGCCGCCCGTGGGACCTGGACCGCAGCACCGGCGGGCTGATGATGCTGCCGCCGTTCCAGGGCAGCGAGCGGGGCGGCTTCACCATGGGCACCGCCGACGGGCTGTGGCGGCAGGCCGAGCTCATCCGGCAGTTCGCCGCCGATGCGCTCGTGGTGGTCAGCTCCGACGCGGTCTACAAGCTCGACTACCGCGCCGTCGTCGACGCCCACCTGGGCTCCGGCGCCGAGGTGACCATGGTGACCACCGAGGTCGCCGCCGACGACGCCTCCCGCTACGGCATCGTCCAGGCGGCGGACGACGGGAAGGTCACCGACTACGCCTACAAGCCCGACCAGCCGGCCACGACGACGGCCACCAACGAGGTCTTCGTCTTCTCCCCGGACGAGACCCTCGATCGGCTCGAGGCGATCCAGGACCAGGTCGGCGACGACGGGCTGGAGGACCTGGGCACCCACCTGCTGCCCGCGCAGACGAGGGACGGGCTGGCCCGGGCGTACCCGCTGAACGGCTACTGGCGGGACGTGGGCACCATCGAGTCCTACTGGGAGGCGCACCGGGAGTTCCGCTGCGAGGAGCCGCCGATCGACCTGGACGAGGCCGGCTGGCCCATCCACACCCGCGGCGGCCGGCACAGTGCCGCGCGGCTGCTGAGCGGTGCAGTGGTCGAGGACAGCCTCGTCTCCGGGGGCACCCGGGTGGCCGGGGAGGTGCGCGGCTCGGTGCTGTCGCCCGGGGTGATCGTCGAACCGGGGGCGACCGTCGTCGACTCGGTGCTGCTGCCCGGCGTGCGGGTCCGCGCGGGCGCCACCGTGACCCGCGCCGTGCTGGACGACGACGTCGTGGTGGGGCAGCGGGCCACGGTCGGTGGCGACGGCGGGATCACCCTGGTCGGCCGGCAGGCGCACGTGCAGGACGGCGCCGAGCTGACCGCCGGCACCCGGTACCCCGAGCCCGAGCGCGCCTGACCCCTCTTCTCGCCAAAGTGGCCACTTCGGCGAGAAGAGGGGTCAGGCGAGGGCGGTGGCGACCACGCGCAGGTCGGTGACGAGCGCGTCGTAGGCGGCCTGCCGGCCCTCGTCCGGGGTGCGCAGGACGGCAGAGGGGTGGGTGGTCGCGATGACCCAGGTCTGGTGCGGGGCGTCCTCGTCCTGATCGGCCTCGGGCAGCTGCTCGGTCCCGGGCAGCGTCCAGGGCAGGAGCTGCCCGTGCTCGCGGGTGATCCGGAACGATGGTGAGATCAGCGCCTTCGCCGCGACTGCGCCCAGGCAGACGACGACCTCCGGCTGCAGCACGGCGAGCTCCGCCTCCAGCCACGGCCGGCAGGCGGCCAGGTGCTCCGCTCCCGGCGACTGGTGGATCCGGCGCTTGGGGGTGGGCGTGAACCGGAAGTGCTTGACGCTGTTGGTGACGTAGGCGTCGCGCCGGTCGATCCCCGCCTCGACCAGCGCCTTGTCCAGCAGCCGGCCGGCCGGGCCGACGAACGGCTCGCCCTTCCGGTCCTCGGAGTCGCCGGGCTGCTCGCCGACGAGGACGACGCGGGCGGTCTCCGGCCCCTCGCCGAACACGGTCTGGGTGGCGGGCTCCCACAGCTCGCAGGCCCGGCAGCCCGCGGCGGCCTCCCGCAGCCCGGCCAGGCCGACGCCGGCGGGCGGCTGCGCAGGGTGGTTCTCGCTGCTCATGTCCCGATGACACCCGATGTGGTGCTGTCCCGCAGCGTGGGACGTCGCTACGGTCGCGGGCGGTTGGGGAACGCACCCAGCTGTTCACTTGACGGAACGGAAAGTCATCCGCCACTCTTTCCGCGACGGAAAGTCAGCCTGGGCGGGATGCGCCGGGGACACGACGAGGACCGGAGGGGCAGTGCTCGAGATCGACGGCCTGGTCAAGGCCTACGGCGAGAACCAGGTGCTCAAGGGGGTGAGCTTCGCCGTCGCGCCCGGCCAGATGTTCGGCTTCTGCGGCTCCAACGGTGCCGGCAAGACCACCACGATGCGCATCGCCATGGGCCTGGCCCGGGCCGACGCCGGGGAGGTGCGCTGGAACGGCTCCCCGGTCGACGAGGCGATGCGCCGCCGGATCGGCTACATGCCCGAGGAGCGCGGCCTCTACCCGAAGATGAAGGTGCGCGAGCAGCTCGCCTACTTCGCCCGGTTGCACGGCATGGACGCCGGCCCCGCCGGCCGCGCGGCCGGCGAGTGGGCCACGCGCCTCGGCCTGGGGGAGCGGCTGGGCGACCCGGTGGAGAAGCTGTCACTGGGCAACCAGCAGCGGGTGCAGCTGGCCGCCGCCCTGGTCAGCGAGCCCGAGGTGCTGATCCTCGACGAGCCGTTCTCGGGGCTGGACCCGGTCGGCGTCGACTCGCTCGCCGAGGCCCTGCTCGACCAGTGCCGCCGCGGCGTCCCCGTCGTCTTCTCCAGCCACCAGCTGGACCTCGTCGAGCGGCTGTGCGACGCCGTCGGCATCCTGGCCCGTGGCTCGATGGTCGCCACCGGCACGGTCGCCGAGCTGCGCTCCTCGGCCCAGGGCCGCCAGCTGCGCGTCGTCGTCCCCGACGCCCCGGCCGGCTGGGCCGCCGGCCTCCCCGGCGTCCGGGTGGTCTCCGAGAGCCGCGGTGACACGGTGCTGGAGCTGGCGCCCGACGCCGACGACCAGCAGGTGCTGCACACCGCGGTCGCCACCGGCCGGGTGAACCACTTCGCCTGGCGCGAACCCACCCTGGTCGAGCTGTTCCGCGACGCGGTCAGCACCCCCGCGCCCCCCGTGGCGGTGGCGGCGTGAGCGCCCCGGCACGGCCCGAGATCCGCCGGCAGAGCCCGGCGGCGCTGGTCCGCCTGGTCGCCGCCCGCGAGGTCTCGACCCGGATCCGCGACAAGAACTTCCTGATCGGCTCCGCCGTCCTGATCGTGCTGATCGTCGGCATGCTGGTGTTCCAGGTGGTGATCAACAGCGGCACGGACGAGACGCGGATCGGCGTCGTCGGCGGCGACCCGGCGGTCACCGCGGCCCTGGAGTCCCAGGGTGAGGCGCTGGGCACCGAGGTCACCGTCGTCGAGTTCGACGACGAGGCCGCGGCCCGGGCGGCGGTGGCGGACGAGGACGTCGACGGTGCCCTGCTGAGCCCGTCGGGGCAGCAGCCCGAGCTGCTGGTCGACAGCGGGGGTGAGGACACCCGCAGCCTCGTGCAGGGCGCCCTGGGCAACCTGGCGATGGCCACCCAGCTCGACCAGGCCGGGGTGCAGCTGCAGCCGGCTCCGGAGGTCGAGCTGGTCTCGCTGGACGCCGACGCCGACGACCGGCTGGCCGCGACGATCGTCGCGCTGGTCGGCGTGGTCGTCCTCTACAGCCTGATCATCCTGTTCGGGCAGTTCGTGGCCCAGGGCGTGGTCGAGGAGAAGTCCAGCCGGGTGGTCGAGCTGCTGCTGGCCACCATGCGGCCCTGGCAGCTGCTCGCCGGCAAGGTGATCGGGCTGGGGCTGCTGGGCCTGGCGCAGATCCTGCTCGTGGCGGTGATCGGCGTGGTCGGGGCGCTGGCCTTCGACGTCGTCGCGCTGCCCGGTGACGTCATCGGGCCGGTGGTCACCGTGATCGCCTGGTTCGTGCTCGGCTACGCCTTCTACGCCTCGGTGTTCGCCGCGGCCGCCTCGCTGGTCAGCCGGCAGGAGGACCTCGGCACGGTGATCACCCCGACGACGATCCTGCTGGTGGCCGGCTTCGTCATCGCCATCCAGGCCGCCCAGGACCCGGCCAGCACGCTGGCCACGGTCACGTCGTTCGTGCCGGGGCTCTCGCCGATGGTGATGCCGGTGCGGATGGCCGCCGGGGAGGCGGCGTGGTGGGAGGTCGCCGTCGCCGTCGTGCTGATGCTGCTGGCGATCGCCGCGGTGGTGCGGATCGGCGGCCGCATCTACTCCGGCGCGCTGCTGCGCACCAGCGGCAAGGTCAGCATGCGCGAGGCGCTCAAGTCCGAGCGCGTCTGACGCCCGGGCCCCCGGCGGCGCGGCCGTCGGGGGCTCAGGCCTGGCGCAGGTCGGTGAGCGGGCCGCGGTAGGGGTACGCGGCCGGGCCGGTCACCCCGGGCCGGGCGGTGAACAGCCGCCCGGCCTCCGGCTGCGCGGTGCGGGCGGCGTAGTCCAGCCCGTGCGCGGAGGTGCTGATCACCAGCAGGTCGCGCTCCGGTCCGGCGAAGCAGCAGCTGGTCACGTTCTCGGTGGGGACGTCGACCACGGCCAGCAGCTCACCGGACGGCGACCAGCGGCGTACCGCGTGCCCGCCCCACATCGCGGTCCACACGCAGCCCTCGTCGTCGACGACCAGCCCGTCGGCGACGCCGACCGACCCGTCGAACCGCAGGAACTCCCGCCGCCCCGACAGCTGGCCGCTGGCCAGGTCGTAGTCGAAGGCCCACACGACGGAGTCCCCGGAGTCCGACAGGTAGGCGGTCCGGTCGTCGGGCGACCAGCCCAGGCCGTTGGAGATGGTGAGCCCGGGCAGCACCAGCGTGACCGTGCCGTCGAGGTCGATCCGGTAGAGCCGCCCGGCGCCCGGCGACTCGTCGAAGGCCATCGTGCCGGCGAAGAACCGCCCGGCCCGGTCGCAGGCGCCGTCGTTCATCCGGGTGCCCGGTCGTCCGTCCGCGGAGCCCTGCGTCGTCCCGCCCTCGCTGCGCAGCTCCAGCAGCACCCGCGCCTCGCCGTCGGGGGAGAGGTGGGTGAACCCGCCGCCGGCGCCCAGCAGCCAGCCGCCCCCGGCGGCCGGGACGACGACGCCGACGGTGTCCCCGCCCCGGTGCGCCGTCAGCTCACGGACGGTGCCGTCGGCGTCGACCCGGCCACGGCGGACCAGCCCGGCGGTGATGTCGACCCAGAGCAGCTCTCCGCGGTCGGCGTCCCAGATGGGGCCCTCGCCGTGCTCGGCGGGCGTCGGGTCGGCAGGCTCGGTGGGCAGTGCGGTCATGCCGTGATCCTGCCCCGTCACGGGCCGGACACACCCGGCCCGGATACTCCTCACGTGTCCGAAGCCACTGTCGACGTCGCCTACCTCCGCACCCCCGGGGGCCAGGCCGTGCCCGACGACCGCACCGACGACCTCCAGCTCCGCGACGACATCCGGCTGCTCGGCCGGGTGCTCGGCGAGGTGATCGCCGAGCAGGCCGGCCCGGAGGTGCTCGAGCTGGTCGAGTCCACCCGCGTGGAGGCGTTCGAGATCCGGCGCGACGAGCGGGACCGCTCCCAGCTCGCCGAGCGCCTCGCCGGGCTCGACCCGCGCAGCGCCAACCACGTCGTCCGGGCGTTCAGCCACTTCTCGCTGCTGGCCAACATCGCCGAGGACGTGCACCACGAGCGGCGCCGTCGGCACCACCGGCGCGAGGGCTCCCCGCCGCAGAAGGGCAGCCTGGCCGCGTCGCTGCAGCTGCTCGACGAGGCCGGCCTGGACGGCGGCACGGTCGCGCGCGAGCTGGCCGGCGCCCTGGTCGTCCCGGTGGTCACCGCGCACCCGACCGAGACCCGCCGGCGCACCATCTCCCAGGTCCAGCGGCAGGTCAGCGAGCTGATCCGGCAGCGCAGCCAGGAGACCGGGGACGCCGACGACCCGGCGTGGTCGGCCCGGCTGTCCCGCCAGGTGCTCACCCTCTGGCAGACGGCGCTGCTGCGGCTGAGCCGGCTGCGGCTGGCCGACGAGATCGACGAGGCGCTGCGCTACTACGAGCTGTCGCTGTTCGACGTCGTCCCGGCGATCAACACCGAGCTGCGCCAGGCCCTGCGCGAGCGGTGGCCCGACGCCGACCTGCTGCGCGAGCCGATGCTGCAGCCGGGCTCCTGGATCGGCGGGGACCGCGACGGCAACCCGTTCGTCACCGCCGACGCCGTCCGCCGGGCCACCACCCGGCAGGCGGCGACGGCCCTGGAGCACCACCTGGCCGAGCTGATCGCGCTGGGCGCCGAGCTGTCGATGTCCGACCGGCTGGTCCGCCCCACGGCGGAGGTCTACGCGCTGGCCGACGCCGCGCGCGACGAGTCCCCGTTCCGCGCCGACGAGCCCTACCGGCGGGCGCTGCGGGGCATGCACGCACGCCTGGCGGCGACCGCCCGGCGGGTGCTCGGCTCGGTGCCGGGCCAGCCGCCGGAGATCGAGCTGCGGCCCTACGACGCGCCCGAGGAGCTGCTGGCCGACCTGACGACCCTGGACACGTCGCTGCGCAGCCACGGCGCGGGGGCGCTGGCCGACGATCGGCTGGCCCGGCTGCGCGACGCGGTGGAGGTCTTCGGCTTCCACCTGTGCGGGCTGGACATGCGGCAGAACTCCTCGGTGCACGAGGAGGTGCTCGGCGAGCTGCTGGCGTGGGCGGGGGTCTGCGAGGACTACACCGCGCTGGACGAGGCGGCCCGGGTCGAGCTGCTCACCAGGGAGCTGCGGATGCGCCGGCCGCTGGTGCGCCGGGACGCCGACCTGTCGGAGCTGGCCCGCGGTGAGCTGGACCTGCTGGTCGCCGCCGCCGAGCAGGTCGCGCTGCTGGGCCCGCGCACCATCCCGAACTACGTGATCAGCATGTGCGAGTCGGTCAGCGACGTGCTGGAGGTCGCCGTCCTGCTCAAGGAGGTCGGCCTGCTCGACCCGGACGGCGACGACGGTCCGCGCTGCCCGATCGGCATCTCCCCGCTGTTCGAGACGATCGACGACCTGCAGGCCGCCGGCGCCACCCTCACCGCGATGCTCGACCAGCCGCTGTACCGGGCGCTGGTCGCCAACCGGGGTGACCAGCAGGAGGTCATGCTCGGCTACTCCGACAGCAACAAGGACGGCGGCTACCTGGCCGCCAACTGGGCGTTGTACCGGGCCGAGCTGGAGCTGGTCGAGGTGGCCCGGGCCAACGGCATCCGGCTGCGGCTGTTCCACGGCCGCGGCGGCACGGTGGGCCGCGGCGGCGGCCCCAGCTACGAGGCGATCAAGGCCCAGCCGCCGGGCTCGGTCGCCGGCCAGCTGCGGATCACCGAGCAGGGGGAGGTCATCGCCGCCAAGTACTCCACCCCCGACCTCGCCCGCCGCAACCTGGAGGCGCTGGTCGCGGCGACCCTGGAGTCGACGCTGCTGGACACCGAGGGCCTGGACGCGGACGCGGAGGAGACCTACGCGCTCCTCGGCGACCTCGCCGAGCGGGCCCGCCGGGCCTACAGCGCGCTGGTCCACGAGACCCCGGGCTTCGTCGAGTGGTTCCGCGCGGCCACCCCGATCCGGGAGCTGTCCGAGCTGAACATCGGCAGCCGCCCGCCATCCCGCAAGGCCGGCGACAAGATCACCGACCTGCGGGCGATCCCGTGGGTGTTCAGCTGGTCGCAGACGCGGATCATGCTGCCCGGCTGGTACGGCACCGGCTCGGCGCTGGAGTCCTGGGTCGACGGGGACGGTCCGGACGGGCGCGAGGAGCGCCTGGCGCGGCTACAGGACCTGCACCGGCGCTGGCCGTTCTTCCGCACCGTGCTGTCGAACATGGGCATGGTGCTGGCCAAGACCGACCTGGAGCTGGCTGCCCGGTACGCCTCGCTGGTGCCCGACCCGGAGCTGCGCGAGCTGGTGTTCGGGCAGATCACCGCCGAGCACGAGCGCACCGTGCGGATGCTGCTGGCCATCACCGGCGACGACCACCTGCTGGCCGACAACCCGTCGCTGGCCCGGTCGATCCGCAACCGGTTCCCCTACCTGGAGCCGCTGCACCACCTGCAGGTGGAGATGCTGCGCCGCCGCCGGGCCGGCGACGACGACGACCTGGTGCGCCGCTGCATCCAGCTGGCGATCAACGGCGTCGCCACCGCCCTGCGCAACTCGGGGTGACGTGCGCTGAGGGCGGGTTCCGTGCCGGGAACCCGCCCTCAGCGC